>JAUSMA010000060.1:0-300000 GCA_030645475.1 Nitrospirota bacterium
GATGTGATCAATAACAAACCGTTCTAATACTGTTGCGGAATAGTCGTGATGAACGGAGGCGAGACGGATTCATCATTGTGCATGAGGTAGAGATCCGAAACGTTTCCTGGCCACGCACGATCTCGCCTTGACGTGCCGTCCAGCTTGCTGACGGATGTGCGGCTCGGGTCAGACAGTCTGTGCGAGAGGGATACGGGTTTGAAAACCCTATCCCTCTCGATGAACAGGCGATCGGCATGCAGGCCTAGTTCTGAGTGATCTTCGACCCTTTGATCACCATATTCCCACTGGATTTGATCGCGACGTTGTTTCCTGCAATCTCGATGTTCCCGTCACGGCGGATGTCCAGAAGGCCCTGTCCCACCTGGATCGTTCCCGAGTCTGCGGCGACGAATTTGAGCATGGCACCGGATTGAGTCGTCAGCGATTTGCCTGTGAGGATCACGGCATGTTCTCCGACCGTAAACTGCGCATTCCGTTGACTGGTGAGCGAAAAGTTCTGTCCGGCCTTGAGCAGCATGTCCTTGCCGGCTTCCACCACCATGTTTCGTCCGACTTGTTGGACCAGGTCTGCGCCTGCCTGCAACTGAAGCGACGTGCTTGCCGACAATATGACCGAAGATCCCGCCATCGTCAGACCGCTCGTGCCGAGGGTTAGCATTTGTCCTCCCGATTCTAGAACGAGCCGTTCGTATCCTGGCGTCGAGTCAAAGATGATTTCTGATTTCTGGCCGCTCGACGATTGTGTACGCAACAGGGAGAGATGTTTTTTGGCGGGAAGTTGAACGGGCGGCATGTCCCTTCCGTTATACAGGCTGCCGATGACCATAGGACGGTTCGGATCGCCATGCTCGAAGGCGATGACGACTTCATCCCCGACATCCGGCAACCACAGAGCCGCACTTCCGGCACCCGCCGCGATCTGCGCGACTCGCACAAATCCGCTGTCTCCTGGATCGGTCTGCATAGAATGCGACGGGTGTCTCCAGGGGAATCGAATCCGAACGCGTCCAAACTGATCGACATGTTTGGTTTCACCCTGCGGTCCAACCACGATGCCTGACACTATTCCATTGACGACTGGCTGTGGAGTGATTGGAAGGGGACGAAATGCAATTTGCACAGGCAGACAGCGAAAGACATTGCGATAGTCTTTGGCCGTTCGCTGATGCTCCACAGCCGTAACGACATACTCTTGGTTGAAATCTGCGCGTGGATGCCCGGTCATGAGTATGCGTTGCCCGGCTTGTAATTGCGGATAGGTCGACTCGCCCCGGCATTGTTGCGCTTCGGCGATACGGGCGGCCAATCGGATATTCGCCTGAACCTGGGCATCGGCCTTCGTCTCCACACCGGCAGGAAATATCCGCTCTGTCAAATCTCCGAAGATCGTCGACTGGGCGCCGGCAGTCAGGTCAGCAGCCGGTAGTTTCCAGTTGTAGTCGCCGGCTTGTACCTGCCCGCTATGCAGGGATTGTCCCCGGCTAAAAGAGGATACGGAGGGGATGGATGCCGTGGCAAAGATCAGTTTCCCCGAAGGCAAGAAGGGTAATCCTGCATTGGCATCGCTGAAGACCACCTTGTCGCCATTCGGAGATGTTTCGAAGTGATAATGGATACCGGCTTCTTCCAGCAGTCTTGAGATGAACGCGAAATCGCTCTCTTGATACTGCACCGTCAGTTCTCGGGACGGGGAGGCAGCGGCCACGCGATATTCCGCGTTCGTGAGGCCCGCTTCATTCAGTAGCGTCTTGACGACGTCAAGCACCGTCATCCCATAGAATGTCCGGCTCGTACTGCGGTACTTCAGGCGATTCAGACTTGGGACCAACCGTAACCGATACTGCCCTTGCGCAGTGGGAGACTCCAGCTGTTCGATACTTTCGACCATGCCGCTGACAATTCGCCCTGGAGCCACAGCCGTTGTGAACGACTGGCCGACCACCAGCGAAAAGTTGATCGCCTTGTCGTTGGCCGCGATCGTTAGGTTGAAGGCAAACGGTTCCGACACCGCCTCCTTTCCTGAGAATTGAACGACCGTTCCCTGCGCAAGGGAATCCAGCGCAGGGTTGCCTGCCGCACGTACGGTGGTAGGAATACTTGCGCAGAGCGCGACCACCAGCATAAAACAACAGATGACTCGTCGCATGGTGTTCTCCTCAGGACAGAGGGTATATCGATTGGTTCACTCTCGGCTGCATGAGACTATCGGTTGGAGGGAATTCAACCGTCTCTCATCTTGAAATAATTGCGCACGCTTGACTCGCTGCTCGTCGACAGATCGCCCCGGCATGGAGACAATGACAAGGCGAGGGAAAGACCGGCGCTTCCCTCGCCTCTGACACCATCGGACTTGGGGCTGCTTGAGCGGAACAGTCCGGTGTCTCTACACGCAGCTCAACACAAACGACCGACAGCCGCCCAGCCTGGACTCTTCAACCCGTCTTCCACCTGATTCACGGCGTTCGATGCCGTAACTATCGCGGAGGGTCAACCGGCTTGACACCCGGCATCATGCGATCCTTCTGTTGCATCGACGGCAGCTTGTGCTGCGTCGCGTCGAGCTTTTGCTGGATGGCGTTCTCCTTCATCTGAATCGCATCTTTCTTGATGCCTTCGTGGCCGACTTTAAATTGATTCGATCCGATCGGCGCCTCCGGGCTAGCCGCCAGCACGGACTGAATCTCCACACCGACAGAGAGACCTAACGTCGCGAGCGCCGCAGCCAACGCCAGAGCCTGCCTCTTGTGCTGTGTCATGCTTTTTCCTCCTTCTTAACGGTTAGATTGATCGCACCCACTCCTCAATGGCCTGGATATGCAAGGCCATTTTGCCTGACACCTCGGTTGGAATCGGAAGATTCTGACGGACACAATATCTCGTCACCACCAGATCCATGTCGGTCCATTCCGGCATCACCTCGTCCTGCCCTTGCACCAGTTGTTCAACAGCACCCCGGACTTCGTCTTTGAGTTCCTCATTGCCGCGCATGGCGCCCACTAACGCGGCAGTCATGCGGGCCACCACATCCACGTATTGATCAACCGTTTCGATAAATGGTCCGGCGCCTTGGCGTGCCAGGAACTCCTCAACCGTGCTTCCAGTGCCGTAGGACCCTTCCGTTTCCGGATGCGGCGCCACTTCTCGAAAGGACTCTTCTCCCTCGGCCGTGACCTTGCGTCCCAGGGGATAGAGCCTGCAGACCAACGGACGATCCTGATGCACGCCGCAGCCTTCCGGAGTCAAAAAGACGCAGGCTCCTTCTTCCTCGCGCTGGAGGACTGTTCCATTCCGCTCCGTATAGCGGGCGAGAAACTCCGTCGTGGTGATGCGGCGATTCTCCGCCAGCCTGGCAACTTCATACGGATTGAGCTGAATGATCTTGTCGTGGCAGCACCGCCTACAGGCGTGACAGGTGTATGAGAACGCGCTGTCGCGTGTATAACGCGTCTCCTGCGGCCGGACTATCGGAAGATTTCTCATCGCCTCCTCACACCCAATACTCCTCATGTTGGAGCGGATGGGACCTGCCGCTCAGCAGCCTTGTCGACAAGAGCTCACCCGTTACGGTGCCAACATGCTATCCATCGCCGCGGTCTTCGATCTGTGATTGATGAGTTCAATTTGTTGAAAGACAAACTCCACCGTCTCTGTCGGAGGAAGTGACGTGGCTGCTGCTCCCAGCGATTCGGAATTGTGCGCAATGGATGACACGAAGGCGTTCGTCAGCTTGATGGTATGGTCAAGCACCATCACGCCGTTTGGGTCAACTGAGAAGAAATCGATCACCACTGCCGTTAACACCTCATTCTTTGTAATGGCGTTGAACAGTTGCGTCGAGGCGGCTCCCCACGCCTTTTTGATCCTGATCGGTTTGTGCACACGCTTACCAGTAGCCTGACCGCTTGCAGCATCACGAGGACTCACCACCGAATAGTCAAATGTGAGCCCGGCGATCTTACCTTCGAATCCCTTCCGAACGACCTCACCATTGAACGGGCCTTGTGCGGACCCAGTGATAGACACATAGAATTCAGGTGCGGCCTGCGCAACGCTTGTCGCCAATAGCACGAACATGAATCCTGCGAGTGCGAGCCTGGCTATCTTCGTCAACATCATCATTTACCTCCCTGGTTAGTACTATGTACTGAATAGCGTCGTTGAGTTCGGCTTCCGAATCGCCAACAGGCTCAACCTGTTGGCGCAAAGGAGTGGGCCATCCCCTCTGCACATGCGTAGAGCTGTACATTGAGGCCAATGGAATCAGGCTGCCTGCCGGTTCATTGTTGACATGTGCGCTATGGTACGACCACGCCATCGGCTACACCCTTGGGCCCTTGAATGAGCATGGAGATCGAGTAGTCCAGCGTGGGAGAGCTTCCCCCGGAGAACATGTTGGATGCCCAGCAATCCACCCAAAATCTCACATTCATGTGTGGCCGATCGGTACCGACATGGCTCTCCTCAAGGTACACGCCGCCATCTGTAAACTGGGGAAAGGATAAATAGACAAGGGGCGTCTGGCTCACGGTCCAGCCGTTTTTCAGCCGGGCGTTCAGAAAGATATGATCGTTTCCTACCGGACCCCAAAACATGAATGCATGCATACGGCGAACATAATACCCGTTTTGATTGAACACGGTCACACCATTGAATTGCTGGAGTTGCGATTCCGTCATCAGTTTGATCTCTCGGAGCTCCATCGCAGGATTGAAGCGGAAGGGGACGATATTACTGTTGACGCTACTCGCAGCCGACTTGACGTAGACTGTCCCATTGAAAGCGAGTACACCGGCTGCGTCCGGCACAGAGGTAAAGATCTGACCGTCGCTCCAGATCGCAGCGGCAGGTGCCACCAGGTCTTTTCCTGGCGCAATCACGAAATGGACCTCACCTCCAGCTCCAAACCCGCTCCCAGTGATCATGACCGGATCGCCAGGCTGCCCTTGCGTCACGTTCACCGACGCGATCACCGGATTCGGCGCCACGGGGGGTGACAGGAGAGCGCCTTTTAGCATTCTCTGGGGCATCTGCAGCGCGCGCGTGCCGATTTCGCCTTCCGTGGACGTGCCGGGCTCCGCGGACGTTCCCTCGCTTCCTTCAACGCCGCGCGAGCGGATCTGCCCACCCATGCGGCCCTGTAGTTGATCGAACTGAGGGCGAATCTGTGCGTGAAGTGCCGCGTGCCGATCCATCTGCCGGCGGTCGAACTGCGCCTTGTGCTGTTGGAAGGCTGCCTCCATTTTGGTGGCCGTTTGTGCGGCTGCTTGCTGCTGCTCTTGTTCTGTCGGTTCTTTCCGTGGCTTTGCCCTCGATCGGATGACCTGGTCCAGAGCTGCCTGATTCACCGGTGGATATTGAATGTTGATCATGCCATCGGCCCGGCCGCCCAGCTGCGGCGGCGCCGGCTGGGCGAGTCGGATCTGGACCCTCCAGAGCGGGCCACTCTGTACGTCCTGCGGCGTAACCATGTAGCTCAGGCGAATCGGTCCGGTACCCTGCTGGCTCATCGGCTGTGAAGCCAACCCCTGCAACGTCACAATCACCGGCGCGCCCTGGCTTTGGACCTCGACGACCACCGGCCCCGGCTGTGTGACCGCAAAGCCGAATGAGTCGACTTCCGGTCCCTTCACATCAAACTTCTGCGGATACGTTGGTAATTGCGCATTCGGCTGGCCCGGCGCGCCAGATTGTCCAGGATTGCCAGGCAGTATTGGCCGCTGCAACTGCTGCATCCCGCGGCTCCCGATGTCATCGGCTTCGTCTGTCGCCATTCCCTGGGCGAGCGATCGTTTCTTGTCAGGCGGAAGAGATCCGCGGCTCTCGATCTCGCCAGACTGTTCCTCCACCGCCATCGCCCGTACCCTCGGACGAACCTCCGACTTGACTCCTCCCACTGCCTCCGATTCCTGGGACGGAATAGCCGAGTCGGCCTCCGCAGCGAACGTGACGGGATGTGACCAGGCGAATAGCGCGACGAATAGGCCCACCATACCAATGATCGAAAGGCGTTGTGATTGTCGGGTCATAAGAGACTCCTTGAGCAGATTGTTAATATTTCTCATATGTCCTACGGCACCACCACGCCGTCCGGCACACCTTTTGGACCAATGATTCGTACGACGTACGTGTAGAACGTGTACTTGTAGCCTCCGAAGGCGGCCGGAAGCCACCAGTGCACCTTGAGGTAAGGCGAATCGGTTCCGCGCCGGCTATCGATCGCGTATGCATTCCCGTCGCACTGGCCGTTGCCCCATGCCACCGCACAGGTCACCCCCACATCATCGACCAACCAGGCATTCTTCAGACGGGTTGTAATGAACAACTCGTCATCGTCTTTAAATCCCCAGAAGGGGTTGCCGTTTCCATGAGCGATGGTCGTCGGGCGATAGGGTGAATCCTCATTGACCGGGAACTTCAGTCGCCGATCCGTGGTCCATCGCACCTCACGCAATTCCAGAGTGGGATTGAATCGCCACGGCACGAGATTCGTTTTTGCCTGATCCGATCCCCGCACTACGTACACAATCCCGCTGTAGGTGAGTACACCGGCAATGTCCGGCACCGTGACGAAAATTTGTGTATCCGTCCAAACCTGGACCGGCGCGACGAGATCCTTGCCGGGATTTACGACGAAGTGCACCTCGCCGCCACCATTCGAAAAACCCGAGCCATTGATCAGAACCGGATCGCCCGGCTGTCCTTGCGTCACGCTGAGCGAGGCAATTGAGGGGTTCGGCATGACCGACTGGGGACCGGCTGTCGAGCCCACGCCTTGAATGGGCTGCGCAGAAGAGGCCGTCGCCGGTGGGACAATCGCCCCGAGTTTTTGCCCTGTCGTGGTATCCAAGGGCTGTTTCATGATGCCGATCATCTGATCTCCACGCAATGCGCGTGTGCCGATTTCTCCTTCCGGTGACGCACCGGCTTCCGCTGAAACCGGCTCACTCTCTTCAAGTCCTCTAGGGCGGATCTGTCCACCCATCCGGATTTGCAACTGATCGAGCTGCGGTTGGATCTGCGCGTGAAGCGCGCCACGCCGATCGAGCTGCTGCCGGTCGAATTGAGCCTTGCGCTGTTGAAACGCTTGCTCCGTTTGCGCCGCGGCTTGCGCGGAGGCCTGTTGTTGTTCTTGTGGGCTCGGCTGCTTCTGCTGCGTCGCCATCGCTTGGACAGCCTGTTGAACCACCGCTTGATTCACGGGTGGATGTTGCACCATGACGGCGCCATTCGCACGGCCTCCGAGCTGAGGAGGCGCTGGCTGCGCGAGTCTGATCTGTACACCCCAGAAGACACTCTTCTGGATATCTTGGGGTGTCACGGTGTAAGCCAGACGAACTTGTCCCGTTCCCTGCTGGCTGATCGGCTGTGGGGCTCCTCCCTGTAACGTCACGATCACTGGCGCGCCCTGGCTTTGCACCTCCACGACTACCGGCCCTGGCTGCGTGACGGCGAACCCGAACGAATCAGATTCCGGCCCTTGTACGTCGAACTTCTGTGGCCAAGTTGGCACTTGTGCAGTCGGCTGGCCCGGCGCACTGGGTTGCGCCGGATTACCCCGCATCATCGGCCGTTGCAGCTGCGGCATCCCGCGGCTCTCGACCTCGCCGGATGTATCCTCCGCTGCGAACGTGACCGGACTTGAGCAGGCGAACAGCGCGACGAATAGGCCCACACTGCTCATGATGGAAAAGCGATGTGATTGACGGGCCATAAGAGTCTCCTTGATCTGATTGTGAATGTGTCGCAATAGTTCGCTGTATTCCTTCTAGGGCATGGTGTACCCGATGGTTATGAGATCCACCATCACGCTGGGGCTTTGAGGAGAGGGAACCGGTATTTTTGCTGGAACCAATGTGAGCCTGAGAAAGCGTCCCTGTCTTGCATCAACCGGGATCGCGAGATTGTTCATCCCCATTTTGCCGTACGTGCCCAACGTAAGACAGTCGCTCTCAAGCACAATGTCAATGAATCCACGGCCGTCTCCGACATAACCCCGAAACTCGGCAAGGAGATTCTGCTTGCCGCTCCTGTCGTGAACACCAATGCTGATTTCTCTGATGATCGCGCCATGAGGTAGATGCAGCTGGGTTTCTCCGATCAGTTGAGATGGGGGAGGGTTCGCAGATTCCTGTGCGTAGACTTGGAGAATCGGAGCATTCATTTCAACATTTTCAGGAAACTGGGGTCTGTTCAGAGACGTTCCTGGCCTCGATGCCATTGCAAAGGTGGTTGCATCCAATGTGAATTGCACCAGCGTATCTGCGGTGCGTCGAATGGCATCACTGACATGTATGGTTGAGGGCATAATCGTGTAGTAATGCGTTGACGGAACCGGCGAGGGAACGACAGCCGCGGTAAAGACAGATTTGACGCATGATGGCGGAGCCGGCGGCACAAGCGCGGTACCAAGCTGCTTAGGAGGCAGAATCGTCAGCGGAATTTGTATGCCCTGTCGTAGCATCGGCGCAGCCCGTGAGCCGACCTCTTCCGTCGGCGTTGCGTCTTGTGGTGCTCCCTCTTCCACAGCCCAGCCCAGACCGGGGCATGCAAGCATGCACAGCACGGCCAACCTCACCCTCCATTGCCATGTGCAGCTACTCATAACAATCCTCCACCTACTCGTGTGTCGACCGGCTCCGGAAAAGGTTCAAAGCCTTGGGCGTATTTCCAATCAATACACTGCAAAGTCGTATTCTAAGTTCTCCCGGCGGACGGTCGGGTTCTGGCCGCCTTCGGTCAGTTTCCTGACTTGATCGATCACATAGCTTTGCAACTCGCTGACCGTGATGGTCTGGTCCTTGTTCGTATCCGCCCCGCGGTTCTTCAGCCCGTTGAGGAGCGCGTAGGTGAATACGCCATTTTTCCATTGTTCGCCTTCAAGACTGTATTCGTTGCCACTGGAGCTGGAGATGACCACCGCGCCGGTCCCGCGCCGCAGATCGGCAAACCAGTCCTGCTGGAATTTCACCATTTCATTGGAGAGGCGCGGTGCGCCTGTCTGGTTTGAGCCTGTTTCGCCGGTATCCGTCGTCACGCTGATGCCACGCGCCGCTTTGAACGAGCGCATCTTCACCGTCCCTGACCCGCCCGTCTCGGCCTGCGCCACGACGACGGCTTGATCCTTTTCAATTTCTCCGGAGAAACAGGTATCCAACAGCAGAACTTTCTGCAATGCGGGAATGCCGTCGAGGAGATTCTCGAAGTCTTCGTACGGCAGCCCATTTGTGGCCGGATGTTTGGGATCGATGTCGTGCGTACCGAAGTAGTAGTCGGATTTCTCGTCAGTCATGCCGTGGCCTGCGGCAAACACGACGACGAGATCGTTGATCTTCGATTGCTTGAGCCAGTCCTTCACTTTGCGGATTTCTGGTCTGGTCGCTTTCTGATTCGTGAGGTCCAGCAGATGTACCGTGCCCTTAATACCGGGGCGCTGTTCCACCGCTTTATAGGTATTCAGCAGATCGTTCGCATCTTTGGCTGCGTAGCGCAGGTTATAGGCCTTATCTTTGTACTCACTGACGCCGATGCCCACCACATAGACATCCGGCGCCGCCGCTTCCGCCGTTGATGTTGTGTAAACCGTCTCCCGCAATGATTCGGTTCCCTGCTGATTGAGAACTGAAATCTGAATCTTATTGCGGCCTGTCACGAGCGGCACCAGGATCTCCTGCTCCTGCGTCTTTGCCTGCCGGTCCGAAATCGGGATCCCCGTTGTTCCAAACACCGGAATATCGTTCACGAACACGTTGAACCGATCGAGGGCATATGTGCTGTCGTTCGCCCTCACGTGCAACGACAGCGCAGCCTGATTGACGGATACCGGGACATCGCCGGTGAGGATTTGCAACTCGGGCAAATGAAAATCACTTCCCAGCATCTGCTCGGTGAGCCCCATTTTCTTGAGCCGCTTTTCATAGGCAAGGCGGTAGCTTTGGACGGCCTCAGGCGACGCCATGCCCAAGCGTGACAGCAGGATGTCCGGACGATTGAATCGCAAGTCGAACTGCTCAAACGGATACAGTTGGCCCTTGATGCGGAATGAGACGCCTTTGATACGGCTCTTCGACGCACGATAGTATTGATCCGGCGTGACCGCCACGAAGTCTTCCTGTCCCAGTGCAATGAGAGAGACCCGTTCCTTCCCGGTTTGAAGGTCCCAGATCCGCATGGCGCCATCGCCGCCGCCGCTGATCAGCGACTTCCCATCAGGCGCAAACGCCATCGATTTGATCGCTGCGGTATGTCCGATCAATTCCAGCCGGTCCTGTCCGGTCGCCACATCCCAGATCTTGATCACTTCTCCATGGCCGCGAGCCGCCAAGCGTCCGTCAGGACTGAAGGCTGCGCCCATGCCGCCCAGATTGAATTCCATGTTACCCAGCAGGCTCATCGGATCGAACCCGGCTTCTCGCGGCGCTTTCGGTGGGCGAATCTTTTGTCCGGTGGCCACGTCCCACAGATCTTTTCCCTTTGCGCCATCGCCTAGGAGCAACCGACCGTCGGCGCTGAATGCCAGACTGTTTGCGCCGCCTCCCATCTGCTCGCTCGCCATATCCAGAAAGTCAGAAGGATCCTGCATCATCATGACGGGAGGGGTGCTCGGCGCATCGCCAAATCCAAACAGTGAACCGAGTCCGCTGCCTCGACTCGGCATTCCTGGAAAGCCTCCCTGAGCCAATAACGCCTGGAGATCTCCTCCCTTCGGCATCCCTCTGCCTCCTGAAGTCAGTGATGTATTCTCCGCACCACCGATCTTTCGAATCAGCTGGCCGGTCTGCAGATCCCAGAGGCTCACCTCATGCTGTTTCCCGACCGCAACCATGTTTCCCTTCGGGTGAACGGCAATGGTCTGGACCCAGTGTGACATCTCCTCCACCTTTTCAAGAGTCTGGGGATCCATCGTCGGCTGTTCTGAGGCGCGTTCCTCCATCATGGTTTTGAGTTTAGGATCCATTCCCTCATAGGCGGCAGCCGGATTGGCCATCATGCCGAGAGCTTTGGGTTGTGGGCCATGAGGAATTGCGATACGTCGCAATTCCTTCCCCGTCGCCGCCTCCCAGATTGCCAACTGATCGCGGACTGCCGTAATCACTCGTTTGCCGTCTGGTGTGAAGCGGACGGCCGTCAGGACAAACTCTCCAGCCGGTAGCGGCGGCATCAGGCTGCGGATTTGCCGACCGGTACTCATCTCCCACAACCAGACCGATCCATCCATACAGCCGGTTGCGAGGACTGCCGTGGCATCGTTCATTGCAACCGATCGGACACCCGTTCCTCCCGGGCAATCGAAGGACCGAGCGATTTGGCCGGTTGTCAGGTCCCAGTATTTGGCGCTCCCACCTTCCATGGCCGCCACCAAGGTTCGGCCATGCGGAGCCATCGCCAAATCCGAGACTCCGCTGACTCCGCCGGCCAGTCTGGTTTCCTTCCCGCTCGACAGGTCACGCAAAAACGGCGCGCCTCCACTCTCCGACGCCAGCACAAGTTGCGTGCCGTCCCGGCTGAAATTGATGGCACTCGATTTCATCGTCGTCTGAACCAGCCCGCCCGGAATCTCGATCAGTTTCGTCGTCCCATCGGCTGTGGCGAATGCAAGCCGTTTCCCGTCAGGACTGAAGACCAGACTATTCGTCATGCCGCTCATGGCCGATGTGCCGGTGGGAATCGTCTGAACCGGCTTCCCAGTATCCAGGTCGGAAAGGATGAGGCTCCGCGTCGTCATATCTTCCCGAACAAACCAACGGCCATCCGGGCTGATTTTCCCCACTGCGCCCTCGGCCATCTTGATCGGCCATTTCTTGCGAAGCTTCTTGGCCGGAAGATCCCACAGCAGCAATTCGTACTGCATCGACGGTAACGCGGGTGTTCCAAACCCGAAGAAGGAGCCGATCGACGTGGGCATGCTGGTGTCGACCTTTGATGTTAAGAGAATTTTTCCGTCGGGACTGAGCGCGACAGGATTCTGCGAGTCCGCATCAGGAAGCGTCCACAGAATCTGGCCGGTCGCAAGGTCGATCACCTTCAGGGAGCGCTGGCCCGGGGACATTGTCACGCCATGATCGTGCGCCACGGCGAGTCGCCCGTCAGCGCTGACCGTCCCGCCGACCGACAACCCAGATCCCACCGTCCGTACTTCGCGGCCCGACGCCACCTCAACGACTTTGATCCCGTTCCCCATCTCAGCAGTAATGATTCGTGTGCTATCCGGACTGAAGGCAAGCGTATCGCTACCCAGCATGCCGAAGCCCGTCAGGGTCCGGACCTCCTGGCCGCTAGCGACATCCCAAATTTTCACAGTGGCATCCTGCCCGGATGAGGCGATGTACCGTCCGTTCGGACTGAGCGCGAGGGTGCGTATACCGCTGGCGTGGCCGGTTTGAAAGACCACCTGGACACCGTCTTTACTGATCTGTGCTTCTCTTTTTGGGCCCTTGCCCATCATACGATTGGTCATTTCCTGGATGTCTGCGTCGGAAGGCTGTCTGTATTCTGGTATCGAGGGTCCCGCAAACATGGAAATCACCCCGCATCCACTTGGGAGGCATGCGAGCAGAGTCAGCCACATCGCCAAATGCCGTTGTGGTTGATGTGATCGTGTCATATCAGCGGTCTCCTTCGGTCAGCAGCGGAGTCCAAGGTTCGGCGGGGAGGGAAGTATAACATGTGGCCAATAGAGTGGACAGATGCTTGACTGTCAGTCGCGGGAAGGGCAGGGATGGTTCACAGATTATGATTCCACTGGATTGACAGGTTCTAGGGGGTGACCTACACTCGCACGGTTTTGAACGTCTGGAACCGATGAGACGACAGACTTCGCAGGTGGCCGATTGTGGCCGCGAGCTACTGGGTATGTTCAACGATGAGGAGGCAGGTATGAGAAGCGTGGGAAGGGGATTCGCTCTTGTGATGCTACTGTGGGTGGCCGGTTGCGCGACGCCGCAGCAGGATGCCAGTCAGGCCGACGATGCGACCATCGTCACTCTTCCGCAAGCCGTGCACTTTCAGACGCTGGAGGGGGCCGATCTGGTTGTGGAGGCGGGCACCTATCATGTGGAACGTGCTGCCCAGGATGGACTCACGCTGAAGGCCTTGGATGCCACAGGCATGGCCACTGTCAAAACCGGCCAGACGACCCACGACTTCAAGCTGCGCGGTCCCTTAGCGTTGGTCGCTCCGGAAGGGGATGACACCCGCCACATTGCGCTGTTATTCCCGAGCGGAGAGGCCCTGGACGCTTCCGGTTCGCTCAGTGGAGTCCAGTCCCGCGCCGCATCGTCGACTATGATCTCTCGCATGACATTACAGCAATCAGTGCAGGTGCTGAGGCCAACTCAACTCACGTTGTTCACGATGCCCCCTCCAGACCCCTGTGCCGGGGCCATTCCTCCGCTTCCCGCGCCGGCTCCAGCCCCAAGGAATCTTCCTCAGATCACTCCAGGCCAAGGCCCCATTCCCGATGTCGTCGATTGGCAGCCAAAGCAAAAATCTCCTGCTGGAGGCGAGTTGATTGTTCAGGGGCGCAACTTCGATCCGGCCGGGTTGGTCGCCATCGTCGGATCGACGCGACTCCTCCCCACCACAAAGTCGGCCTCGGAAGCACGATTTACGATTCCGACGTCCCTTCGTGCGTTCAATGCTCCTTTGGTGGTCTATCAGCAGGGCGGGACGCCGCGCACGATCGAAACGAACTACGAGGTCTTTGACCCGATTCCCAGAATTACACGCGTGGTGCCGGAAACGTTCAGTCACGGCGATCTGGTCACCATTTGCGGCGTCAGTGTCTCCCACATCGACCTCTTGAACTCCGTCGGGACAGGCTGGTCAGGCAATACGCACCTATCGGAAACCAGAAAAATGCTTCGTATCGGTGCGAACCCTCAGCGCTTCCCCAATTCGCCGTCTCGCTTGGTCGAGACGCTGAATCCGATCGGTTCTCCATCCGGCGACCGTTTAACCTTTGTTGCCGGCTCTCTCTATAAGGACTACATGGATCTTGGCTCCAATCCAAATGACAACATCTTTGCCATGACTATCGTCAAAGATACAGCGCCTTCAGCCACAGTGACCGCGCCATTTCAATTCCGGTCGGAAGCCAGCAGTTCAATAACTCTTGACTTGCAGTCACCAAGCCCTGTGACCTGGCGTTTGGGGGGACCTAAGATCGTGAAGGTCGGGATCCATCCCAACGCCCAATTTGGTGTCAGTGAGCCGTTCCTTATCCAACCGACGATTCTTCCGAATAATGCTCCCTATGCAGGGTACGGAGTCGGACGCTACTTTGTCGTGGAGGGCTACAACTTGCAAGGGCAATATCGCCTTGGGAACTTGCCTCTTTCTCAATTGTCCATCCTCTCAAATGATTACACGAAAATCGGCGTGAGCCCTCCTCCCACCGCGATAAGCGGCCCGCTCTGTGGGACGAGTAACGGTATCACCACCTGCACGCCACAACCATTAGTGATCGTGCCGGGCCCGGTCCTCGCGACCATACCACCGGCTCCCTTGGCCTTGCGCGTCACCCACACCATCAACGGATTGCACCTTCGCCCCTCGGGTGTCGCCGGCCTCACCTACGAGCTCTACGTGTCGGGCCTGATGGATCCTTCGCAACAAATCGCCGGTGGATCCGCGCCCACTATCGGTCAATGCAACATGGCGCTTCAGGTGCTGGAGCATACGGACTCCCGCATCCAGTTCCGCTTCGGTGATCCGGCTGGTCCTGCTCCCAACAGCAGCTGTATGACTTTTCTCGCCAACTATTTCAACGCCGCCTCTCCTTCCCGACCGACGATGTTCCTGCTGGGAAAATACAGCGGCAAGCAATTGACCGTCTGGCATCAGCAATTCCACCTGACCCAGTAGGGGGCTATCGGGCGAACCGTTTAGGGCCCGCGGCAGGATTCCTGCCGCGGGCCCGCTCATTTTGATGACCGTGAAAGGTCATGTTTTCTTACTAATAAGGCATGCAGACTTCTGAATACATCCTCGAAACTGCCTGGCAGGACAGTCTATGGATAAGTGGCCCCACTAGTTTCTAGGCGCGGGATATGTGAACGGGGAGATTAGGCTGGGCTGCGGCGAAACTATTGCAGGGTATACCCAATCCGGATCGGACTGATCGTATGGCCTGGGGTCGGTTTGGCCATCATGAAGACATACAACAGATAGCCCATGTCGCGGTTGACGACGGGAATGGCCAAGTTGCTTGCGGCGACGAGTGTGCTCCCGAACCTTGAGGCGCACTCACTTCTCATATCGTTGACGTCGATGAGAGAGTCACCAGGCGGTTGGGATTCCATGGTGGTCGATCCCAAACTCAGTCTGTGGCCCAGAAGCCCAATCTGTATGTCCTCGTCAATGACATCGTAAGCCAAAACTGCGACTTCACGGATCATAGCACCGTCCGGCAGTTGCACCGTCGCGGCCAATCTTGTGGCATAGGTGCCCGACGGCGCAGTCAACGTGAGCATCGTCCCCAGAACGTTGCTGTGCTCGTCGACGGCGATCGGCTAATCGACGCGCCCGTATGTGTTTTCATATTCTCGAGCAACAGGCTGCTTGCCTAAGGGCTCACGCCCATCCGTTACGGCCGCGGCAGGTACGTCACCACAAAATCGGTTCCTTGGAACTCGGAATGCAGGATCTCGATCCTGGCCGGGCTCATGGGGTTGATGCCGGCCTTGGATAACAGATCGGCGCGCACGAGCTGAAAGACCTGTTGCTCGAACTGCATGCGAGTTTGGGGTTGGAGCAGCAACTCCCGCATGCCGTTTTCCAACGAAGGCTGAATCTGTTTGAAGTAGTCGACCGCGGCTTTGCAAATATTGACTGGAAAAATGACGTCGAAGAAGTGTGTGCATTTCTCCGCTTCTTTTACGGCCCCTGTCACGGCAATGCGAAGAGAGTGATACGTCGGCAAGGCTCGCTGATCGATGGTCGGCGTCAGGAAGACATCGATGAGCACCTTCTCCGCCACGAGATCGCTGAGCGCACTGTCCCCCTCACCCGTATAGTCTTTATAGTATGTTTTGAACTGGATGACTGGAATGACAAACTGGAGTCGGAGCTCCACACCTTCCGTCGTCACAATGGGAGGGTTCGATGCCCCGGTGACATGGATAAATGACTTTTGCCCGTTCCCGGCTTCGTGTGTGTATTTTTCCAGCGCAATGCGCCCCGCGAGGCCACGTCCCAGGGAAAAATTTGTATCTAATGGGCTCCGCATATTGCCCAACTGGATAAACGACTTTGTCGGGTCTCCAAGAATCACCGTAAAGGGAATGACCTTCGTGATGGATCCAGGCGGTCCGCTGGATTGCGGTGTCATAGCTGGTTGTCCAGGCATCTGTGCTGGTGGTTGAGCCGGTACAGGGAAAGGCGCCGGAGCCGGCTGCGGCGGGCGAGGGGGAAATACTTGGGCCATCGCGACCGAGCTCGAGAAGATCAGTCCCACCGTGATCCCTATCAATCTACGGGAGATGTGCATATCAATATCCCTCTCTCACTTATTCGTGTTTAAACCAGCGGGTGACGGTCACATCTTGTCCTGGCTGACCGGCCATATAGGAGAGCGGAGTCACTTGTGTGGCGGTGCCGGTGTCGTCTTTCACAGTGATTATTCCCCGAGTTTTCGTCGCACCTACCCCTCGTGGAATGACTGGCGGTTCTTCGACTTTCGCCACGATGGTGCTCGTGGGGCGTGTTTCAGCCGCCATCTTCGCCATGCTCTCTTCCAGGTCTGTTCGTCGATTCGCCGAGGCGACGACATAAAATGTTTCAATTCCCTTTACCTGATCGAGGCTGAACCAGTAGGGTCCTTCTGGAAACGCCACTTCTTGGTCCTTTTTCACCGGGTTTGCCGTCGTGCCAGCTTTGGCGGGGAAGACCGGTTCCGCCCAAGCTGATCCATCGATTGAGACGATGTAGACATAACAGTCGCAGCTTGTGCGTATCACCAGCTTGAACTTGTCTCCGGCGTCTTTTTTCCCACCACCGTCGGTGAGTACGTCGCCATCGTTCATTAAAACCACTTCTTTGTCTTTGGCTGTTTGTTTCTGACGAATCAGCGCCACATCGATGGCCACTGGTTCAGCAGGCACTCCACGAGGATAGATTCCAGCCCCTCCGTTGGGTTGTCCCCCGTACGGCTGAGGTTGCCCAGCTGCCCCATATCCCTGCTGCTGCTGCTGTTGTTGTGGTGGAGCTCCGTACGGCGATGGAGTGCCATATCCAGGCTGCGCTTGTCCGTACCCAGATTGTGCCTGGCCGTATCCTGGCTGTGTCTGGCCATATCCAGGCTGCGCTTGACCGTAGCCTGGTTGCGTTGCTGCGCCAGCCCCATAGGGATTGTTCGGATCGTAACCAGCCTGTGGCAGAGACGCCGCTCCTCCATACGGATTGGCCTGACCTGGCTGAGCAGGCATTCCAGTGTTTCCATACGGATTTTGTGTGCCATAGGGATTCGGCGTTCCGTACGGTTGATTGGTCGAACCATAGGGATTCTGTTGGCCCGGCTGAGTTTGATACCCACTGTTGCCATAGGGATTTTGCGATCCGTAAGGATTTTGAGCGGCAGCAGGGTTTGGAGATTGTCCGTACGGCGATGGTGTTCCATAGGGAGAGGCTGGCTGTCCGTATGGATTTTGGGTGCCGGCTCCATAGGGATTGTTCGGGTCGTAGGCGCCGGCTTGTCCAGGGTACGTCTGCTGCCCGGGATATTGTTGTTGGGGCATGCCCGGTTGTCCGCCATAGCCCGGGGCTGCTCCATAGGGATTGGCCTGTGCGCCGCCTGGATAGGTCATAGCGCCAGGGTTCTGGGCGCCGGCTCCATAGGGATTATTCGGATCGTAGGCGCCGGCTTGTCCAGGGTAGGTTTGTGGCCCGGGATATTGTAGTTGGGGCATGCCCGGCTGTCCTTGAGGCGCTGGTTGCCCGGGAAAACCAGGCTGGCCTTGAAATCCCGGTTGGCCTTGAGGCCCCAGTTGACCCTGCATGCCTGGCCCTGCCGGAAGGCCCTGCATATAGGGACTGGCCATGCGATTCACGAGATTGCTGAGGTTGTCGCGATGCTTGGAACCGTAATTGGACAGACCGGTTTGGAAGAGATTTTTGGCAAACTCAAAGGCTATTGGGACGAGGAACGGCGCGGCTGCGCAGGAGCTGAGGAGCAGGGTGCCCGCCAGAGCCATGCTGACTCCCTGTTGATAGACTCTGTACGGCCTCATCCATCTGTATCGCATCATCATTGATCTCCGTGCTCTTGTCCCGTAGGTCGAGGCGAGTCGTCGGAAGGTTCATGGGCATTGTAGACTGGCCTGAAAGGAGGGTCAATCAAACCTCGTCCTATTGAGGGGCCGGGACAAATGTGTTAGAGCAAGGGCGCGATTCGGTCCTGCTCCTGTCTCCACATTGAACGAATGGCGCTATGGACGCGACTCACTGGCACGATGTCTCAGACCCCGATCTTCTGGCCGCAGTGGCGGGCCGTGACGCCGCAGCGTTTGAACGCCTCTATCAACTCTACGAGAAACGCGTCTATCAATATGTCTGTACCCTGGTCTACGACCCCACGCTGGCAGAAGAAGTGGTGGGGGATGCCATGATGGCAGTATGGCGTGGTGCCGGAAGCTTTTCCCGTTCTTCGCGTGTGTCGACTTGGATTTTCGGGATTGCGCGGCACAAGGCCTTGGATGCGCTCAGGCGAACAGGGCGCCATTATCATGATGTGACGTTGGATGAGGCGCTCGAATTGCCGAATGCTCAAGAAAGTCCTGCGGAGTCGGTCAATCGGAAGCAAGTGACTTCGTTAACGCAGTTGGCCTTGCAGACACTCTCGCTAGAGCATCAGGAGGTGCTTCGTCTCGTGTTTTATGAAGAGCTGCCGTATGAAGAGATTGCGGAGCTGCTGTCGATCCCGACCAATACGGTGAAAACCCGTGTGTATTATGCCAAGCAGCGTCTCAAACATCATCTTCAGCAACTTGCCCAGGATGAGCGAGTCTAAATGGTAGAACCAGATACACAGGATCATTCCATCCATGCTGAGGGCGCCCTCTTACCATGGTACTTGAACGGCACCCTCCGGGAGGATGAACGCCGTCACGTTGACCAGCATCTTTCGTCCTGTGCGGCCTGTCGTGCGGAGCTGGAGGAATTGGCTCAGCTAAATGTGCAGTTGCATGAGGTCTATGCGGCGCAGTCTGAACCTTCGCCCAGGATTCAACTGGCTGTGCTTGCACAGGTCCAGCGCGAGGCCTCCGAGAAGGGCGCCAAGCCTGTGACCGGTTCAGCGTGGCTGGACGGGCTGGATGCTTGGTTCCGGTCTCTCTTTATTCCTCGATGGGCCCCCGCGCTTGCGGTGACGTTGCTCGTGGCTCAACTGGGATTGCTTCTGTGGAGCATGACCCTGCCGACTCTTTCTGATCAGGTGACGATCAGAGGGATTGGCGCTCCAACGGTCAGGCTGCGTGTGGTATTCCAGGAAACGGCATCAGAGCGACAGATTCGTGTGCTCGTCCAAGGGGTGCATGGCAGAATCGTGGATGGGCCGGCTCTGGATGGCGCCTATATAATGGAGGTTCCAGCCGGGGACCGGGCCGCCACACAGAAAAAGGTTGACGCCCTGCGTAGCCAGACGGAGAGTATTCGTACGGTTGATCCGATGACACCGTGAACCTGAGGAAGCCTGCCCGCGACTGACCTATAGATGAGGAATGCTGGACGCCCGCATTTCCCGAGATCCCGTAGACGAAAGGCGATGCTGATGAGAATCTCAATCTGGCCGCAACTGAGTGCAGGCATTCTATGCGCGATCCTGGGTCCCATTGGAGACAGCTGGGTATTGGCGCAATCCGCTGCGACAGACAGTGGTCCCGGTGTCAAACGCGCGCTGCTGGTTGGCATCAATAAATATCAAGCCGTACCGAAGCTCCAGGGCTCGATCAATGACATTGAGACCATGCGGCAGATTCTGCTGACGCGTTGGGGATTTCCGGAGCGAAATGTCGGCATCCTCAAGGACGAAGCCGCGACGCGTGCCGGTATTCTAGCCGCATTGGAACAGCTAGTGAAGGAGACGGGGCCACAGGATACCGTGTATTTCCATTTTTCTGGCCATGGGTCCCAGGTGGAGGATTTGAACGGCGATGAAGAGGACGGCCTCGACGAGACCCTTGTTCCGCAAGATGGGCGTTCGGGAGATGTGCGGGATATCACGGATGATGAGTTAGATGCCGTGTTTGCCAGATTGCGCGCAAAGAACGCCTTCATTGTCTTGGACTCGTGCCACTCCGGTACGGCGACTCGCTCGCTGGATATCCGCACACGATCGATTCCTCGAGATAACCGGGTCGATATCTACCGGAAGGCCGATCAGGCATCCGTCAAAACACGAGCGGTGATTCCTGTCGTCACGTCTCGGTATGTGGTCATGAGCGGCGCCGCGTCCAATCAGGAAGCCCTCGATGGTCCGGTTGACGGACGCTACCATGGCTTCTTCACGTTTGCCTTGGCGCGGAGCCTGAGCGCGGCTGGAGCAGGGGCGACACCCCGCGACATTTTCGGCGGAGTCGAACGGGAGCTGAAACGCATTCAGACACATTTCGGCCGCTCGTCCATGCCGGAACCGCAATTGGAAGCGCCGCCTGATCTTCTGGAGAAAACCCTGTTCGGTGCGACGAGTGGCGGAACAGGTGTTGCCTCGCAGAGTCAGGCTTCTCGATTGCCCTGGCTGGAGGTGCAGCCAGGCGTCGGCGGGCAAGTGACACTCGTGAGCGGGGTGCTACTCGGTGCCGGACCCGGATCGATGTGGACCTTGTATCCGCCGGGGGAGATCAATTTTCTACCTGGAAGAGCGCTCGCGGTCGCAACGGTGACACAGACATCCGGAAAGGATTCACTCGCCAAGCTGCAGAAAGCTGACAGTACGATTCCAAAGGGTGCTCGAGCGGTGGCGCTACTGCCAGCCGCACACGGAGAGAAAATTCCCATCAGGATTGTCGACGTGCCTCAGGAACGTCGCAAACATATCGAGGACATCCTCAAGCGAAACATCGCCGAGGTTGAGCTGGTGGGGCAGGAGAAGACCGCTCGATTCCTGGTCGATAGCCAGGGAAGCGACCTGCGCCTCCTTGCGGCCGACGGACTGGAGGTGGTGGCGTCATTTTCGACGCTCGACGATCAATGGGGAGCCGGTCTGGCCCTGGTGGTCTCTCGCTCAGCGAATGCATCGGAATTGCTGACGCTGGATAATCCTTCCACCCAATTGAAAATGAACGTCAGGGTCGTGAATGCAGTAGCGCAGAAGACATCAGTCGGTACCCGTGGCATCGCTGTCGTGGCAGGGAATACGAAGCCGGCGCAGTATCGCATTCGACGGCCGAAAGAGACGCGGTCCGAGAAGAACAGTTTGCAATTGGAAGTCAGCGTGAGTGCCGATTCATACGTGACGATTGTGGATGTCGACTCAGAAGGCGGCGTCAATCTTCTGTTTCCCAATAATTATCAGCAGCCCAGTTTTGTCACGGACGGCTTTGTCCGCGCTGGAGAGGCCGTCTTGATTCCTGACTCGCTCAAACCCGGTAATCGTGCCGGCTTCTACTGGGACTACACCCCGCCGAAAGGCACGGATACCATTCGCGTCTTCACCAGTACGGATGTCCAGACCGCTCAGATGCTCCGTCAGCGAGTGCAGACGCTTCAGGCCGCGGCGGGTCGCACCAGTGGCGGGGTGAAGACTCGCGGGGTCGCAGCCGGCATCGGCAGCATCCGTCAGGATCTGGCCACCATCGCCACGAGGGGTATTGTGACCGTGTACGATCCGACCTCGCATGTGCCCGGCACTTCAATCGCCGATCAGCCTGAGCCCCCCCCATCAGTGATGCCCGCGCCTGCAGATCCTGTTGCGTTGACGCCGCCGATGCCTTCAAGCGAGCCGGTCCTGCCGACCGCACCAGCGGCTGATTGGGCTGCGACCTCGGTCACGATTCTTGTGGAAGGGTGATGCATTGGATAGACCCCCATCTGACGACTGAGGCCCAATCGGCATGGCGAGGGCTGCCTCTGTCGTTTCGCTGATCCTTCCTACTCCTGCCATCCACTGACAGAACCTTTACACCCGATCACGGTGGTGATTCCTGGTGCCTCTATCGGCTATCGGGCTGCCCTGTAGGCGTGATCATGATGTTCGGAGCATGTGTGGTCATGCGGGGTTTCACGCTCCACGAATAATGAAGCGCTTCCTGCACGCATGGTTCTCTGTTTGCTGTAGCAGAGAGGTCAGGGGAGTGATGTACAAGTGGTGCGCCCGACAGGACTTGAACCTGTAACCTTCTGATCCGTAGTCAGATGCTCTATCCATTGAGCTACGGGCGCGTAGGAGAAGCACAGTTTCACCGGGCCCCACGCGTTACGCTCTAACGAGCCATGCGGAGAGTGAAGGGCGGTCGGATCACGCTGCAGAGAGGGGTTATACAGGTGTCTGGCCTGGCGGGTCAAGGGATCGCAGAAACTTTAGAGTAGGGGCTTGCTGACCTCAGTGGAGCAGGGGCTTTCATTGCCTGCGTTATCGAACGCGCTGACGCAGAAATAGTAGGTCCTGCCAGTGGTGAGATTCGCGGCATTGTAGGCGGCTACAGGCCCCAGGGCGATGGGAGGGTTGTACAGCCGTGATTGTGTTCCGATGTAGACTTTATATCCGGCTAGATCAGGCTCTGTGTTTGCAGTCCAACTGAGACCAACGGATCCTGTTGTGGTGGGTGCCGGCTGGCTGAGGGTGAGAGAGACAGGGATCTGTTGGGGGGAATTGGTGGCTCCTGAAGCTATGACCGCGATGACGGTGCTGTAGGTGCCTGCCGCCAGTCCTTGGATGTTCACGCTCGCACTGACCTGATCGGTTTCCGTGGTGGTCGTGCCAGCCGCGGTGTTCAGCGCCAACCATGCGGCAGATTCCGTCATGCTCCAGGTGAGCGTCCCGCCGGTCGGATTGACCAGGTTCATGGTCTTCGCAAGAGGATTCGTTCCTCCGACTGTTCCTGAAAAGCTCAGGCTTGCCGGATTGAGCAGCATGCTGGGGGTTGGCGTCGTCACACCTCCTGAGACGATGAGGCTGATGGCAACGGATTCAGTCTGGTAGCGGCCATAGCGATCTGCAATGGCAATCTGGACGGTGCTGTTGTAGGTGCCGGCTGAGAGGCCAAGCTGGTTCACTTGCACGGTGATCGTATCTTCCTCCCTTGAGATGGTTCCCGATGCCGGGGATACCACGAGCCATGGTGAGGTTTCCGTCACTGTCCAATTCCTGGCCACGAGCGTCCTCTTTGAAAACGTCACGGCTTGAGCCGGTGGGGTGGACCCGCCGGAAGTCGCCGTAAAGGTGAGGGCTCTGGGCGCGTAGGAGAAGGCGAAGAGCTCAGATGGATCGAGAAGGCTCACCGCAGCGATGGGCACCCAGAGTACGAGAGAAAGAAGTGTCTTATCGTATTGCATGCTGTGCCGTCCGTCTTTTTATGTTAGTGGGCGAGCGGGGTGACGAGGGTCATCCTGCTGGTTTGTTCTGTCGTCTCAAATGTTACTTCAGCAATCGCTGTGCCGCTGCACAAGGAGAGGGCGTAAGACCAGAACAAGGCCCGTTTCTGGTGACTTAGGGTGAGGTGGCTGGAAACGGTCGCCTGAGAGATTCTGTAGAGATCGTACGGTGGCACCTTCAATTCATCGCTTGTGGGGAGAGCTGTTAGTCTTTCGCGTAAGAGCCGCGCAATCGTCAACCAAGAAAGAAAAAAACGATGTTCAGATTTCCCTCTCTCAGGTAGGATGACGTCGGACTGTGGTCTGCGAAATTTACTGGGGGATTCTGCACGCGATGTCGGACCAGCAATGTACTCAACATGGGATTCATGTGCCGGATACGTCGAGAGGCAACTCGGGTAGGATTCAACTCGTGATTCAATGGACGGTCGGCACAGTGCTTGTCGTGCTCATGGGATCGTGGTTGGTGTGGTGGACCATACATCTTCAGCGGCAATTTGCGGAAGATGAGATCCGGGCCGCCTGTCAGCGGGTGATGCCGGATACGGTCCAACGCTGTGTGGATACGGTGGTGATTCAACGGGGGGGCGCGAGACGATGAGTGGAGGATGGAGGCGGGTGTGCACCGGTCTGCTGTGCGGAGCGATGTCGATCGCGACGGTCTCAGTTGGCGCAGGGGAAGAGCTCGTTCAGGAATCTCGGCCCAAGGTCGAACTGAGTGCGGGGACCTGGATCAGTACCGGCGAGACCAAATGGGCTCACAATGCCTCTTCGGTCGCAGGATTGGGTAATCCAACTTCCAAGTTGACCTACAAAGATGTCGGCACGAATGTGATCGACCTAACCGGGAAGTTCTGGTTTTCGCCAAGAATATTCGGCCGGTTGAACGGGGGATTTGCGAACATCGGTGGTGGTCGTCTGACGGATGACGACTATGGATCAGGGCAACGGTTGTTTTCGCAAACGACCAGCAACATTCCCGGCAATAATATGTACTACATCAATGCCGATTTGGGCGGCCGTGTAAAAGAATTCGCCAACCACCGTGGCTACCTGGACTTGTTCGGAGGATTTCAGTACTGGCATACGGAGTATCAGGCCACAGGGGTGACGCAGGTGGCCTGTAATTCGAGTGCGATCCCAGGCTTGACCTGTAATGCAGCCAACACGGTCAGCAATCAAGGGCAGACGGTCATTACGAACAAGACGAATTGGTATTCGCTTCGAGTCGGAGCCACGACGGAATATCGGATCACACGACGTATCAGCTTGTTAGGAAGTGCGGCTCTTATTCCGCTGAGCATCGTCGAGAATAAGGATATTCATCACCTGAGATCAGACCTTCAACAGAATCCGAGTATCTCGATGTTGGGATGGGGGGTTGGGGCTGATGCAGATGTCGGGGTGAGATTTATGCTTATGAAGAATATGTCTCTCAACTTAGGCTATCGTGTCTGGTGGAACCATGCAGTCGATGGGACTGTCACGTTCCATGGCACAACCGCTACTTCCGAGTATCCACTCACCCAGTTCGATTCTCTCCGCCACGGTCTGACGGCCGGCCTCAACTTCACGTTCTAAGATTAGATCAACGGAGACAGCTTACCGGCGGCGGCCTGACGGCAGGGTTTCGTCTTCGTACTGTTCGAAGAGCCTCTTGGCTTCCGGGTGCAGGTGGCCAGGATGTCCATGGGGGATGCCCACGGTGCGGAAGAGCGGCGCGAGCTTTCCGTTCGGATGCAAGTAGCCGGCGCGAAGTGGGACGGTTCGCGTACTGTGCTTGATCAGATGGCAGGGAGTCGGCCTGATCGTGGTGAGCCAGTCGGCAATGTCGTGCGGGTTGCCGATCGACGCAGAGAGCAAGAGCAGTTTGGCTTGGCTCGGACAGAAAATGATCGTTTCTTCCCAGACGACACCCCGCTCCGGATCCGCAATATATTGCGACTCGTCCAAAATCACGAGACCTAAGGTATCGAGCCGTACATCGATTTCACCGCCCCCCGCGTCGTAGAGCAGATTTCGCAAGATTTCTGTCGTCATAATCAACAGGGGCGCTTGCCCATTGTCCCGCCGATCGCCGGTCAGAATACCAACCTGATCGGCCCCGAAGATTTTTGAAAATTCTGTATACTTGGTATTCGAGAGGGCCTTGAGGGGCGAGGTATAGATGACGGTCCGATTCTCCGCGATGGCCCGGCGAGCCGCTTCAACTGCGACATAGGTCTTTCCGCTTCCCGTCGGAACGCTCACGACGACGTCGCCCTCTCGTAATTTGGCGATGGCGTCTTCTTGCCAGGCATCGGGGACGAAGGTTTGCGGCGGCGGCACTCCCAGTCCTTCCAGCCAGCTTGAGAGGGTAATGCCCGGTTCCTGGGATTCCGGCTCAACAGGCCTATGCCCGGCGCGGCGCGGCGCGACTGCTGGTTTCGGTTTTCGCGCGGCCGGGGCTTGGGGGGGGGCTGGAGCCGGGCGAGCCTCTCGCTCACCGATCAAGGTCTGGAGGTCGGATTCGAATCCTGGTCGATTCTCGGCAGAGTGGCGTAGGAGGACCTCGATCAAGCGACGTTTACCCGCGCGGAAATGCCGTTGCACTCGTCCGCGCGCAAGTCGATGCAGGAGGGCGATCGGTTGTTGGGCCAGAAGTTGTTCGAGTTCTTCGGTGGTCATTGTTGCCTCGTTGATCGTGAAGCGTGAAGCGTGAAGCGTCCGAATCCGTGGACGAGATACGCTTCACGAGTGACGAACGACGCCTTCACGGTAATTCCTCCAGTACGCCTCGGCGGAGGGCAGCAATCGCTCGTGAGGCGCTGTCTGCCAACCCCGGGTGTGTGCCTTTGAGTGTGCGTAGCTGCGAGAGAAACTCCAAGGTTCGTGCTAAGAGGCGATAGATATCCCCTTCAGCCATCGTGGTGCTCTTACAGAGACCGATCCAGGTGAGCGAGGGGTCGCCGATCCACCGCTCCGTCACCGCGGCAATGTCGGCCCGCAAGAGCGGGGGATCTTCATGCGGCGCGAGCGACACAGCCAGCTTTCGCACCTGCCCGAGCAAGGAACCCAATCCTGAACTGACGCGAGGAAAGGCGCCGGGGCGATCGTCGTCATGCGCGATGCTCGACATAACGGCGGCCAGCATGGCGGGATCGGCTCCATTGAAGGCATCCGCCCGGAGCAATTCGGTGATGAGCAGCGAATGGTCGATGCGAATGAGCCTGGCCCATTCGCCGTCGTCGGTGAGACGGGACGTCGGCGAGAGGTACCCGAACTGTTGCAGGACATCGATCTTCTCCTGGAAACGATGCCACAGACTGGTGCGCAGGGCCTGGATCGATTTGATGTGGCGTTGTTGTTCCTGTCGGAGTTTGGAGGCAAGGGGGTAGTCGCTCTGACAGGCGGCGCGCGACGGACAGGTCGGGCAGGCAAAATCGCCCAGGGTTTGTACGATCGCGTCCGGAATCGGTTCATTGTCTTTTGGAGTCAGGATGGGAAGTTCCGGTAGCCTGGTCGGTAACTCGTCCAGTTGCCGGAGTAAGTCTTCTACACTTTCCGGCGTGCACCAGGGATAGACCGGCGCGTCCACGCAGTCGAGGATACGGTCGGAGACTTCGGTGACGGTGGAGGAGGGGGATTCGGTAATGCCTCCTCCCTGACGCAGGGCTGTGACCATCGGGCTCTTTTGTCCCTTGCTCCGGTATTGCCGTAGGACGACGCCGCGGCTCCGGCCGAATCCCACCACGCGACCCGGGGTGAGAAAGTGAAAGCGCGCGGCCACTTCTGGTGGCTCGTGCCTTCTGACGGGAGCCCGGTGCGATTTCTGGCGCCGGACCTGGTCGAAGGTCTGCCATTCCGTGATCCAGTCGGTGCAGACGCGCGGTCCGAACGGCTCCATCTGATCGCGCAGATCGTCCAGTTTTCGTTCCAGGACTTCGGCGCGTTGGTTGAGCTGAAATTGCGCGAAACTTTTTGCGAGAATCGATTGAATCTGATCCAGGGGATGCGCCTTCAACAGATTGAGGACCATCGGATAGCTGATGAGGAACTGGCTATTGATCGCTTCCGGATGGCCGGTAAACCCCTTGGTCAGCACGTTGAGATCGATGTAGGGCGACGGCGTCACGACGGCGAAGCCCACGAGATCTTTGCCGCGTCGTCCTGCTCGGCCGGCAATCTGCTGCACTTCGCCGATCGTCAAGTCCATGAAGTCGCGCGACTTGCGTATGCTGGATTGCGTGATGATGACGGTGCGCGCGGGGAAATCGACGCCGGCGGCCAAGGTGGTCGTGGCGAAGACGGCGTCGAGACAGCCATGGCGCATCAGTTCCTCGACCGCAATTTTCCATGAGGGAAGATGCCCGGCATGGTGCGCGGCCACACCGATGCGTGTGACGGTCGGAATGAGCGGATGCTCGGCGATGCTGGGATATTGGGCGATCACCTTGTCCAGCACGGCGGCGATGGCTTCTTGACGAGGCGGCGGAAGGAAGATGTGGCTATGGTCGAAGGCCTGCATCGCTTCATCGCACGCACGGCGCGACGTCAGAAAGACAATGGCAGGGGTCAAGTGCTTCTCGCGAAGGGCTAGGATCAGGTCAACTGGATGAATCGAGGGAGGCATGCAGTTTCATTCCCTTTGAAATCACGACGAGGCCGGATTCGGTGACGGTAAATCGCTGTGCATCGGCCGCCCGGTCGTACCCGATTTCCGTGTTGGGCGGGATGACGACATCCTTATCGATGATGGCCCGTTTGATCCGGCTCTGTTCGCCGATGACGACGTTTTCCATGACAATCGATTCACGCACGTCGGCATGATCCAGCACGCGGACGTTCGGTGAGAGCACCGAGTTTTGCACTCGGCCACCCGAGACGATGCAGCCGCCGCAGACGATGGAATCCAGGGCCACGCCCATTCTGCCGCCCTGATAGTCTTGCGCGAAGACGAATTTGGCGGGTGGAAATTGTCCCTGATAGGTGCGAATCGGCCACTGCTGGTCGTAGAGATTGAACTGGGGATCCACCGCGACGAGGTCCAGATTCGCTTCCCAGTAGGCGTCCAAGGTGCCGATGTCCCGCCAATACTTCACGTCTTTATTGTTCGCATCGACAAAGTTGTAGGCATAGGCACGTCGATCGCGGATCATCTGCGGAATGATGTTTTTCCCGAAATCGTGGCTCCCGCCGTCTTGGGCATCGGCAATCAAGTGCTCACGGAGGACCTTGGTGCGAAAGAGGTAGATGCCCATCGAGGCAAAGGCCTTGGTCGGGTCGTTGGGGACCGACGTTGGGTGGGGAGGCTTCTCTTCAAAGTTCGTAATCCGGAAATCCTCATCCACGCTCATCACGCCGAACCGATGGGCCTCTTCGATCGGGATATCGATGGCGCCGACCACGACATCGGCGCCTTTGGCGAGGAGCCAATGGAACATCTCCATATAGTCCATCTTGTAGATGTGGTCGCCGGCCAGGACGAGGACATAGTCCGGTTGTTCGTTGTCGAGGAGGAACATGTTTTGATGCACCGCGTCGGCGGTGCCTTGATACCATTCTTCGCTGATCCGCTGCTGGGGTGGAATCGAGGCGATGTATTCCCCGAGTTCGGCGTTGAGGATGTTCCAGCCTGTGCGGATGTGCTTGTCGAGCGAATGGGATTTGTACTGGATGAGGACGGCGACTTTGCGAAGTCCGGAATTGAGACAGTTGCTGAGTGTGAAATCGATAATGCGATACTTTCCACCAAAGGGCACCGCCGGCTTGGCTCGATGTTCGGTGAGCGGCTGAAGCCGTTCGCCTTTTCCCCCCGCCAGCACCATGGTGAAAATATTCTGCATTACGGCGAATTGTAGCAGGACGCAGAGGAAATAGAAAGAAAGCAGACTCGTTGACATCGCGAAGATCTGAGACGATACTACGCGAGACAGCCTAGGCATATGCGTGAGTCGTCGATCAAAGGAGTAGGTATGAAGCGGGATGTATTAGTTACGTCGCTGGTAAGACAGAAGCCGATTCTGAAATCGGTTCAAAAGTCGGTTCAGAAGCCGATCGTGGATCGCAGTAAGGATGCGCTATCGCGGGTCGAACATCTTGAAAGCCAAATGGCCAAGTTGTCCGAATTGGTCCGTGAGCATGCGGAGGATGTCGATCGGTTGGTGCGAATCGTGGCAGAAGATCGCGAAGTCATTCGGCGACAGTTGTTGCGCAAGCACCATGAGCAAGTCCGGGTTCGGAAACATCTCCGTGATTCGAATTCCAAAGTAGGACTCGACTCCTAAGCCGGTGATCCTGTGCCGGCGATTCCTCCTCGTGGGTCTTTCCTCTCAGCATTGCGAACAGACCCAGCCCGCCTCGTTCTTGCTGCATCGCCCTTGTGCCGGTGACATCCACATGGATCAGCATGGTTGACCAATCAGCGAGCATCGACATCACGTCTTTGGTGAAGCGGCATGGTGCGACGCTCGCGGTCGACCATGTGTCGTTGACCGTGCAGCGAGGGGAATTCTTTTCGCTCCTCGGTCCCAGCGGAGCAGGGAAGACGTCCCTGTTGCGGATGATCGCAGGCTTTGAAACGCCGGATGAGGGGACGATTCGAATCGATGGCCGCTCGATGGAGGCGGTTCCACCGAACCGCCGACCCGTGAATCTCGTCTTTCAATCCTACGCACTTTTTCCCCATATGACGGTCGCTGAAAATGTGGCCTTCGGCCCCACGATGCAGGGAGCCGCACGCGCCGACATTGCGTCTCGCGTTCGTCTCGCCTTGGACATGGTGAAGCTTTCATCGAAAGAGGAACGTTTGCCGTCCCAGCTATCGGGCGGGGAGCAACAACGCGTGGCACTGGCCCGTGCCTTGGTGAATCGGCCGGCTGTTCTGTTACTCGATGAGCCGCTCTCAGCGTTGGACCAACAGCTCCGGCAAGAGATGCAGGTTGAATTGAAATCCATTCAAGCACGAGCGGCCTGCACCTTCGTCGGCGTCACCCATCATCAGGAAGAAGCCCTGACCATGTCGGACCGTGTAGCGGTCATGCATCAGGGTCGGGTGCTGCAGGTCGGTAGCCCCCAAGACCTGTATGAGTCGCCAGGCTCGGCATTTGTGGCCCGGTTTATCGGGGTCTCGAATGAACTACGTGGAATCGTTCGACGCATCGACGGGGAGCGAGCGATCGTGCAATCTCCGGAATGCGTTGGAGAGATTCAGATTGTCCTGCCCATGCATCTGGCTATCCAGGTGGGAAGTCCGGTGACGCTGCTGATACGGCCAGAGCGGCTTCGCCTGTCGACTGCCGCGCAGGGGTTAAGCGGTGAACAGAGTCTGACCGCCTTAGTCGACAAGGTGCTCTACAGTGGAAGCGATCGCCGCTATCTGGTACGTCTCGGCGAGCATGTCGTCTGGAACGTGCGGGTGCCGAACGATGAGTCCGGTCGAAACAGGCTCGTGCCGGGCGATAATTTGTGCGTGCGCTGGCAGATCTCCGATGCCGTGGTGTTGAGCGAATGAACAGCTCTCCTCCTGCCGGACGGGTGGAGTCTTCAGGGCCTGTGGCATCCTGGTGGCTGCTCGGACCAGGTCTGCTCTGGATGGGGCTGTTGTTTGTGGTGCCGCTCAGTCTTGTCCTTGTGATCAGTTTCGCCGAACGGGGAACCTATGGCGGGATTGTCTGGACGTTCAGCCTGACGAACTATCTCGATCTTCTCCATCCTCTTTACGCTCGTATTTTTGGCCAATCGATCCTCCTGGCCGCCGTGACGACCTTGCTTTGCCTGATCATGGGTTTCCCCTTGGCTTACTACATCGCGAGGGCGGCGCCGGGACGGCAGGGGATTTTGTTGTTGCTGGTCATGATTCCCTTCTGGACCAACTTCCTCGTGCGTACCTATGCCTGGATGTTTATCCTCCGCACAGAAGGTCTGCTCAATACGCTGCTACTGAAGTTGGGAGTGATTGCGGCTCCGATCGAGCTGCTCTACTCCAACACCGCCGTCGTGATTGGACTGGTCTATAGCTATCTCCCCTTTATGGTCCTGCCGCTGTATGTCGCGCTCGAGCGGGTGGATCGGACGTTGGTCGAGGCGGCCTGGGATCTGTACGCCACGCGATGGGTGATTCTGTGGCGGATTATTGTGCCGCTTGCCAGGCCAGGGATCATGGCCGGTTGTCTCCTTGTCTTTATTCCTTCGCTGGGAGCATTTCTCACTCCGGATCTTCTCGGGGGCGCCAGGAGCATGATGGTCGGGAACCTCATCCAACATGAGTTTTTGGTCGCGCGCGATTGGCCGCTTGGCGCGGCCATCTCCTGTCTGTTGATGCTGTTCGTGATGGGCATGATGCGCTGGTTGCTTCACGCCTCGTCATCACGCTCCCGGCAGGAGGAGGAGTCATGAAACAGGCTGGGGGCTGGTTGTGGCGCTTGAGTCTGGCCAATCTGTTCTTTCTCTATGGACCGATCGCCGTGCTGATCCTGTTTTCGTTCAACGCGTCGCGATTGTCTGCGACCTGGCAAGGATGGACGTGGCAATGGTATCGCGTTTTGTGGGTGAATCAAGCGCTGCTCGATGCCACAGTGAACAGCCTGTGGGTAGCGGCGGTATCGACAGTGCTGGCACTGTTCTTGGGGGTCGGCCTCGCGGTGGGGTTGGAAGGTCTGCCAGGGAGACGGCAGCGCCAGATTGAACAGGCGATGCTGCTGCCGCTGGTGATTCCCGAAGTCATGATGGGGGTCTCGCTGTTGTTGTTGTTCGTCCTACTACAGATTCCCCTCAGTCTGATGACGGTGATGATTGGCCATGCCCTGTTCAACGTGCCCGTCGTCATGATCATCGTGCGAGCTCGTCTCAAAAAACTAGATCCACGATTGTTGGAAGTCGCAGCGGATCTTGGGGCCTCCTATTGGGATACGTTGCGTCATGTGACGATTCCGCTGCTCATGCCTGCCATTCTCGGGGCAGGGCTCATGGCCTTTACCATTTCGCTCGACGACTTCATCGTGACCTATTTTACGGCCGGTCCCGGGGCGACGACCCTGCCGCTGAAAGTCTATTCGATGATCAAATCCGGCATGTCTCCCGAGATCAACGCCCTGTCGGCCCTGTTCGTGATCGTGTCCATGGGGTTGATCGGGTTGTCCCTTCTCTTGCAACGACGATAGGGCACGTATGCGTATCAAAGGAATACGGCTCTCCCTCTGCCTACTGATGCTCCTCCTCTGGGGGACCGTGGCCTGTCAACGAACTTCCGGGGATGCAGGGCAGAAGACGCTTCACTATTTTACCTGGTCCGATTACGTCGGCCCCGAGTTGTTGGCTGAGTTTGAACGACGCCATGGTGTGCATGTTGTCGTGGATACGTTCAGCAGCAATGAAGAACTATTGGCCAAGCTCCAGGGTGGAGCCACGGGTTACGATGTGACGGTGCCGTCAGACTTCATGGCGGCGATCATGATTCAGCAGGGACTTGTTGCGGAACTCGATCCCACGAAGCTGCCTAATGCCGCTACGTTGGAAGACCACCTCCAACACCTTCCGTTCGATCCGACGCAGCGGTTCGCAATTCCCTATCTCTGGGGGACGGTCGGGATCGGGTATGACTCAGCCGTTGTCTCGACACCGCCAGACAGTTGGGCTGTGCTGTGGGATGCCCGTTATACAGGGAAGATCAGCATGTTGAACGATCAGCGAGAAGTGTTTGGGGCGGTCCTCCGGTCGATGGGGGCCTCCATGAATACCAAGGACCCGGCGTTGATTGAGGCGGCGAAAACGCGATTGTTGGTGCAGAAGCCATTGGTGAAGGCCTATGCCAGCGAGCATTACGACCAGCTATTGGCGTCGGGCGATGTGGTGCTGGCGCATGGGTGGGGAGGGCCGGTTGCTCGGGCGATGTTAGATCGGCCGTCGATTCGTTATGTCGTGCCGAAAGAAGGTGGGACTCTCTGGGCGGACTGTCTGGTCGTGCTGAAGTCCTCTCCCAGGAAAGAACTGGCGACGCAGTTCATCAATTATCTCTTGGAGCCTCAGGTGGCGGCGCGCACAGCTGAACGCCTGCTCTTTGCCTCGGCTAATAAAGCAGCCAGGCCATTTGTGCCCTCACGTATTTTGGATAATCCAGCCATCTATCCACCCCTCGACTTGCTCCCTCGTCTGGAATGGATGACCGACGTAGGCGCGGCGCTGCGAATGTATGATCGGGCTTGGACAGAACTCAAGATGCATTAGCGGGCCGGCCGTTTCTTATCAATTAACTGAGTGATCGACAAGGGATAATAAGTGCTTATTTATCAAGAGGTTCTTTGCTTCAGCCTACGTACCCTGTATAATGACACTTCGGTTAGGATGAATGTGCGATGGCCACAAATTAGGAGCCTGTCTGTGTTGCTGGATCGACGATTCATGCTCATGTGCGCTCTCGCAATCATCAGCGTTCTGGGTATTTCCGGATCTCTTGCCGGTGCAGCCTCGCCGTCTTCAATGTCTGAACAGACCACTGTGGCCTCGAAGGCGGTTCGCCTCAGCGTCAACGATGCGCTGGCATTGTTCATCAATCAAAACCTCGATGTGCTGATCGCCAAGTATGGGATTGAGTACAGCAAGGGACAGCAGATTACTGCGGGGCTGTTTCCCAATCCTGTGGCGACAATCGGCACGCTCAGCTCGTTTACACAGGGGCGGACATCGTCGAGTAGCGGAGCGCTTTCCGGCCAAATCCAGCAGTTGTTCGAGTTGGCAGGAAAACGCGGTTACCGGATTGAAAGCGCTGGTTATGGCATCCAGTCCGCGGAAGCATCGTTTGGCGATGCCGTGCGCCAATTGGGGTTCACCGTCAAGGACACGTACTACCGAATTCAGTTGGCTCAGCGGCGCCTGATTTTAGCCGAAGAGAATCGAGACCGCTTTGCCCGTATTCTCGATATCAATACGATTCGGTTTAAGAAAGGGTACATTGCGGAGGTCGACCTCATTCGCATCAGGCTGCAGATGGTCGATTTTCAATCGCAAGTGATTCAATCGTTGCAGGAAGGGGAATCGGCCCGCGGAGATCTTCGACTGTTGTTGCGACTTTCGCCGAGTACCCTACTGGAACTGACGACAGAATTAGACTTTCGGCGCATCGATCCTGACATCGGGAAGCTACGGATGGTCGCGCTCGATCTTCGCCCCGATATCAAGGCGCGGCGGTTTGTGTATTCGCAACGCGAGTCCGACCTGAAGCTCGCAAAGGCGTACCGCATCCCCGACGTGACGATCGGGGCCGGGTATGCCGTTCAGGGACCGCAGGGGCCGGATAATCCCCAGCAGTGGTCTCTCAACTTGGGGCTTCCGCTTCCCATATTCAATCGGAATCAGGGTGGAATCCTCCAGGCCGAGGTCGCAGTACAAACTGCCGAGGCCGACTTGAATAAAACCGTTAATCTAGTTGAAAATGAAGTGGAAGTCGCGTATCGCAACCTCTTGCAGAGCCGGCGGCTTGTAGAGGCCTATGTGGGTGGAGTGTTGGAGGATGCCCGCTCGACCTTTACTATCGTCGAACGGGCCTATGAGCGGGGCGGTGCGACGATTCTCGATTTGCTGGATGCGGCGCGCACCTCGCGGATGATTCAGCAGAATTATATCGAAGCGCTCTTTAACTATCAGCATCAGCTTTTTCAGTTAGAAAGTGCCGTGGGGCAGGAGATTACATCGTGAGAACCTTTGTTCCAGCAGAGGCAATGGTTGAGCGTATGAAGGAATCTCTCGGATTTCTATCTGCACGATCGGTTTCAACCGTTGCCTTCGCCTGTCTGTTTCTTGTTGCCTGTGGGCGAGAAGAGCAACCGGCAGTTTCCAATGCCGCCAGTCCTCTTCCTCCGAAGGCCGGCTCAGTCCAGGAGTCGCATCCGCGTGTGGAAACGGCTCTCGTTGAAGTCGGATCGGGGGCTCATGACTTGACCTTGTCCGGGAAGGTCGCGTATGGGGAAGATCGCTACTCCAGAATTTCCTCTCCACTCCAAGGCCGCGTCCTTGAAGTACGGGCGCACTTGGGCGAGCGTGTGCAGGCAGGAAGCGTGCTGTTGGTGTTGGATAGCCAGGAAATTGCTCAGGCCTATTCGGAATACGTCAAGGAAGACTCCGATCTTCAATATGCGACCCGTGCCCGTGATTTGGCCAAGGACCTGTATGAGAACAAAGCCCTGCCGTTGAAGGATCTCAAGCAGGCGGAGAACGAACTGACCAAGGCGCGCGCAGAGTTTCGCCGCGCAAAAGAGCGGTTGTTGTCGTTGCGGGTGCCAGCCCAGGAGTTGGATAAACCGCTCGATCGTCAGAAAATTACGTCACGATTCGACATGAAGAGTCCCTTGACCGGGATTGTCGTGGAGCGAAACGTCACGCCCGGACAGTCGATCGGGGGCGATTCCGGCCAGGTCGTCTTCACGGTAGCTGACCTCGATATGCTGCAGGTCGTGGCGGATGTGTATGAACGGGATCTGGCGCTGGTCAGAGAAGGGCAGTTCGCAACGGTCAGCGTAGAAGCGTATCCGGATGTGAGCTTTCCCGCGACTGTGGCCACCATCGGCGACGTCGTCGATACGACGTCGAGAACCATTAAGCTGCGCGCCTGGGTCAATAATAAGGACCATCGGCTGAAGCCGGAAATGTTTGCGCGTCTCCATATCCAGGTCGGAGAGTCGACACCGCTGCTGATGATTCCACGCGAAGCGGTATTGGAAGTGGACGGGAAGCAGTTTGTGTACGTCGTCGAAGGTCCCGACCAGTATGTCAAACGGGAAGTCAAAGTGAGCACGATTTCACCGGATCATGTGCGGGTCTTGGAAGGCCTGACATCAGGCCAGCGTATTGTGATTAAAGGCGCCGTGTTGATCAAGGGACAGGAAGTGAAGGGATAGTGTCTCACCAGATAGTTCTCCTCCTTCGAATTGGAATCGAACCGCACCCATGATAGCCCGAATCGTCGAACTCTCTCTGGTCCAGCGGGTCATGGTCTGTGTCCTGGGTTTTCTCCTCCTGTTCGGCGGGCTCTACGCCTTTCATCTTCTCGATATCGTCGCCTATCCAGACCCCTCGCCGCCGATGGTCGAATTGATCACCCAGCAGCCGGGGTGGTCGGCCGAAGAAGTCGAGCGCCAAATCACGATTCCCATTGAAGTCGCCCTCAACGGCATGCAGGGCCTCACCGACATTCGCTCCCTCTCGATCTTCGGGTTGAGCGACATCAAAATCTATTTCGATTTCGATACGGAAGTGTTTCGCGACCGTCAGGAAGTCTTGAATCGGTTGAGCTCGGTGCAATTGCCTCCGGGTGTGGCGCCGTCGCTGTCTCCTTGGTGGGCGATTGCCGAAATCTATCGCTATGAACTCACGGGAGCGGGCGAGACGACGCTCACGGATTTGAAAACGGTTCAGGATTGGCAGGTCCGTCGAGAATTTCGGCGCATTCCCGGAGTGATCGACGTCACCGCGTTCGGCGGAACGACCAAGGAATATCACGTCGACATCGATCCGGGCCGGCTCATCAGTTATGGCGTCAGTCTGTCGCAGGTCATGTCCGCCTTGACCAATAGTAATGCGAACGTCGGAGGTAACTACCTGACGATCGGCGCGCAGAACTACAATATTCGTGGTTTAGGCTTGATCAACGGGATCGCGGATATTGAAAACGTCATGGTGGCCGAAAAAGACGGGACCCCGATTTTCGTCAAGACACTCGGAGCGGTCGCGGTCGGTCCACGAGTTCGATTGGGCAAGGTCGGCATCGACGATCGCGACGACGTCGTCGAAGGGGTCGTCCTGCTCCAGCGCGGGTATAAGGCACTTAATGTCCTGGAGAAGGTGCGAGATAAAGTCGAGGACCTGAATACGTGGAAGTTGCCGGCCGGCATCAAGGTCAAAACATTTTACGATCGTACGGCCCTGATTCATACGACGGTGGAGACGGTCACCGATATTCTCATCAGCGGTATGGTCTTGGTCTTTATCATCTTGTTTGTGTTCCTGGGGCATTTGCGCGCGGCCTTGATTGTCGCCTTGACCATCCCGCTGTCCTTGCTGTTTACCTTCGGCATGATGGTCTCGATCGGTCAGTCGGCGAATTTGATCTCCCTTGGGTCCATCGATTTCGGCATCATTGTCGATGCCACGCTCATTATGGTGGAGAGCATCTTCTTCCATCTGGCGCACGGGAAGACGCATGGCCTGACGGTCCACCAGCAGATTGTGCGGGCCGCTCGGCAGGTGGGACAGCCGATTTTCTATTCCACGGCGATTATCGTGGTGGCGTTCATTCCGCTCTTTACGATGACGGGTGTGCCGGGGAAGATCTTCGCACCGATGTCCATTACCTATGGGTTTGCCTTGGTGGGCGCACTGTTGATGGCCTTTACGTTGGCGCCCGTCCTCTGTTCCTTTCTGCTCAAGGGCATGATCAGTGAAGATGATACGGTGATCGTGCGCGGAGTCCGCCGGGTCTACAATGGCATTTTGGACTGGGCGTTAGATCATCGGGTTGTGGTCGTCGGTGCCTGCGTGGGTCTTCTGGCCGTCACCTTCGTGGCATTGAAGTCGATCGGAGGAGAGTTCATGCCGGCGTTGGAAGAGGGAAATCTTTGGGTGCGTGCCACGATGCCCGTGGATATTTCTTTCGACCAAGCCGCAAAGCTGACGAGCGAGATTCGCCGCCTGTTCCGCGAGTCGCCCGAAGTCACGACGATTGTCTCGCAGTTGGGCCGTCCAGACGACGGTACCGATCCCACGAGCTTTTTCAATGCCGAGTTCCTGGCCAATCTCAAGCCGGAAAAGGAATGGCGTCCCGGCTTGAGTAAAGATGGGCTGATCGAAGAGATCGAGGGGAGGCTGAAAGTTATTCCCGGAATTATCTTCAATTTTTCACAGGTCATTCAGGACAATGTGGAAGAGGCCATGTCGGGGGTGAAGGGAGAAAACTCCATCAAGCTCTTCGGGTCCGATCTGAAGACCATGGAAGCGAAGGCGACGGAAATCGAACATGTCATGAGGAACATCCATGGCGTCAAAGATTTGGGAATCTTCCGCCTGGTGGGGCAGCCGAATCTGCTGATCCAGGTCGATCGCGAGGCCAGCGCGCGGTATGGGTTGCAAGTGTCGGATGTGAACGCCGTGGTCCAGGCAGCAGTCGGAGGCCAGGCTGTCACGCAGGTGTATGAGGGCGAACGGCTCTTCGATCTTGTGGTCCGGTTTCTCCCGGAGTTTCGGCAGGATGTCGACGCGATCGGGAATATCCTGGTCAGCACGCCGGATGGGGCCCGTATTCCCTTGAAACAGGTCGCCACGATCACAACTCAGACCGGCGCCTTCATTATTTATCGCGAAAACAATGAGCGGTATATTCCGATCAAGTTCAGTGTCCGGGATCGTGACCTTCAAAGTACCGTAGAGGAGGCCCAAGCGCTCCTAGCCAAGGAGGTCACGCTTCCCGAGCGCTATCGGATGGAATGGGCCGGTCAATACGACCAGTTGAAAGAAGAACAACAACGATTGGCAAAGGTGGTCCCGATCAGTTTGGTGATCATTTTGTTCCTCTTGTACACGACTTTCGATTCGATCAAGAACGCCCTCCTGGTCTTGAGCACGGTCCCCTTTGCCTTGGTGGGAGGGGTGCTGTCACTCGTGGCGACCCATACGAATTTTAGTATTTCTGCCGCGGTTGGAGTGATTTCGACGCTGGGGGTGGCCATCCTCGGCGGGGTCCTGTTGATTTCCCGCATCGAAGATTTCCGTCGCACGGGGTTAACCCTTCGGGAGTCTGTTCGGAAGGGGGCCGACGTGCAGATGCGACCGATTCTCATGGCGACGTTGGGTGCCGCGATTGGTTTGCTGCCGGCTGCTCTTGCAACCGGCATTGGGTCGCAGGCACAGAAACCGCTCGCACGAGTGGTGGTCGGAGGTATGCTGACAGCAGCGGTGCTGATTTTGGTGGTCTTGCCGGTACTCTACGAAATTGTCCATCGGCGCGATGAGCGTCTTGGTGAAGGGGAAGAAAGGGAATGATTGTGCAGAAACGACATCTGTATTCCTGGGGAATCTTCGTGTTGGCTGTATTCCTGGGAGCGCCCCAGACCTTGTGGGCCGACCCTCTAGGCATAGGAAGGGCCATCCCGATTCAGGTGCCGTACGAGGCGCCTCCAAAGGGACAGGACGTTCTGGCTGAGTCCGTTCCACAGAATACGAAACCGTTGACGCCTGAAGAAGTCCAGCGGGCGGAAGCGCTCCTGCCGTTGCTCGAGGGGAAGCAAGAGTTTTGGGCGATGGGGGAATTCGTGCATCTCGGCGAGCCCGCCGTGCCGGTCCTGGTGAAGGGCTTAACCATGCCTGGCCCGCGGATTCGTTACAACGTGATTGAAACAATTTCGATGTTGAAGGCGGTCTCGGCAGTTCCCGCCCTCGTCGCAGCAGCCAAGGAACCGAATGAAATCCCGCGGGTGCGCGAACATGCGTTGCGGGTGGCGGTGCGATTGGACGCGGCCAAAGCCGTGGAGGCGATCGAGGTGATGGCGAAGGATCAGAATTCGTCGATTCGAAAAGCGGCCGCCTTTGAGTCCCGTTATGTCAGGGAGAAAGCCGTCGTACCCATTTTGATCGGAACGATCGGCGATGAGGAACGTTTCGTGGCCCTTTCGGCGGTGCAGTCCCTCTGGATTTTGACCAGGCATGAAAGCGAGTTCCACGATTGGGAGACCTCGTCCAAGCAAGACCGTCAAGAATGGACGGTCGAATGGTCGGAATGGTGGAACGGGCAAAAAGATACGTTTGAAATGCCGGATCCGAAGAGGTCGGGGCGTAATCGACCGTAGAGCGCGAATCGCGAGAAAGGGGAGACAGGCGCAACGCGGATCAATTATATCCTCTTCGCTTGTCCCTCTTGATCCGCGCATCGTGCCTGTCTCGCATGCCTATGCCCTGCCTTGCGGGGCTGAAAAACCCTGTGTTATATTTTCTGAGACCGCGCGCTCCTCTCATGACGTGCTAGAAGGATTGTAGGTTCGTTCCATGGCTATTCTTCCGATTGCAAAGCTCGGTAATCCTATCCTCCGTCAGATCGCGGCGAAGGTCGATCCTCGCGATATTCGCACGAAAGAGCTGCAGCGTTTCATCGACGATCTGTTTGAAACCATGTTGGATGAGCCTGGTATCGGGTTGGCCTCGCCACAAGTGTCTCGCTCGATCCAACTGGTGGTGCTGGGTTGTGAGGGCGACGGTGAGGACAGTTTTCCCAATACCGTGCTCATCAATCCCAAGATCGTGTTCTATGGTCCGCAGCAGGAGGAAAATTGGGAAGGCTGTCTGAGTGTCGACGGATTGCGCGGGAAGGTGACGCGCCCGGCTGTGGTGCGAGTGCAGGCGCTGGATCGTGACGGAAAATCTATCGATATCGAAGCGACCGGTCTCTATGCGGTCTGTATCCAGCACGAGATGGATCATCTGATCGGCAAACTGTTCGTGGACCGGATGACCGATATGTCGACGCTCACGCAACTCGCGGAGTTCAGTCGCTATTGGCAAAAAGAATCGACCCCGGTCATTTAACCAGCCGTGAATAGACCCTCCTTGTGAAAACCCTCCTTCGCGTGCTCCAGTACCTGAGTCCGCACCGTGCCATGGTGGTCGGCACCTTTCTGTTCGCCGGGTTAGCCACCGCCTTCGAGTTGGTGCCGCCGTGGCTCATCAAAGTGATCATCGACGACGTGATTCAGGCTGGAAAAGTCCAGCTCCTGTCATGGGTGTTTCTCGCGCTCTGCACCGCCTATCTGTTGCGGAATTTCTGCGGATCGATGCGCATCAGGATGAATAACGGACTGGAGCAGCAAGTCGTCCATGACCTGCATGTTCAGGTGTTTTCCGCCCTCCAACGACTCTCGATCAGCTTCTACGAAAATCGTCCGACGGGCGAGATCATGTCACGGGTCTTGAACGATACCGAGCACATGCAGCGCATCTTCGTCGACGGCCTCGAAGAGATTATTACGGCAGGATTGACGCTGATCGGGATCATGATCGTGCTGTTTATGCTCAACTGGAAGCTGGCCTTGCTGGCGCTTGTGCCGATTCCTCTGTTGATCGTGGGTGCCGCCCTCTTTACCAAGCGTGTCCATGGGCATTATCGCGTCATTCGAAAGGGCGCAGCCGAATTGAACGCCCTCTTGCAAGACGTGCTGGCCGGTATTCGGGAGACGATGGGGTTCAATCGTCAGCCGTACGAACAGGAGCGATTCGATCGGAAGAGCGACCGCTGCCGGCAAGATACGTTAAAAGCCATGTATCTCTGGTCCTTCTACTCCCCAGGCATGATGCTGATCGGGAGTCTTGGCGGGGCGATGGTGCTCTGGTTCGGCACAGCAGAGGTTCTAGCGCATCGGCTGTCCGTGGGCGAACTGGTGATGTTCACCTCCTACCTGGCGCTCTTCTATGTCCCGATCAATCAGATTCACTCGGTGAACCACATGTTGCAACATGCGTTGGCTGCAAGTGAGCGGGTGTTCGAAGTACTCGACCTCGTGCCGGATGTCAGGGATCGGCCTGACGCGAAAATCCCGGTGCCTCGGGTACGAGGGGAAGTCGCCTTTCATCGCGCTGGGTTTCATTATCGGCCCGATTCGCCGATTTTGCATGACGTGACGGTAACCGTCCGTGCGGGAGAGCGGGTTGCGCTGGTCGGTCCGAGCGGCGCGGGCAAAAGCACGACGCTCAAACTATTGATGCGGTTTTACGATGTGACAGAAGGCGCCATCACCATCGATGGGTACGATATCCGCGATCTGCCCCTCGCCTTTCTTCGCAGTCAGATCGGGCTGGTCCAACAAGAGCCGTTCCTGTTCAACGGTACCGTGAGAGAGAACATCCTGTATGGCGATCTGTCGGCAAGGCAGGGAGAGGTTGAAGCGGCGGCGAAAGTCGCTCGCGCCCACGACTTCATCATGGCACTTCCTGAAGGCTACGATACCTGGATCGGAGAGCGAGGCGTCAAGCTGTCAGTCGGGCAGCGGCAACGTGTGTCGATCGCCCGTGTGATCCTCAAGGACCCACCGATCGTCATGTTCGATGAGGCCACGTCCAATATCGACACGGAGACCGAGGTCAAGATTCGGGAGGCGCTGGACGATCTTACGAAGGGGCGGACGACGATCATCATTGCCCATCGCCTCTCCACGATTCACGGCGTGGACCGGATCATCGTCGTCGATCACGGTCGCGTCGTCGAAGACGGCACGCACGAGACGTTGATCGGTCGGGGAGGCGTGTATACGCGGCTGTATGACGCCCAGTTCCAGGTGTAGCAGGATGCTGAAAAAGTCCGCCAGCGTCGTTCTCGCATCGTTCAGACCCTCAACGTACCCCAAGGGTACGCCTCGGCCCTTCACTCGCTGCGGCCTAGCTGGACGGCCTTTTTGAGCATCCTGCAAAGTTGTGTCCGAGTACTCATAAGCTGGTGAGTCATTGAATGTAGGCCTGTCGAGATGATTCGTGTCGCTCCTGCTTGGGAGGATCGTGCCAGGCCGTTGCGGATGGAACTGGTCCGCCAGTATACTGAGCCTCACTTGAGGGAGAATTGACCGATGGTGCTGATTTATGAAAGCGATCCCCTGGATGACGAAGACGCGCGCGGGCGCTTTTATCATGTCTGCCGCGGGAAAATTATTAAGACGGAGATTCAACTGCCGGCCGGTGAGTCCGTGTACGAATGTCCGGTGTGCGAAATCGATCTCGAAGCCGAAGACTTTTGGCTCGCGAGGCAGAAAGGGTCGGTGTAGAACAGCATGGCCGGAAGCGCAGGACGAAAAACCGTATCCGTATCTCGCGGGCTGATGATGCTCTGCGATACCTGTTATGACCAGGTCATGGAAGAGAAGTTAACCGACGCCAGGAACTTTATTGCAGACCACGAAGCGCTCTTCGATTCGATCTGTCTCGGGTGCACCGATATCAACAGGCCCCTCATCGACGACATGCTCGGCAGCTCCGAATGAGGCTGTTGAAAAATCCCGCCAGCTGGAAAACGCTGAACGGTGAGCTGGAAAGTGCTCGCACTTCAGCTTCATAGTTTAGTTGCCCATTCGCTGCGGCCTTGCTGAACGGGCTTTTTGAACATCCTCATAGCGCTAGTCTCCTACTGGCTGGATACTGATGACGTCGCAATGCCTCGTGGTTTCCAGTCGATCTTCCGACACCAACAATTGAATTATGTTGAGACGCTGTTGCCTAGGTAGCACTTGACGGAGATGGTGGTTCACCTGAGAATTAGGCCGAACGTGCCATAGATGTCAGTTTATCCCGGTCCAAGATGCAGGTCCGTGTACTCAACCGTGAGCCTTCATCAGGAGAACCAATGCGTACGTTTATCGTCTCTCTGTTCCTGGTCGTTGTGGCATCCAATTCCTGTTTCGCAGGCGTGGCTGAAGATCAAGCTGACGCGTTCGCAAAGATCTATGCGTCGCTCTGCCTGAAGAACATCACGAACCTGGATAGTCTTCGGGAGAAGTTGAAAGATATGCCCAAGCTCGCTCCGGAGCAATCTGCTCACTTCTTGGCTGGAAATCAGGGCGATGCCTGGCCGGTTTCTGATAAAGCTGGAACCTTCGTCCTGGCTCTTCCCCGCGATAAAAATATTTGTGCGGTGTATGCGCGGAGAGCCGATGCCGCGAAAGCAGAGCAGTTGTTTGTGGCGCTAGTCGGCAATTCGCCCGCTCCACTGGTTTCACGGCCAGTAAGAGACGAGCGTGCCCATACTCCTGCCAATGGTCCAACCCATACCATTTCGTACGAGTGGGCTTTCCCAAACGCGGCACGAAAGATGTTGTTCACGATTACGACTGCGACGTCCGATGATGCACAGCTCCAAGTACTCGGCTCGGCGGCGATGACCGGTAATTAAAACCTAACTCGACCCCCAGCCCGCTTCCTTTGGTTTCTAGATGGAGCGTTTGAGAAAATTCAGAAGAGTGTTCGGGTGAAGGTCTGAAGGGGAAATACACGGGGACATGGTGAGTTCTTGAAAGCGCCCGCCTGAGATTTGCGGAAGTAGCTCAGAATGTCGCGCTAGATCATCTCTGGCTTCTTAAGCATTCTCGCATATTATTACGCTCGACGAACGACACGTTACGTACAACGAAACTACTTGCAGGTCGTTCCATCGAAGTATTTGCAGGTCGATTCCCCTGATTTTATCTTCCAGCTTTTAAGCAGGGGCGGTTGCCCATTCTCTCTCATGTCCAGCACGAAATCTGCGAGGCCCGAGATCGGCAGTTTCTCGAGGTGCGGCTTGGCGGCATCGGGGACATCGATCCAGAAAACGGCCCCGAGTGTGGAGATCAATATCTTGTGCTCTTCCAAGTTGACGCTGATGATAGGGCTATAGAAACTCTTGTCCTCGGCAAAGCCAGGAGTCGCGATCAGGCCGAGCAGGATGAGACCGAACAATCCGGAGAGAAGAGTCGTACGCAGATAGGGCATGACGAGCACTCCTTCTTATGAAGACAATGAGGAGCGCATTATCGCATTGGGGCAGATGGGATACAAACTGGAAATTCTCAAGAGGTTTATCTCGTTTATCCGGTTTATGTAGTTTGTTTGGTTTCTTCGGGTCATGTAACCAAACAAACCAGGCTTAATTCGCGGTCGTGATGTGCGCCGCTGAGACCGTCCCACCCTTGATCCAGTAACAACGTATATCGGGCCTCGACTTCTCCATGAGGGAGAGAATCAAATAGGCGGGGATTGGCAGGTTGATCTTCGGCCAGATTTCTTCGTAGTCGGTGGCAATCTTGATGTCGGTGATGGAAGGGCGCGCCGGGTCGTGAGGGTGCGAGTGGTAGACCACTTGTAGGTCGAGTCCTTTGTTTCGAATATCCTTCTTTGCCGTAGAAAAATCCTGCATATCCATTACGAAGGCAATTTCGGCTCGTTCAGCCGGGGAGAGCCGTTCCAGATGTGCAGCCTTGGCCGGATCGAAGGAAGACAGTTTTTCAGCTCCCTCGCTCGCCACAATATTTTTGATCCGATAGATATGGGTGACGGCGCCGTTGGTTCCTGCCAGCAGACCACAGCATTCGTAGGGGGCGAGTTCCCTGGCATGGGCCACCATGTCGTCGAGGATTGTTTGAGGAATGACGAGATCAGCCACGCTAGTTGAGTCCAATCTTACGCAGGATGCTCAAAACGTCTGTCCAGCGAGGCCGCAGCGAGAGAGGGTCCGAGGCGTACCCTCAGGGTACGTTGAGGATCCGAACGATGCGAGAACAAAGCTGGCGGGCGTTTTCAGCATCCTGAGGCTAAATGGTGCAGCTGACCACATAGTCCATACTCAGATCTTTGATCTTCGGATTCTCGCCGCAGAGCGGGCAGGCCGGGTCCTTGGGACGGCGGACCTTCCTGAATTTCATTTCGAGGGCATCGTAAATCATCAGGCGATCGGCCATGGTTTCCCCGATGCCGAGAATTTCTTTGATCGCTTCCGATGCTTGAAGAATACCCATGGTCCCGGCGAGGACGCCTAAGACACCGGCCTCTTGGCAGTTCGGAACCAATCCAGCCGGCGGTGGCTCTGGATAGAGACAGCGATAGCAGGGATAGCCGGCATGGGGCTTGATCGTCGTCAGCTGGCCTTCGAACCGGAACATGCTGGCGGAGATCAGCGTCTTTTTGGCAAAGAAGCAGGCATCGTTCACGAGAAATCTGGTCGAAAAGTTGTCGGACCCGTCCAGCACGATGTCATACTCGGACACCAGCGCAAGAATATTGTCGCTGTCGACGTTCTGGTGATAGGTCTTAATCGTGATCTCAGGGTTGATCGCCGACAGGGTCTTACGGCCCGATTCCACTTTCGGCATGCCTACTGTCGCCGTGGAATGCATGATTTGCCGCTGTAAATTCGAGAGATCGACGACATCGCCGTCGACTAGACCGATGGTGCCGACTCCGGCGGCAGCAAGATAGAGTCCTGCAGGCGAGCCGAGTCCACCGGCGCCGATGAGCAAGACCTTCGCCTTGCTCAACTTCATCTGGCCCTTGCCGCCGACTTCGCTGAGAATAATCTGACGGCTGTATCGTTGAATCTGTTGTTCGGTGAGTTCCATGCTTCGCTTTCGGCTAGAGGTAAACGGCTAGAGCGAGAGGTTTGAGAAGGATTTTCTCTAGCCCCTTGCCTCGCACCCCTTACCCTTCAACCACATCCAATTCGATCGGGTCGACGATGACGCCCTTCTTGCGAAGGCCTGCGACTGCCCGCTCGATTTCTGCGCTCTCTCCGGTCAGCTCGAGATCCATCCAACCGGTGGTTTCACGGACGTCCGCTCGCCGAACGTTGGTGACCACCTTGAACTCGTGGCCGATCTGATAGATGACGGGCTCTTTGATTTTATCTTCCGGAAACCGCACATGCACTTTCATGCTTGGCATGATGAGCCTCCCGCAATGGCGGGCACAATCGAGACTTCGTCGCCATCTTTGAGCGAGGTCTCTTTGCCCTTGAGGAATCGGATGTCTTCCTCGTTGACGTAAATGTTTACGAAACGGCGAAGCTCACCCGTGTCGTCGCAGAGACGATCCTTGATCCCAGGATGCGCGGTGTTCAAGGTGTCGATCATCTCAGTGATACTCGTCGCCTGTGCGTCGACCTCGCCCTGTCCCTTCGTGAGGGGACGGAGTGGAGTTGGAATGCGAACTTTAATCATGCGTCACCACCACCGTTCTTTCCCATCTTAAAGGTTTTCTCGAAACTTGCGAGACTCGGCTGAATGCGGTGAGGCTTGCCGACCGCATCGATCACCGCTTCCTGCGTCTTCAAGCCGTTGCCGGTGATATAGGCGACTGTTACGTCGCCCTTCTTGATCGTGCCTTGTTTCACCAGCTTTTGGAGCACACCGATCGTCACGCCGCCGGCCGTTTCTGCGAAGATGCCTTCCGTCTGCGCCAGTAGTTTGATGCCTTCCACCACTTCGTCGTCCGACACCATGTCCATGGAGCCCTTGCTCTCGGCCGTCGCCTTGAGGGCGTAGTACCCGTCTGCGGGGTTGCCGATGGCCAGGGACTTGGCGATGGTTTTCGGCTTTACCGGTTTGAAGAAATCCCGTCCCGCCTTGAACGCCGTCGAAATAGGGGAGCAACCTTCGGCTTGCGCGCCGTTGATCTTGGTGCGCACGTCGTCGACGAGTCCCAAGGTTTTCATTTCATGGAGGCCCTTCCAGATCTTGGTCAGGAGCGAGCCTGAGGCCATCGGGATGACCACTTGGTCCGGCGTGCGCCAGCCGAGTTGTTCCACCGTTTCATAGGCGAGCGTCTTCGAGCCTTCCGCATAGTAAGGCCGCACGTTGATATTCACAAAGGCCCAGGCATATTCACCGGCAATTTCGCTGCAGAGACGGTTGACGTCGTCGTAATTGCCTTCGACCTCGACCACGTTGGGTTTATAGATCAAATTGCCCAGGACCTTCGCGGCTTCTAAATCGCCGGGAATGAACACGTAGGCGCGCATGCCAGCGGCAGCCGCATGGGCGGCGACGGAATTCGCCAGATTGCCGGTCGAGGCACAGGCGATGGTTTCAAATCCCAATTCGCGAGCCCTGGTGATGGCGACCGCGACCACGCGATCTTTGAACGAGAGCGTCGGATGATTCACCGTATCGTTCTTAATATAGAGCTCGTCCAATCCGAGGTAGGCGCCAAGGTTCTTGGCGCGCACCAGCGGGGTCATTCCGGCATGCGGGCCGAGGAAGGTCGGCCCTTCCACCGGCAGCAAATCGGCGTATCGCCAGATGCTCAGTGGTCCGTCCTGGATCTTCTTGCGGGAAATGTTCTTTTTGATCTCCTCGTAGTTGTACTTCACTTCGAGGGGACCGAAGCACATCTCGCAGACGTGAATCGCTTTGGTCGGATATTCTTTTCCGCACTCGCGGCAGACTAGCGCTTTCATTTTGGTCATGGTGACTCCACCTCGCTGCGTCAATGGTTACGGCCGGACGGCACAGCCGGCAAAAGGATCGCCGTCGTCGAACAATTCGGTAATCGTCGGGTGCGCACCACAGAGGGCGCAATCGGGATTTCGCTTTATCTTAATCTCTCGGAACTGGGTCTTGCGTGCATCGAAGTCCAGGAATCGGTTCGTCAACGGCTGTCCGATGCCTAAGACCAGTTTCAACGCTTCCGTTGCCTGGATCGTGCCGATGATCCCGGCCAATACGCCGATCACGCCCGCTTCCTGGCAGGAGGCGACCAGCCCGGCCGGCGGCGGCGTCTTGAACACGCAACGATAACAGGCTGACTGCTTCGGCACAATGGTCGTCACCCGTCCATCGAAGCGGAGGATGCCGCCGTGGACCAACGGTTTCCCGGCAAAGAAGCAGGCGTCGTTGATCAGAAACTTGGCGGTAAAGTTATCGACCCCGTCGATCACGACGTCGTACTCGCTGATGATCTTTAACGCATTGCCCGCGGTGAGCCGCTCTTCGTACATCGAGACCTGGACGTCGGGATTTAAGCCTTGAATTTTTTCCTTGCCCGAGAGGACTTTCGGGCGGCCCACATCCGACGTGTGATGGAGAATCTGACGTTGCAAGTTGGTCAGATCTACCACGTCGCTATCGATGAGTCCGATCGTGCCGACTCCGGCCGCGGCCAAATAGAGGGCAACGGGCGACCCCAGGCCTCCCGCGCCGACCAGGAGAATCTTGGCCTTGGCGATCTTCTTCTGCCCCTTGCCACCGACCTCCGGTAGCAGGATATGGCGGCTGTAGCGGCTTATCTGATCTTCAGTAAATTCCATGATGTTCAGTTGGTGAATCTAAAAGGATGCTCAAAATGGTTTTCCAGCGAGGCCGCAGGCGAGAGAAAACCGGAGGCGTACCCTCGGGGGTACGTTGAGGATTTTCTTGAGCCGAGAACGAAGGTGGAAGCCATTTTCAGCGTCCTTAAATATTAAAGTACTTCTCGATGCTGATATACCGTTCTCCGGTATCGCAGAGGATCGTGACCACGTTCTTGCCCGGTCCCAATTCCTGGGCGACTTTCTGTGCGGCGAACACATTGGCTCCCGCGGAGATTCCCACCAGGAGACCTTCTTTCTTCGAAAGCTGCTTGGCCGTTTGATAGGCTTCGTCGTCGGTCACGGTCATCACCCGATCGATGATGGCCCGGTTCAACACTTTCGGGATGAATCCTGCGCCGATACCTTGAATCTTATGCGGCCCCGGTTCTCCGCCCGACAAGACCGGCGACCCGGCCGGTTCCACGGCGATCACCTTCACGTCGCGATTCCGTTCCTTGAACAGTTCTCCGCATCCGGTAATCGTGCCGCCGGTGCCAACCGCCGCGACGAAGGCATCGATCTTTCCTTCGAGCGCATCCAGAATCTCGAGCGCGGTGGTCTTCTTATGCATCGCCGGATTCGCCGGATTGGAAAACTGATCCGGCATATAGTACGACGGATTTTGCGCGATGATACTTTCCGCCTCGCGGATCGAGCCCTTCATCCCTTCCCAGGCCGGCGTCAAGACGAGCTGTGCGCCGTAGGAGGACAAAAGACTGGCCCGCTCCATGCTCATGCTCTCCGGCATGACGAGAATCAACTTATACCCACGGACCGCGGCGACCAATGCCAGTCCGATCCCGGTGTTTCCACTCGTGGGCTCGACGATCGTGCCGCCGGGCTTCAAATGACCCAGGCGTTCCGCCTCGTTGATCATGTTGAGACAGATCCGGTCCTTGATGCTCCCGCCAGGATTAAAGAACTCGACCTTTCCGTAGATCGTCGCTCCGCCAGCAGGGGAGAGCCGGTTCAGACGGACAAGGGGAGTCCGCCCGATGAGTTCGGTAATATCCTTGTGCAGCGGCATCGTCACCGGCCACCTCCCATATAGAACAAGAACTCGACTCGGTCGCCCTCGTTCAGGCTGGTGGTGGCGAGAAGATTCCGGTCTAACACAGCGTCGTTGACTTCGACCGCAACCATTTGCGGTTCGATTTTTTTGGTCTGGAGAAGGTCGAGGACCGTTCCTCCTGAAATCTCTTCTGGCTTGCCATTGATTTTGACCTGCATGAAGACTCCTAATATGGCCCAGAGATTAAACAATTTCAACACGTTATCAAACGGACTTTGCCGTTGTCAAGGCAACGAAATGGGCCGGTTGGTGGCTTGACTTTGTTTGTGATCCGCCGCCACTATGCCATCTTTTGGAGGCGTGATTGCATGTGGAAACGCAATTTCATGTTCCGGTCCGCTGAGGCCATTCCGCTCAAAGAATCCGAAAACGAGCTGTTTCACGATACCGATCCCGCCATGGATAGCGCCGGACTCGAGTTAGAGAAGTTTTTATCCGTGTGGATTCAAGGCGAGGGGGAAGACGAAAAGCCGACGATCTTTACGAACATGTATGTCCGCACGGCCACGTTGGATTTTCAGAAGCGGGTCGGATTTCTCCAACCCCTCCAAGGCCGCACACACCAGATCAAACAGTTGCTCACGCCGGGCCAAAAGCAGTTTCTGCAGCAATGGCTCTCTACCACGGCGCCCGAGGCCTGGGAGGCCACGGACGAACATTTCAAAATGTTGTTTGAGCTCGACTAACTGGGAGCCTGCAATTGTCATCTATGAGCGCAGGCCTTGCCCACTCCATCATCCGGTCGCTGGCTCTCGTCGCCCTGCTGCTCACGGTTCCGGTCGGGGCCGGCTGGGCGGCCACGGTGGAGGTCTACTATGCACCGGACGATGCGCCACTCGATCGCCTGACGGCGCTCTACGGACAGGCCAAACGTTATCTCTACGTGGCGGTCTATGGGCTGACCACCCCTCGCGCCGTGGAGGCGATGGTCGCGGCGAAGAAGCGGGGCGTCGATGTGCGATTGATCACCGACCGGCAGCGCACCGAGGACGTCAAGCAGCGCGCGGCGCTGCATACGTTGCATCTGGCCGACATTCCTATTCTGGTCAACGAGCACGACGGGTTGATGCATCTGAAGCAGGCCGTGATCGACGATGAGGTGAACGCCTCCGGCTCGATGAACCATACGACCAGCGGCAACCGTTATAACGATGAGCGGCTCGATATCATCACCGATCGTGCGATCTCCGTAAAAGCCAGGGAGAAATTCCTGATGATGTGGAACGATCACACGAGGTATCGGGCCTGGGACGCCCACTGAGACCATGGCAGACTCGACTGAACAGACCGATGTGGCGGTGGTAGGAGCTGGGGGCGGTGGAGCGGTCCTCGCCCTGGCGTTGGCGAAGCAGGGGATCAGTACCGTCGTGCTGGATCAGGCTGCCGGTCCACCCCAGGGATTGCGGGGAGAAATTCTCCAACCCAATGGACAACATGTGCTCGATCGCCTGGGCGTCCTGCAATCCTTACCGGCCAACGCCACGCGATCCGTGCGGCACTTTCATTTCTGCCGGGCCGGAGGCAAGCGCCTCTGTAGCATCGATTACAACGACCTGCCAGAGCCGTACAATCGCGCCATCGTCACCCTGCCGAACGTGGCCCATCATGCCATCGTTGCAGCGGTGCAGCAGCAGCAGAGCGCGACCCTTCGTTATGGCACCTCCTTCGTCGGACTCTTGCGCGAGGGAAACAAGGTGGTGGGATTGACCACGCAAGGGCCGGAAGGCACGAGCACGATCCGCGCCAAGATCGTCGTCGGCGCCGATGGGGCCTTTTCCAAGGTGCGCGAGGCCTTGCAGATTCCCGCCGACCTGCATCGCTATCCCGACGGCTATCTGATTGCGATTCTCGAATCGGAGGAGCCGATCTCCGAATCGTTTTACTACGTTGGGCACAAGACCATTTTGGGTCTCTTTCCTGCGACAGGGAACAAAGTCTATTTGTTCTACATGATCCCGAGCGGCTCAATGGAGGCCGTGATGCAGCGGGGCCTTCCTTCCTTGCAGCAGGCCTGGAGCCAGATCGCGCCGCAGTTCACCGGACTGTTCAAGCGTCTGAACGATTGGAGCCAGACCGCCTACATGCCGACCGGGCGGGTACGCACGCCGACCTGGGTAGCGGATGGGGCAGTCCTGATCGGCGATGCCGCCCATGCGATGAATCCCCATGCCTCGCAGGGACGGATGCAGGCGATGGTCGATGCCATGGCCCTGTCCGATCTCTTGCCTGGCTGTTTGGCCGACAAGGACTATTCAGCCGCCAGGCTGAAAGAGTTTGAACGGATCAGGCGGCCGCATGTCACGATGTTGCAGCAGTTGGCCGATCAGCAAGTGTTCTATTGGAATACGGGCAATCCGGTCGTGGCTTTCCTGCGCGATCGTGTGTTTCAGACCTTGGATCGGAACGAACGGCTGCGGTATCAGGTCCTCTCGACCACAGCGGGCTTGCGGACGACTGCGCCCTTCGATCTGATCGACCGCGTGATCGCCGCGGGGTTTCTTCCCGATTTTCGCGCGAATGGACAATCTCCACATCCGAAGTCTTCATGAGGAATAGGGCATGACTGAACGTGTGATCGAAGGATTGTCGGACGAAACCCAGCAGCTGCTGCAGACCTACGTGAAGGAGGTCAAAGGCTGCTTCGGGGACCAGTTGGAAGGCATGCTGCTCTATGGCAGCGCCGTCCGTGGTGAATTTCTTCCGGGGCGTTCCAATCTGAATATCCTGCTGCTCGTGTCGTCGTACGACAGCGCCGTGCTCAAGAAGTACAGCGCCTTGCACCGTCAATGGAGCAAGGAACAGATCGTGGTCCCTCTCTTTCTCACGGAAGAGGAGCTGCACCAGTCGGCTGCGGTCTTCCCGCTCGAGTTTCTGGAAATCCAGGAGCACCATCGCGTATTGGGCGGGCGCGATCCCTTCATCGGTTTTCACGTGAAGGCCGATCGGCTGCGAGAGGCCGTCGTTCAGGGCATGACGAGTAATCTATTCCGGCTGCGTCAGCGCTATGTCGAAGGGGGCGGGACCGACGATGCCACCACGATTTTGCTGCCGCTCTCGATTACGGCGACATTGCCATTGCTGCGCGGGGTGCAGCGGCTCCTCGGGCGGCCAGTCCTTTCTCATTCCGACTCCGTAATCAAGGACGTGGCCGAGCAGTTGAATCTCGATCTGCATGGTTTGTTGGATGCCTTGTTGCTCAAGCGCGGGCAGATTTCTCCCGGCCCGCACGAAGTGCCTCGCCTCTTCGACCGGTATTTACACACCATGACGCAACTCACGCGTGCGGTCGAACAATTGCCGCAGCCGGGGCCACGATGACGAAGTTCGTTAGGATTGTACTCGTTTGCTGCCTCGTCCTCGTGGCGGGGACCGCTCAGGCGGTGCCCTACGATCGACCCAAGGTCCAATTGCCGGAACCGCGAGGTTACGTGAGCGACCATGCCCAGGTGGTCAATGCGGAATGGAAAGAACGCATCCGGTCCGTCTGTCAAGATCTGGAGCGGAAGACCGGCGTGGAAATGGTCGTGGTGACGGTCCCGAACATCAAGCCTTTCGGGACGATCAACGAATATGCGACGGCGATCTATGCCAAGTGGGGTATCGGGTCCGCGCAACAAGAGCATGGCGTCATGGTGCTGGTATCGGTGGAGGACCGACAAGTCGCGATCACGCTGGGCCGGCAGATGTTGCCGGTGATTACCCCCACGGTGATGAATCAAGTCGGACATGAGCATCTGCAACCGTTCATCGACCGGGGTCAGTTCGGCGAAGGGCTCTATCGCACCGTGGTCTCGCTCGCCGCGCCGGCGCAAGAAATCAGGGTCGGGACGCTGTCGAAGACCCATTTCAAAGGTGTCGGTTTCTGGATCACCCTCTTTACCAGCATCGGAGCTATCTCATTCTTCTGGTGGATCAGCCGTCCGGATCTCCGGCATCCCTACAGACGGATTCAAAAAGGCGAGTATTGGGGAACCGGGCAGGGGGGATTCGGGGGGAACTTCGGAGGATTTGGAGGGGGGACTGGTCAGGATGGTTGGCGGTAGAGGAGGGGTGAGGGTAGTCTGACGGTCTCCTGTGCTCGCGCAACGCGCGGCCTCAGAAGGCCCTCGTTGGACGCGCGCAGTGGGAGACGATCAGACCACCCTTCCCCGTTGAGAGGGGTAGGTAACTAGCAAGCTTGGAAGGAGCATTGATAGCTGTTCGTTTCTATGAGTTCTCGGTGCAGACCAATGGGATGTCGCCAGGCGAGGTGTTAGAGACTTCGCAAGCGATGTTTGTAATGGGCTGTCTCAGGAGGCTCATGTAAAGGCGGTTGACTGAATCGTTCTCGCTCCCATTCGGTCAGCACTTGGCGGAAGGCCTTCTCCGTGACGACGTGGTGATCCCGGAAATAACGATAGCGCTGTTGATGTTCGGTATCGAATCGAGCCACGTTGTTTTGGTCCACGACTAAGACCGTGCGTTGCTCTAGCCCTTCAATGTAGCGCTGGCCCAGAAATATAGCGCAGACACATGAGAGGCTAACCATAAGAATTGGGATCTGAGCGGCGAGATGACTCTTCTGTTCCATGATCTTGTCTCCGCGTACCATGTAACTATAGCGCACGGTTCGACGTCCGACCTCCTGTCCTCAGCGGGCTCTCTTTCTATTGCGGTTGCCACCCAAACGACTCCGTTACTACATCTTGTTGCTGTGCATTAGCCCAACGGCTGAAAGACACAGCCCAAATCGAGTCACCTCAGACGAAGAAGCCGTAGGTGGAGAAGGGTGGCCTGGCCGTCCTTCTGATCGCGGAATAGAGAGCGGGATGGAGGCTGATGATCTTCTGTGCTCGCGCAGCGCGCAGGGGCTTGTCTGTCTGGTTTTTCGGGATGAAATTCCAGTCCGATCAACCAAACAAACCAGATAGACGGGATAGACCAGATGAACTAGCTAGCCGCGCTTCGCCGGTCCTGCAAGGCAGCAATGTTTGTATTTCTTGCCGCTGCCGCAGGGACAGGGCGCGTTGCGGCTGACCCCCTGGCGACGTGGGGGTACCAACGGGAGCAGCGACCCCGTGTCTTGGTGAAACATACCGCGCAGCATGGCGTACAAGGCGGGATCCCGGCGTTTCAACAGTTCCGGCGAGGTGAAGAAATACTCGGCCAGCACGGCGAAGTATTCGTGTTCGTTCGTGTAGGCATAGGAACTGACGTGGGCGCGATGCGTCGAAGGGCGAGCCAGTTCCCGAGCCACGTAGCGCACCCATTGCCGGACCACCATCCAGGGCACCTCCGGCGGGAGCCCATACTCATTCGCCTCTTGCTCGACCAGGTGCGCAAACTCATGCACCCCCACATTCTGTGTGCCGGCCTGATGGGCGAACCCTGCCAGGAGCGCCGGCTTGGAGAGAATCATCACTCCGCTCAAATGGTGCAGCCCGACCATCCCAAGAATGTTCTCATCGGACCCCCCATGGCTTTGGTAGGCGTCGTCGAAGGCATCCGGGTAGATCAGCACCTCACGCAGTCGATGATATTCCCAGTCGTGGAAGCCGAAGATCGGGATCGCCGCACTCGCCGCCACCAGCACCCGAATCGTCTCATCTACCTCCGTGCGAATGCCCGTAATCTGGATCTCGTCGAGGAAAATCTGCACCAGGTGCCGGAATCGCGTCTTCTCCGCATCGTTCAACGCCACGAAGAAGGCGACATGCGTGCGAAGAATTCGTTCCCACTCGTCTGGAAAGGGTTGCTGCATCACCGTCACCCGCCGGAGATAGCGCCGCCGCACCCACCAGTAACTGAACGGGATCAGACCCAGTAGGAGCCAGAGCGCAGGGGCCAGCCAGACCAACAGGCCCGCAGCCCAGGCCACCAGGCCGGCGACGACGAGCGCCTGCCGCCGATTTCGGCCATTCATCTCCAGGGTCACGATCATCGAGGTCTCCAGCGTGAAAGGACTTCCAGCGTCAGGATGTTACTCTGGGCGAACAGACACGGGAGATGAGTATGGCAGCGACGGAGACAAGAGCATAGGGGCAGGAGGAGTGGCCAGGTGCCCTTCTTGCTCGCAGAACGCGCACGATGAAACGGTGCTCGTCCGATGCGCGCAGTAAAGGGCAGCCTCAGCCACTCCTCTAAAGAGAGGTAGAGAAAATTGAAATCTGCTTATTAGACCAGCGGGATTGCGCAAGGGATTGAGGAGCTTTTTTGCTCCCGAAGCAGAGGAGGGATGGAGCCTGATGATCTTCTGTGCTCGCGCAACGCGCGGCCTCCGAAGGCCCTCGTTGGACGCGCGCAGTGGAAGATCAATCAGCCCCCATCCCTAAGAGAGAATGAGCGAGCTTGGAATCGGATGGGAAGGGCAGCCTGGTCGTCCTCCTGCTCGCGGAACGCGCACGATAGGAATGTGCTCGTTCGACGTGCGCAATCGAGGATTGACCAGGTCACTCTTGAAAATGGAGTAGGGGATTGAGAGGCCGCGTGCAGTGGGAGACGATCTAGCCCGCCCTCAAGGGAGATGGTTGATAGAATAGCGATGGATATTCAGCCGAGAAAAGACTCCCAACCATTTTTCTGGCCAAAAAGAGTCTCCGGAAACTCTTGATCCCTGAATCAAGCTAGCGGACGTGTTCGATGAAGTTGCCCAAGGGCTGATCGAGGGCATTTGCAGCTGCCTGAAGCAGCTTCCTCAAGGTTCCATTCCCGGCCTCAACATCATGTACTACTCGGAGCAATGCAGGTACAGATGTGCGAGGAGAGGAAAACTGGAAGCGATTCTCTGCTTGTGCATGCCAGGAACCTGCGAAGCGTCTCGCAACATGGAGGTTGAAGAGTTCTTGGCGTGTGACGCTCGAGTCACTGATCATTGCTGAAACAAGGAAATTCTGCAGCCGCAGGGTTATGGTAGCACCTGGCAAGCTCAACAGTAGCTTCGCTGCGGCTCCACAACGTACGGTCCCTGGGTTCGCTGTGTCCTGAACAGTTGCCTCAAGAAGATCTGCTTGGCGTGAAGCCCCTTCGAGAAGCAACCGTACGGCGTTAGTTAATACAGCATCGTTTCCGAGTTCTTTTCTGCTTTCTTCTAGCCATCCCTCTAGGTGGGCAGTCAAGTAAGGACCGCTGCAGACGATGCCTGCAATCAACAGACCAAACCATCGCTCAGGTAAGACCGTCAGATTCGATGTTGGTCCTGTGTCGGGCTCCAGCGGATTTAGGTTTTCTTGTCTAAGTGAAAGGTCAGCTGTTGCTGTCTCATAATCCACCAATGCCTGAATGAAGCCGACCTCAGCACCAGCAGCGTAAAATAACGCAAGGCGTGCTTGCGACGCGAACCATCGAACAAGGAGATACCTCGAGCCTGCCAAGGTTTCGAGTTCAGTGGTAATGGAGGACGGCCCTACTCCTAGAGTAGTCGCAAGAAGTAGCACTTGAGCCCTGGTCATTTCGTTGCGGGCAGCTTGCCCTGGTTCAACCTTGGGAGCTTTCAGGATGGGGGAGCTTGCATCTCCTGGCCGAATCCGTGACTCCTCCCCCTCCTGTTTCCAATAGGCCTTCCTGATGATTCTGCAGACCTCAACGGTCATTCGCTGCACGGCGTCCCACCGGGTATCACCTTCATCAGCTGCTTCGGGAGGTAATGTTAGGACCGCCTCAACCAATATCCTTGCCGCAGTAGGTTGGTTGCCCTTGAGGGATACGACGAGCGCGGCATCCATTCGCAGGCCAAATTTAGTGAGGTCGAAAGACCCAGGAGTAATGGAGTCGGCGGCTGCAAGAAAGATTCGCTCTGCATCACCATACTGCTTAAGCCGAGCAGCGCTAACGCCCGCTCGTCGGTATGCGAACGGATCGAGCACAGCCTTGCTAGCTTGGGCGGAAGTCAGCTGGTGCCAGATCTTTAGAACCGCCTCATCATCTTGTCTATGGAAGAGGACATTGGCTCGTTGTTCCAGGACCACGGCCGAAGACCCGAAGGCCGCGTCAGCCTTATCCAGCACAACCAACGCATCCTCACTCCGATCGAGAGACTCGGAGAGAATGATCGCTCTGGCTTTAGCAGCTTCCTGACCAAATCGAGCTGAATCTCGGCGTTTAGCGTAATCGTCCACTCGCTCAAAGAGTGTCAGCCAAGGCTCCCAGTCTGTGGTCTCCTCATGCTTGGCAGCCCACGCACCCTGTACGAATGCGCCTAAATCTTGCACAACCGGCCATTCCAACATCGTATCAAACTGTTTACGAAGGTCATCTGTTGCCACGTTGTCTAACCACTGCAATAGCTCGTCGAGACTCGCTATGTTGCGAAAGCTCCGGTTTGCGAAAAGAAACATCATCTGGACTGTCGTTCCGTTAGCGGGCAAGCCCGACGCTGCCACATCGTCCTTCCCTAGGAGGTTTCGTGTCCTATCAGCCTGAAGCTCTTGCAAATCGTCTGGTAGTCTTTCAATACCAGCGATAGCTTGAAGGCGAGGTCTGAGCGGCACCTTGAGACTCTGTGAAAATCCAATGGAGGACCACATGATCGCCAGCATAGTGGATTTAGCTTCAGGCGACGGAATCCGTTCGATGTCGTCTGCCCAACGTTCACAAATTTGAGGGAGAAAATCAGAGTCCAATGTCGAAGCAGCCTGAAACTGCAATCGTCGGAGAATTGGCCCTATCATCACATCGTCGATGATAGATTGGCCAGCTTCCAGTGCGATAAGAGGCAGCCACAGAAGCTGCCTTTCAACCGCGCGCTCGGCATCCTCCTTTGCGATCAGCTGGAGGTGCATTGCTGTGTAAGCTAGCCGTGCGCGGTCTTGAGCAATGAATGCGTGATAGAGAAGTGCTGCTGCCTCAGATGGGTCAAGGGGCTGTTTGGCTTGAATAGCGACATACAAGCGAATGTGCGCTTGCTTGCACTTTTCAGGGGACCAGACGTCAGCAGCAACTCCTTGAAGCAGCGCAGTGGTGCGAAACCATTGCCCCTCGATCTTCTCAATCCATTTTCCAGTGAGCTTGTCGAGTACATCCCCGGCATTTGTCAGCCCCTCAACGGCCTCAGCCAGTCGGATCGCAACTGTTCGATGCATTAGCACGGTGCATTCTGAGGCTAAGTAGACAAACTCAGCTGTGGGACCAGACACTGACTCACTTAGTAGTTGTTGAGCCATTTGACGAACGGAGATCACAGCCGGTGATTGCGTGGTCAAATCAGTCTGATTAGGCTTAGGCCAGCCGCGGGTGGTGAGTTCAGCCAACCGAACCTGGACGAGTTTTGGATGACCCCTTGTCCAGATCTTTACGAAAGTACCCCAGATATTTGAAAGTGCTTCTGGACAACCGTGCTCGAGGCACAATGTCTCTGTTTCCTCGGTGCTCAGCTCGGGCACATCAAGAACTTGGATATTGTTGAAGTCTTGAACGACAGCCGAATCGCTAGAGGCACCCTGCGCAGTAAGAATGACGCCACGCCCTGTCGCGTTAGCCCGGTGCAACACCAACTCAAGCGAGTCTCGATAGACACGGTGAGCAGTCGGACTGATGTCCATGTCATCGACAACGACCAGGCTTGGACATTCCCCACTTTCAATTTGACCAGCCAGCGCGAGGAGGACGATGTCTGCCTCGCCCAGGGAACGCCCGGTTAGGTTGATCCACCATGCCTCGGGGCACAATGTCGAAGCGACAAGCTGTGCGAGAGTAGTCTTGCCCTTATAGACTGTCCCTGTGAGCAAGATGACTCGGCGTTGTTTGACCAATTCTTCCAGGTGCTGCGTGAGCGCTGGTCTACGGAGGAGTGGATTAGGGGGGCGTGGCGATTTGAGAATTAAAAGTTTGAGTAAATTCAAGCCAGGATGTGCGTTACCTATAAGGTCTAGCAGCTGTTCAACTGGTATTGGCAAATTAATAGTAATCGCCGCTTCGACCTGTCTCAACAACTCGCCACGAGTCAAGCATCTTTTGGCAGGTAATGGGTCTAGTACTGCTTCCCAAAAATGGGAAACAACGTACTTTTGAACGCGTGAGCAGAGAGACGGTGGGCGTCCCTGGCTTGCCAAGAGCACAACGATGCGATTGTTAACGCTACGCTTGACCCCTTCAAGGTCTGGCTGGTCCATGAACCAGTAAAATCGCCTAATGAGTCGCTGCTGGACATCATCAATAGTTGCGTCTGCTAAAAACGCCCGCAAAGAACTGCCAGCAGGAAGTTTTACTTTTAAATACTCCGCTATCTTGGCAGCTAACTCTGAATTCGTCTGCGCAGCGCGCCAAGCCTCAATGCCCTTGAGACCATCGAAGCTTGAGTCCTCCTCCATTGCAATAGAGCTGGTCGTAAGGTAGTGGAAATCTATCTGACGCGTGGGTTCATTGCAGGACAGTGTCCAGAAGTTCTCCAGCGCCTCGCGAGCCTTCTTGTTGCCCAACGAAATAGAACCTACGTTCTTCTTAACTTGCACAGCAATAGCACTGCCGGGCTTAACAACATCGAAGTCTTCCGCGCATTCCAAGTAGATTGCTTCGTCGGCATTATTTAGCCGAAGCCAGGCATCAATTGAACACCAGGCTTGATAGACGGTTCCTTGAATGGAGTAGACAGCCTGTCGCCCGGGGTCTCCTAGTAGATGAGGAGGAAGGCCGGCAATGCCTAGTAGAGTCTGATCATCGGGCAATGGTTTCAGTGTTGGATTGTGGTCAGGCATTTGAAGACAGCATTTACATGGGAGGAAACAGAGACATTCTACGTTTTCCTCGGCAGCCGGTCTATGCCCATGTGGGACAGTTTGCCGAACGCTATTTCCATTTTTCCCTCCATGATCAGAGGGGCGGCCTGGTGGGCTCCCATCTTGCGCGCATCGACCGAATGCTGGTTCATCTGGTCTGTCTCGTTCATCTGGTTTGTCTGGTTTGTCTGGTTGGTCGGACTGGAGATTCGTCCAACAGAACCAGGCTGACCAGAAAGACAAGCCACCTAGATAGACGATCCCTCGCGCGTTGCGCGAGCACAGAAGACCGTCTGGCCTGTCTCTCTCCCTCCCTCTTGCCATACGCGATACGCCATCAGCTGTGCGCTCTTGGGAAGAAACAGGCTCTTCTCCTTCGCCTTGTGCCCATTAGCTTCCGGCCTTGGTAGCAAGGCGAGAAGAACCCTCCATAGCCTCGCGAATGAGGGTCATGACCGCACGCAGGTTCTGACTTTCCTCGCTCATGTGGTCGATCGCCACCCTCTCATCCATACGGCCTATCGATAATACGGGTATCGGCTCGATGCAATTAGGGCCACTTCGCCGTGCATAAGGCCACGGTCAGCCGTCGCGTGAAGCAGGCTAAGGAGTCTGAACTGCGGATAGTTACCTTTTGAATGATCGCTGCGGGATTATTAGACGTAGAAGAGCTGGTTGGTGACTTCTTCGGCGGTGAATGTGTCGAGCACGGTCATGATCCGTCTGGCGAGTTCGAAGTCTGAGGCGCGGCGGCTGGCGATGAGAATGCCTGCATGGGGCCGTTGGTCTCGGAGCGCTGCTTCATGCAGCTGTTCGAAGTCGCAACGATTATGGGTGAGTATGGTGTGCTGACGGGCTGTTGCAAATTGCAGTTGTGCTTCGTCGGAGCATCCAAGATTCTTGGCCTCCCGCGTGGTCAGCACCTCAAAGCCGTGGGGACGCAGCAGTTGTGCAAGAAAAACAGACACATCTTCGTCGAGGTAGAGCCGGATGAAGAGCGCGGGCTCGGTTACTGGAGGCGGGGGTGAATTTTCTCGGCCGGTACGCGATTTCGACGGATGTCTTCGTCGATCGCCTCGCGATGCTCCTGATAGTAACTCAGGGCATCGAAGACCTGGGCCAATGTGAGGTGGGGGAGACGCCCGATGATTTCTTCAGGGGCGATGCCGAACTTCCAGAGCTCGGCGATTGCGCGCACCGGGGTGCGGCTACCCGATATGATGGGGGCTCCGTGGAGAATGTCCTCGGTGCAGACAATGTATGGATGGCTTGTCGCGGTTGTCATGATCAAAGCCTACTGGAGTCACGGGGGGATGTCAATTTTGCGCTGTTCCGTTCGATGCGGTTGAAGATTGCAATCGCATGAGACGACTGTAGTTCAGAGCCCCGCAGAGCGCAAAGAATAGTGCGAAATAGTCTGGTAGGGGTTTCTTGAGCGGTTCCTATGAATGAGGATTGTGAAGGCCGGTAGATTGCTCGCTTGCTCGTGTTCCGCGAGCGCAGAAGACCGTCGAGCCTGTCTCTCCCCCTCTTGCCATACGCTCTTATCCCCAGCGGGATACGGGAAGGAAGGAATGGCGCCGATGGCAGATTTTCATGGCCTGCGGCGCTGCGGTGGGTAGGTAGCGATGGGTCAGTGAACGAGTTCGTCTGTCTCGATGTTGTGCGCGAGCTGCTTGTAATCGGATTCCCGTTCCGTGAGGCGGAGGCCTGCGTTGTTGTGCCGGATGGTCTGATTGGGCATCCCGTTGCTGTGCTGCGTGGATTCTTCGGCCTTAGGGCCGGGGCCCATGTCTGCGAAGCCTTTGAAATAGGCGCCATCTTCGATCGAGAAGGCCGGGGTATGCACGTCGCCGATCTGCACGGCGGTCTTGAGAAGTTGTACTTTGTCGACCGCTGCTACGGTGCCCTGAATCTTCCCGCTGCTGAGTAACGTGCCGACCGAGACGGTTCCCCGTATCTCCGCATGTTCGCCGACGACGAGCACCCCCGTGGTGTGAATCTCGCCTTCCACGCATCCGTCGAGCTGGACGGTGCCTTCAAAATAGACAATGCCTTTGAACGTGACGTCTTTACCCAGGACGGTAAAGTTCTCGGCATCGGTCTGCTTATTCTTGGGTTTCTTGGTGTCCCACATTGGTGATGCTCCTTGATGATTCAGAATGAAGGGTCTCGACGGACAGCGAACATGTAATATCGTCTGAAGGAGCAACAGTCGTGCCTTCAGTCGATTCGATAAATGTTCAACAACATCAGTCACCTAGCTCGGCACCGCACGATGTCTGTATGTAGGAACATGTAGGGGAGGGGAGTCAGTCTGCAGGCAAACTGGCTGGTGTGGGAGTGGAATACGTCGGCAAAGCCTGGAGCGAACTGCGTGGCCACAGAGATTTTCCGTGGCCTGTGTGAGGAGCCTCAGTCTGTGGCGTTCAAGATCTTTTCGGCCTCAGCAAGGGGCAACATCACCGTCAGGGGGTCAATGGGCGAGGCTGTAAATCCGCATTCCTCATAGAACCGTTTGGCGGGCTCCGAGATCGCAGGGACAAGAATCGCTCGGATACCGGCGATCTCCGCGGCCTGCACTGTGCGCAGGATTGCGTCACGCAGTAACCCTTTGCCGATACCACGACGCTGGATACTGGTATGGACTGCGAGTCGTCCGAGGACCATGACCGGCAAAGGGTCAGGCATATTGCGTTTCATCCGCCCAGGTGCTTCCGCATGTGCCACCGCACCAACGGCGAGCGTGTAGTATCCCACCACGGTTTTCCCGACACAGACCACATAGGTGCGTGAGGCTCCGCTGGCCTCGTTGTGAAGGGCGCGCCGACGCAGCCAATCATCTAATGCTGGTTCGCCTGAATCAAAGTTCGCGAGGTCATGTGTGGTGGTTAATTTCTCGGGCGGCTTGATGGCCTCAAGGCCGTCAAGCATTTGTCCCACAGGGCCTTGGTTCGAAGGAGACGTCGAAGTTTTTGATTGCGCGCGGGAGGGCGGTCGAGCAGGGCGGTAAAACGTTCGAATATCTCTGTAGGGAGCGCAAAGTAGCGCCGATCCAACAGCACGGCTTCCGCTTCCCGGCATGCGGTGTCCAGCATGAAGTCTGACCGGCTCCTGCCAAGCATTTCCGCAGCCCGGTCAATCAAGGTCTTCTGTTTATGACTGGCGCGGAGGTTGATGGTTTGCCCTTGTCCCCCCACGGGTCTGGTTTCCGAATGCTTCATGCGACACCTTCCTATGGATGGTTTCACTATAATTAGAACGTGCGCACACTGTACATACAGCAGCCAGTCCACTTTCACTGGAGTCTTGGCCGCTGCCCTATCCTGCGTGTCCTGTTCCATTGAAGCGAGATCTGTTGGATTGGCCAAACGGGGAGGCGCTGGAAACCAGCCTTCCATTTGCTCCAGGCACTGAAGCGATTGGGCGACAGTAAGGTTCGTTTGTGCTCCTTCTGCCACAGTGCCTAGCGACCTTGGGCACCTATCCTTAGAAAGCCGCTCCTCTCGGCAGGCTCTATGTCCATGGCTTTGTTGGTTTTTCTCTCGTCGGATCAGGAGGGCTTTTCCTCCTGGCTGTCCAGCATGGGTCTTGCTGTATGTCAGTGGGCAGAGACAGGCATATGCCGACAGGATTGAGGAGGGCCATCACATGGAACAGATATTAGACAAAGCCGTCAGTCAGGGTTCTCGCAGTCTCGAATCGCGCAAGGGCTCAGGTTGGGCGGTGATCACGGGGCTGGTGGCACTCCTGACGTTGCCCGGCACTGGTGCGTTGGCTGCTGAGCTGACCCCGACGGAGTCCGTGAAGAGCACGATCTCTGAAGTGGTTCGTATCCTCGACAATGCGGAGGTGAAGCAGCCGAGCCGCTCCATGGAACGACGTCAGATGATCGAGCAGGTGGTCCGGGATCGAGTGAGTTATGAAGAGATGGCGAAACGTGCGTTGGGCGTGCCCTGGACGGACTTGACGGACAGCGAACGGCGGGAATTCGTCGATCTCTTCGTGCAATTACTCCGGGACACGTTTGCCGGGAGGATCGACTCGTATGCAGGCGAGCAGGTGGTCTATCTGTCCGAACAGCGCGAGGAACAGTTCGCCGAAGTGAAGACGAGGTTGACGGGCACCAAGATGGATACGCTCCTCGATTTCCGGTTGGCGAACCGGCTCGGCAATTGGCTCGTCTACGATGTGGTCATCGATGGAGCCAGCCTCGTCGGTAATTACCATGCGCAGTTCACCAGCATTATCCGCGACCTGGCCTATGCTGGGTTGGTGAAGCGGATGAAAGAGAAAACACTCGTCGCCAAAGCGTTTGAAGTGACCACGGCGCCCTAACCGTCGGCGACCCGATCCGGACCTGTGTCTTTCCCTCCTTCCGAGCTTACTTATCCTTCCCCCTAGGGATGGGGGCTGATTGATCTTCCACTGCGCGCGTCGAACGAGCACATTCTCATCGTGCGCGTTCCGCGAGCACAGAAGATCATCAGCCTCCATCCCATCCTTCCCCCCCATTTCGTAGGATAGCGGTTCGTTCTGCCATGCTCGTATCCTGTGCCCTATGGCGGACAGGAACCAACCCATGGCATGGCGAACGATTCTTCGAGGGGTTGCCATTGTGTATGGCACCACCTTTGTGGCGGGACTGGTGTTTGCCATCAACGGGATCACGCCCCAGACCGATCACATTGGCTTCCCTCTGCTCGCGCTACTCACAGGGGCGGTTGGTGTGGCGATCGCCCTCAGGGTCGCTGAGACGACGAAGTTGTCGTATCTCGTGGCCATTGGAGTCGGTGTCTGGCTGCTCAACCTGACCAGTGTTTTGCTTGACGCACAGTCTTTGAGCAGCTGGGTCAGTAGCAGTGGCTTCATCGCGACGACGGTGATCCTCGGCCGACTGTTGATTGGCGTCAGCATGGAAACCGTCCCAACTCCCACCATGTCCTATTCACTCATCAGCCGGAAGAGCTACTCAGGTTTGCGAAAACGCCGGACAAGGTTCTCTCGCTTCTAACAGGCGCCTCTTCACTCCTTCTTCCCCATGACCGTAATTCCTTTTCGGCATCCCTGAAACCCTCTTCAGAGGCGCTCTTCTGCCATCAGCTCCTATCAAGACACGAGATACGCTGCACAGGTGCTGGGCGGGCGGGTTGCTTCAGCCTATGCTCAGTCTTGCAGGGCTATCTGGCTATGAGGTGGGGTTGGTTATTGTTTCTGCTGCTCTGCTGGAGTGGCGTCGTCTTCCTGTGAAGGTACGGTATTCGCATCGAGCGCATCGCCGGCTAGGCCGCGCTGGTCTTTGACGTAGACGCTGCCCTTTAGCGCCTTGGCGCGCTTCTTCAGTTCGGAGGCAATCTTACTCACATCTCCCGGATGGGTGATGGGGCAGCGTTCGTTGGTCACGACGGCGATCGAGAGACTCATCATCGGAAACTGCTCTTTGTTGCCTCGTCGATCGACGGAATCGATATAGCCCTTGAGGCGATCGTCACGGTCGTAAAAGTCCGGTATCACCAGATCGAAGCGTTTGATGACGGTCTGGCAGATGGCGTCGATGCGGTCGGGCCGGCTCATGAACACAAAGTCGTCTCCTCCGACATGGCCGACAAATCCTTCTGCGCCGGCGAGTTCTCCCACTACCGTAGTGAGGATGCGGCAGGCGACGATGAGGACTTCGTCTCCACGGCCATAGCCGTAGCGGTCGTTGAAGGATTTGAAATTGTCGATATCGACATAGGCCAAGGCGAAGGGCTGACCGCTCTGAATTCTGGCGGTGGTTTCGAACAGAATGGTGGTGTTGCCTGGAAGCCGGGTGAGAGGGTTGGCATCGAGCGAACGGGTTAGGCGGCTGAGGCAGAGGCGCACACGGTGGACCACGTCTTCAGGGCGATAGGGGATCGTGATGAAATCGTCGACTCCCAATTCCCCCCAGTCGATATCGTTGAGTCGGCTGTCCCGGACGAAGAGGATCAACGGCAGTCGTCCGAGGAAGGCATCGTGCTTGAGATTTCGCGTGAGTGTTTCCGCCGAATGGCCCCCGGCTCCTTCTGTTGCCAGGATGAGACAGGGAGGATCGTGAACGAGTTCGTGCAGCGCGAGGTCCGGGAGGTTGCCTTCCACGACTTGGAAACCGGCTTTCTCCAAGGCCGAGGTCAAGGTGACGGTAGGGGCGAGTTCATTGTGCAGGAGGAGAATGCGCCGTCCTGGTAGGGAGGGGTTCATAGGTAATCGTCGATGGTGGCAAACTCGCTTGAGGCCTTGGCGATATAGTCCGCCAACGTCTGTTCATCGAGCCCCACCATGTCCCATGCTGCTTTCGAGAGCGGCGGGATGAGGTCATCCCCCGGGTTTCCGCAAGCCAGGCCTTTGACCAGGATATCGGCGACATGGACGATGGCCGTTTGCACCGTGGCTTCTTTGGCGAGCGTCGGTGCATGGTGGTAGAGGATCGGCTCGCGGAGCGTGACCGGTAAATGCCAGGCATTGGCCAGGTAGCCGCCGATCTCCGCATGTGAGAGACCCGTGAGTTCCTGCTCCACGTCGAAGAGTGACCGATCGCCTCCTACTTTGTAGGCCTCTTTGATCTGGTCTCCGACATCGGCCCATTTGACGTAGAGGACGACTTTCCCGATGTCGTGTAGCAGGCCTGCGACGAACAGTTCTTCGGGGTTCTTGATTTCCAGTCTGGCTGCCAGGAGGTTGGCCGTGATGGCGACGCCTAGGGAATGGCGCCATAACTGATCCATGCCGGCGTCTTTCATGATATTGAGCGCCGAGGCGCAGAGGGTGAGGCCCTTCACGACATTGAATCCCAGGACGATGACCGCATGGGCCACCGAACTGATGCGGGAGGGGAATCCATAAAACGGTGAATTGGCAAGCCGGAGGACTTTGGCCGCGAGGACCTGATCCTTTTCGATGATTGAGCCGATCTCTTCGGTCGAGACCGTTGGGCTGCCGATCATGGCGGCGAGCCGCTGCACGACATGGGGGAGCGTCGGCAGGTCTCCGAGTTTCTCGATCCGGTTGCGCAGGTCTGTCGGATTGAATGTGGTCATGCTGTCGCAGGCCCCTCTGTTGCCGACGCGGTGCTATGCGTGGCATGCAAATGTGTCCGGAGAGTCTTGAGGATGAGTTGTTGGATAGAGTCTTGCGTGACATGCCGGAACCGATGATCGAGTTCAGCCTCCAGCTCCGTCAGCGTTTTTCCACCGGCGCCCCCGGCATCGCCCTCCACATAGACCGAGGTCGTTCCCATCCGTTGGAGGCGCTCGATCATGGACGCGTCGAGGATGGTCCCGACTGCTACGATGGGAAGTCCGTTGGCATTGGTCACGGGTTTGACCAGGATCATATCCGGCAAGAGTTCCTCGATCACCACTCGTTTCATCGATGTGAATTCCTGAGATGTATCTGAAAGTTCGCCAACTGCCGAGTCATCTGAATGGATGCATCGGGCAGAGGGAGTCTGTCGCTCGTCCTTCTCTTATCGGACGACCGGCATCATTTCTAAAGGTTCCTTCCCCTTCTTCTCCGTTGATGAGCTCAGGAGAGCCGTCGTGCCATGACAGGATGTGCGTGAATCGAGGCACGTGCAGGTTGGGTGTGGCGCGCGTCTACTTTGGCAGGGGTTGGGACACCGGGGACGATTCCTGTCCTGCGATGTTGGTGGCGGTCACGCAGACTCTGAGTTCAGGTGCAGGCGGGATGATATTTCGAATGATGACGGTTCCTCCCCCTCGGGGGTCGTTCGTCCAGATGCGAATGACCTGGGTCTGGCCCTTAGGCGAGCTGAGATAGATGGAGGTCAGCAGGAGATTGGTGAGCGGAGAACCGGTCGCATTGGTGGAGGGCTCCTGGTACGTGATGGTAAATCCATTCGGACCAGTCGGAAGCGAGGCCGGGGTTGTGGGGCAACCGGCAGGGACGGTTGCTCCGACGATCGTTTTGGTTCGAAGTTTCTCGCCCGTCCTATTTGTCGCCAGGTAGGTTGTTCCGGGATCTATGCTGCCACAGGCTGCCAGCGCGACGGTCAGAGCCAGAAGCGGCCATGTCATAAGCGGCGCGGTTATCGGAAAGGTCTGCATCAATTTTCCAATTCCGTGACAATAGACCATTCGCATCCATCGTTTTACGCCGGTCCCCGGCTTGGCGCAGGCTGGAGGAGATCCTATTGTACTCGCACGATATGTATAAGGGCTAGGAGCTGCTGGAATAGGTCAGGTCAAGCGACGAGGTCGGTGCAGTCTTGTTATTCCGGTATCGGTCTTGGTGATTACTCTTGGGCTGCCCAAACTGCCTGGCATTGATCTAGGCTCGCTCAATCGATGAGGGCACAGGTGTGGATTGAGACGGTCATTTCTTTTCTTCGCATAATCGTTTCACTGCTCCCAAAAAATCGTTATAGAACTGGGGGCTGCGAACGGTGTCGCGTTCGACGACCACGGTGGTGTACTCCGTTCCGGTCGGAAAGAGGGGAATGATCCAGAGCAAGTGCCACCAGGTATAGGATTTTTTATGGAGTTCGGTCGTCTGGTTCGCCGCAACCATGACGCGGGTCAGTTGGTCGCTGGAGGGGAACAACGTAACAGTTGTGGAGACCGTGTGGGACAGATCCTTATCCTCCTTGGATCTCATTTCCCGATTCGCCAGAATGATCCGGCTCTTCGGATCGGCCTGTTGAATCAGAAAGCCCTGTTGAGAGAGGACCTCAAGAATGGCTCCCCACGTCATATCCACCGGCGCAGAAATCGATTCTGAATTGCCTTTGACTTGCTGACTCGCGGAAAAGGCCCCTTCATAATGCGGAGGGTCCGAGCTACAGCCCAGAACATGCAGGGCAAGAAGAAGGGCGATCCAGCGGCTTTCGTTCAACAGATGGAACACATATTTTTGATTGATTGGGCGATGCATCACGTCCTCCTTACTTCATGATCCCATCTCCTCACGCTCGACCGAGAGGGTGTAGGTAAGCATCTGTGCACCTATTATTCCATGCCGGATAATGAGGTGTGGCGGACGGAGCCAGGTACGAACTGCTGAGCATCGGACATGCCGCTTCATAAGCAAGTTGCAGACCATCGCGGGCTGGCGATATTTTCTGGAGTCACTCGCGCCACAAACAGATGTATGCGACTGATGATTCGGTGAGCTCAGGTGAGAGGGTCTGATTTAGTCAGGCGGTCATGTTCATTCGTCTTTGAATCGAATTCGATTCAGACGTGAATCTGAAGAGATGCAGGGTGCGTTGAGGGAGAATTATTCGGACGTCACATGTGCGGCCCGGGCTATGATCGTCGAGGAACGGGCCTGCCTTCTTCCAAGTCCTGCAGATCGGACCAGGCAGTGAGGTCGCTGCGGGAAGAATCGACGGCGTCTCTCAGCTGGTTGAAGTACTGTTGTTTCTCGGGACTGCTCGGCCCGCGCGTCAGCATTAAATCGTTCCAGAGCTCGAGCTCAGAGGCTTTGTGTGGCTTTGCAGTTTTCCTGAACCACTGGGCTACTGTGTCGTCAGTGGGATTGGCTTTGACGGCTGCGGTGAACTGATCGGCCGTGATCCCGGCGAATTCCATCAGTCGATCATCCATCGGGCAGGGATAGATGTATTCGCCTTCCGTGCCGGCCAGCACGGCGCGGCACTTATCGATCATGCGAGCCAAATGGACGTAGCCCGCCAGCGTGAATTTCATGCTGCGGGGGAATGATGTCCGTAGGTCCATAGCAGGATGATGAAAAAGCCCGCCAGCTTCGTTCTCAGCTCATCGAAATCCTCAACGTACCTTTGAGGGTACACCTCCGGTTTCGACTCACCTGCGGCCTCGCTGGACGGACTTTTTGACCATCCTGCGGGCCGCGCTGTCATCGCACGGGCTATCGCCGCTCCTTTGTTAGACCAGTTTGTGATTCGTGAACGTGAGGCTCTTTACGACGACCGCCCCGTTTTCATAGGTAATGATGCGGCGGGTGGCCGGCAGATCCGATGATCCGACACGCACGTGGCTATCGGTGAAGCTTTCCACGTTGTTCAGCTTTCCGTCGGTCGGGGAGTAGTAGTACACGCAATATTTTGTCGTGAGGTTCTTCTGATCCTGGGTGAGGGAGCTTTCCTCAACATTGATCGTGAAGGCGAAGGGGGTCATGCCCGGGTGCGCCATTTTGCGATTGATCTGGGTGATGCGATTGTCTTTGAGACGATAGAAGGAGTTCGAGCCGTGAATGTTCAGCTTCGTGCCGAAGGGATGCCCGTCTTCTTCCATCGTTAAGGAGTATTTGCCGTCAGACTCTTCGAAGCTTCTCGGGCCACGGTGCACGGCGATCGAGCCAAGCTGTTCCTGTGCCCACTTCTGGACCTCGGGGTCTCCCAGTTGGACCGAGACTTCACGCGGGCCTTTGACCATGACCGGTCCCTTGGTCTCTTTCCCGTTCACATTGACGGTCAAGTCGGCGGTGAACCCCTTGAAGTCTTTGGGCCAGCGTGCGGTCTTCTCGAAGGCTTGTCGAAGCAGCTCGCGGGCTTTTGGATCGTCGGCGACTGGGGCTTCTTCTTGTTTTGGCTTCTGCTGTTCCATGGGGTCATCTCCTTGTTGGGCCGAATAGGCAGGATGCTGAAAACGTCCGCCAGCTTCGTTCTCGCCTCGAAAGCATCCTCAACGTAGCCCGGAGGCTACGCCTCCGGTGCTTCCATCGGCTGCGGCCTTGCTGACGGCCATTTTGAGCATCCTGCCAGATTTAGACCGCAGTATACGCTTGGGGCGAAAGCTGCCACAAGCGCTCGCAGGCGTGAGAGGTGGCTGGTTGTTATAGTTTATTTGGTTAATCTCGTTTGTTTGGTTGAACCAGACTAACCAGAGAAACCAGATGAACGAGATAGACCGGGCTGGTCTCGCCAGTCTCGCTCAGTGTTCCCACTTGGGCGCTAGAAGAAATTGAGCATTTCGGGTATACTCGCGCCGCGCGGGGGCTATCTCTCCACGTAGAACGAAAGGATGGACATGGAACGACGGGCTGCTTCTCATACCGAAGAAGAAGAGATGAACCATCGCCGTAAATTGCTGAACGCCGCGAAGAAGGGCGATCAGAAGGCCATTGGCAAGCTCTTAGAGCTGTATCAAGTGCGGATTCATAGTGGAGACATGGTTCAGAAACTGAATAAGACGTCCGCCACGCACAAACTCCAGGCCCAGCTCGCTGAAGGGAAGCCTGTCAAGGGTGGCGGCGGGAGCCATGGTAAGAAGACTGCGCCGACGAAGCCCGCTCCAGCAAAGGCCGCACCGGCGAAAGTTGCTGCGAAGCCTGCTGTCTCGAGGGTCAAGCCAAAGGCAAAGGCGCAACCGGTCAAAGCCGCACAGCCTAAACGCAAGAAATAGCCGACGGGCGATTATTGCACTGCCACTCGTAGTCCACCGCCTGCCAGCTTTGCCGCGATCTCTTCCGCTTGTGTCAGCCCCCCGGCAAACACGATGGCTTCTCCATCATGATCGATTTTCCATGCCAGTTCGAAGGCTTTCGAGCTGGTCATGCCTGGAATGTATTGGCAGAAGAGCCCTACCACTTGCTCGTAGGTGTGACATTCGCAATTGAATACGATCACGCGCGCATCGAGTCCGCTACCGGTGCCGGTACTGGTCGTCTCGATCGGGACGGGAGGTGCAAAGGGGGTTTTTATGCCTGCCATAAAGGCGAATAGTAGCAGAGTTTGGAGCAACTTTTAACCTGGATTATTCCGGCAGGCCGTCGCGAAGCGTTCGGGGTCGAGCGCGCTAGTGCCGTTCTCCATACGGCTGACGGGGCAAGTCTGTGCCTAGAGTCGTGGTTAATAGCCGACTCGCGTGAGCAGGTGGTTGGTTCTCACCCAATTCTCCCGGGCGCAGGATTGCGTATAGAGTGTGAAATGCGCTGGGGAATCTGTGGCCGGCTGGAGTTGATGTGCCAATGCGAGCATTTGCGTATAGACGAGTGAGGCGGATGTCTTGACGAGGGCGAGCCCATATTCAAAAAGATACCCCTCTTCAAGAGTCGGGTTCCTCTTCGAGAGTGTCCTTACCCGCGCGAGGTCGAATGGTTCCTCTCTGAACGAATTGTCCATGAGATGGAGGAGCGCAGCCGGGCCTGGCACGACGGTCTCGCCGATGCGAACCGCATGGGAGGGTTCGAAGAGTCCACGCTGAAGACGGCGGTCACGGCAGAGGGCTGCGTGAAATTGTGCGCGCCAGACGGGGTCGCGGAGATCTCGGTCGACGGCCTCTGCCACCAGTGAGGTGAGCGGTCCACTCACGTCATACCCTTGTATGAGGCGCCCCGACTCGATGAGCTCTGGAAAACTCATGCCCATCCGGTCTTGAAAGGCCGTGACGCCTGTCATGGGCGTCAGTTGCATCGCCATGAAGTCGCGAAAGTGCACGGTGGCAAAGCGAGTCAGAAGCCTGGTCAGGGTCTCCGGATGGCAGAGGTGGAAGGGGTAGAACAACGCGTGGGGTGGTTGCCGGTGATTCATCGACAAAGTCTCACAGTCATGTTAGTTTTCGCGCGTGAAATATCTCTTCACGTCGTGGCTTGATTATCTGCTCATCTTCGTCCCTGTGACGATCGCGCTCGAGGTGCTTCGAGCCGATCCGCTGCTGGTTTTCATCTCGGCCTGCCTGGCCATTATTCCGCTCGCCGGCTTGCTCGGGCGAGCCACCGAACATTTAACGGCTCATGTCGGTGCCGGGATCGGCGCCCTTCTCAATGCGTCGCTGGGCAATGCAGCAGAATTGATTATCGCACTGGTGGCTCTGCGCGAGGGCCTTCACGACGTCGTCAAAGCGTCGCTGACCGGCTCAATCCTGGGAAACATCTTACTCGTTCTTGGTGTCTCGATGTTTGCCGGTGGCATGAAGTATGAGCGGCAGAAGTTTAACCAAACCGCTGCCGGAACGGGGGCCAGTCTTCTACTCTTAGCTGCTGTCGGCCTCATCATTCCTGCGCTCTTCCATTTCACTGCAGCCGACCGTGGTGTGGCGATCGAACGGGAGCTCAGTCTTACCATTGCCATGGTCTTGTTTGCGATTTATATCGCCAGTCTCCTGTTCTCCTTGAAGACCCATCGCCATCTGTTTGCCGGGGAGGAGCATGATGCCTCGGACCTTGGAGAGCAGCCCTGGACCAAACAGGCCTCGATCGCCGTGCTTGCCGTTGCGACCTGTCTGGTGGCCTTGATGAGCGAGATGCTGGTGGGGGCATTGGAACCTGCTGCGCACAAACTCGGGCTTACGCAGGTGTTTGTCGGCGTCATTCTTGTGGCCTTGGTGGGCAATGCGGCTGAGCATTCCACTGCGGTGATGGTGGCGCTGAAAAATAAGATGGATCTAGCTTACGGGATTGCGGTGGGCTCCAGTCTGCAGATTGCGTTGCTCGTGGCGCCACTACTCGTGTTTGCCAGTTACTTCTTCGGGACGCCGCTGGATCTGATTTTTACGCCCTTCGAAGTCGCTGCCGTGACCATCTCGGTCCTCATCGTCGGATTTGTCGCGATGGACGGGGAATCGCACTGGATGGAAGGGGTGATGCTGGTTGGAGTCTATGTGATGCTTTCGATCGCCTTTTTCTTTCTGCCCGCATAGCAGCTGGGAGAGCGGAGCTGATAGCTAATGGCGTATAGCTCAGATAGAGACAGTCCGATTCTCCCGACTATCAGCCATAAGCTATAAGCCATCGGCTCTTTTCTTCTAGACCTTGTCCATGTCGATGACTTCGGTGGCTTCCCACAGATTTTTCAGCTCCGCATCCGCGAGATCCTTCACTCGATCCTCTTCCGTCTCTTGGCCGAACTGAACCGCTTGAATCGGTGGGGCGGTCTCTTTCTCGGTTGGTGCGGCAACCGCTTCCGGCTGCACGGGCTGACTTCTTCGCTTCTTGGCAGGATCCATATTAACGGGCATGTTACCTCCGACGTGATCTGCGTTCAGTTTCCACTCTGATTAGCAAAAAAGTCAATGATGGTTAGACTGAACTATTGTGTTTCCCCATAGGCTGCTCAAAAGGCCGTCCAGCAAGGCCGCAGCGAGTGAAGGGCCGACGCGTACCCTTGTGGTACGTTGAGGGTCTGAACGATGCGAGAACGAAGCTGGCGGGTTTTTTCAACGGCCTGTTCCTAGTACAGCTTCTCGGCGATGCTGTCAGCCTGTAGCCGGCCTTTCGCCGATAGTTTGCTGCGTTCACCGTCTTGTTCGATCAATTCTTGCGCGAGCAACTGAGCGGTGAGAGCACTGTGTCCATAGTTCAACGCATGTTGATGCAGGTTGTGAGAGGGAATTCCTTGGATCAGTCGTAACCCGAAAATCACGGCATCGCGAAGTTGTTCTTCTTTCGAGAGTGTGATGCGCTCCTCGATGGGGAGGAGGCCTTCTGTCAGCGAGCGGTTGTAGGCATCGAGGTCAGCGACGTTGCCGAATCTTATTCCGCCCAGATAGGACTGGGCACTGGGGCCGAATCCCAGATATTCGCCGTTGGTCCAGTAGAGCAGATTGTGGCGGCAGGCATGTCCGGGCTGGGCATAGTTGGATACTTCATACCGCTCATATCCTGCGTCCGAGAGTATCCTCTGCGCAGACTGGTCCATCTCAATCTGAAGGCCTTCGTCAGGTGCGGGACTCCGTTCGAGTCGGATATTTGATGCGAGTTTCGTCTCCTGTTCCACTGTGAGTGCATAGCAAGACAGGTGCGTCGGCTGCAGTGCAAGACAATGGGCCAGAGTTTTCTCCCAACTGCTCAGGCTTTGTCCTGGCAAGCCATACATCAAGTCAAGGTTGATGTTTGTGAAGCCGGCGGATCTGGCCTTCGCCATGGCTGTGACGGTTTCACTGACGGCGCCGGGCCGACCGATTCTGAGGAGGTCGGCATCCTCCATCGATTCTGCACCGAAGCTCAGGCGGGTCACACCGGCCTGACGTAGTTGAACAAGGTCCTGCTCGGAGACCGTCGAGGGGTGGCCTTCCACGGTGACTTCACAGTCTGAGGTGAGGCTGGATCGGTTCCGAATCTCGGACAGGATGGCGATGAGCTGAGCCACGGTCAGAACCGTCGGTGTGCCACCTCCAAGATAGACGGATTGGACAGGGCGGCCTACAGCGATCTGTTGCTGCGCCGCTAGTCCGATCTCACGCAAGAGGGATCGGACAAAGGCGTCAGCACGCCCCTCGCGATGGATTTCCAGGTAGAACGAGCAGAAGTCGCAGCGCTGGCGGCAGAAGGGGATGTGGAGGTACAGGCCCAGAAGCGGGGGCATGGTCACGATAAGCTGAATCCTTGGGGTTTGGAAAAGTCCCGTGACAGGACGATTTCAATTTCATCGGCCGGGGATTTTCCGCGATTGCGCACGTGGGGTTGCCAGGCCTTGTGTTGGCGCAACGAGTCGAAGAGCACCTTGAGTAGATCCGGCTTGATGCGCGCTTCCCACTCCCGCACCCATGCATGTGCCTCTTCGTCGCCCTCATAGTCGTCGGGAAAGGAGGCCTCCAGGCTGAATCGAAAGGTAAAGGTTTTCTCTTCTTGGTACATAGAACCCCTCGCTGATTGCGATCTGGCTAGGTCGATCTTATAATACCCCCCAGATAAAGGAGTATGACTCATGCCTATCTTCGAATATGTCTGCGGCGAATGCAATCATCGGTTCGAGCTGTTGGTCTATGGTTCCACGCCGGCTGCCTGCCCCAAGTGCAAGACGACGAAGCTGGAGAAGCAAATTTCTTCGTTCGGAGTCGGGGGCACGGATGGCTGGGTGTTGCCGGGCAACGGCGGCGGTTCCTGCGGAAGTTGCGGTGACCCGCGTGGCCCCGGTTCCTGTTCCACCAATTGATCATGGAACCAGGCGAGCAGAATCTGCAGCGCGCGATTGCCATCATCTCTCAGTCCGACCCGCTCACCAAATTGCTCGAAGAGGTGAAACTTGGTCGGATGAAACCAACCGATGCCGGACTGCGAGCCGTGACCGGTTCGTGGCTGGGGACCTATCAGAAAGTGATCGAGTCCGGCGGATTGACCGGCCAGGCCTTGCGCCGCATCGACCCCCAGCCGCGTCTGGCAGTCTTGATCGAATGTGGTGTGTTGACGGGTGAGCAGCAGGCGGTCACGGCCCTCTGTGCGAGTTTCGAGAAGGCGGTCGCTGCCGTAACGGAGTGATGTTATCCCATGTGGGCGCTGTCGGTCATCGCCGCCTTTCTCCTGATCATCTGGCCGATCGGGGAGGGACGGGCAGAAGAGGGCATCGGTACAAGCCCGCTCCTGACAATTGCGCCGAAGGATCTTCCTCGGATCCTGCCAGCAGACTCTCATCTCCTGATCGATCCGCCTTCCATTGAACAGTTTCTCGATGCGCTGGATGGCGCCCCGCCTGACTGGGCGATGGTCTATGGGCATGGCCATCACGATCCCGAGCACGACGAGCGGCTGTTCATGTTGAACCGTGAGCGCGATGCGAAGCGTGAAGGAAAGGAGGCGCTCCAATGGACGGTAGCGTTTCTCTGGTCCGGAGAGCTCTCCCGGTATGAGCCAACGGCTGGCGGCTTTACCATCGCGATGGGGCCGATCTTCACGTCCACTCGATGGGGGATGGTTCGATTCAAAGCCGAAGACCTTCCAGGCACTCTCGTTGCGATCCCCGGCGCGGTTGAGCACGACCGCTTGCGTCGACAGATCGAGGCTGGTCAGAAAGTCGAGATTGAGATCGTGATGATCGGGAGGCTCATTCCTGAGGAGTCACTGGTCTACGACTTCTCCCATGATGAAGCAGGCCTGGGGCTCATCATGCCGGTCGTGAGAATTGAACGGGTGGAGTATTTGCTAGTTCGGTGATGCGCCGGCGGTTTTTTGCATCCCCTTAGAACGCATCTTTCGCACAGCGAATGCCGGTGCCGCTTGGACGACTGTCCATCGTGCCCCAGTCGCGGTCGCCTGTGCGTAGACTAATAGCCGGTTTCAACCAGGACCCACCGCGCATCGCTTTGATCGCGCCGCGAGGAGGTCCTTGAGGATCTGAGAGGGGCGCTTCTTTGTAGTAGTTCGGGTTATACCAATCCTGTATCCATTCAGCGACGTTGCCGGCCATGTCATACAGTCCGTGCGGGCTGACGCCTGCGGGAAAGCTGCCGACTGGCATCGTGAGGACTTCGCCTTTGAGGCCCTTCTCTTTTGAAATCTGCGCGCCCTCTCCTTTGACCCAGAAGGCATCCCAGTCCGCTCCGCTCTGAAAGTCGATGGTGCGACCGGCCCAATAACTGGCGCTGTTGGCCTTCGTGAAATCCCACTCGTTCCCCCAGGGGTAGCGGCGGCCATCGGCGCCGCGTGCGGCCTTTTCCCATTCCGCTTCGGTTGGCAGACGTTTGCCTATCCAGGTGCAGTAGGCGACGGCATCCTCCCAACTGACATTCACCACGGGGTGAGTGCCGATGTCGGAGATTGGTACATTGTTTTCCCACAAGGTCGAGGCAGGATTGGCGTTCGCCGGCGCGCGATGTCCGGTCGTTTGGACAAATCGCGCATAGGCATCGTTCGTGACTTCGTAGCGGTCGATCCAGAATGAGGCGGTAGAGATGAGGCGCTGTGGTGCTTCGTCCGGAAGACCATCGCTGCCTGCCGGATTCCCCATTAGGAATTCTCCGGCAGGAACCAGGGCCATGTCGTCGGAAGGAAGGGAGCTGATAGCCAATTGCGGATGGCTGATGGTAAGGATAAAAGACAAGAATGCGAGAGAGATCAACCAACGCACAATTTAGGTCTTTTTTAGTCCACAGGCCTTGGCTACCGCATCGCGATAGGCTTGCCAGAGGGTGAGGCATTTCTTGAGGCAGCTCAAGACGGCCTGTTGTTGCGTTCGTGTGGTGGCGTAGTTCACGACCATGGCATAGGCATCGTGGCGATGGCCGGCTTCGACCAGTTGGTGCGCGCGAATCAGATCCATGGCATCGGGGGAGAGGCCGTGGTATTTCACCAGCGGGTGGCGCTGGACAATCGCTTCGATTTCTTCGGCGGTTTTGGGTTTTGAAGGGTCGGCGATTTCGGCGCGGTCCTTCACGCTACCTTCGACGAAGATCGTCAGCGCCGCGGCTCCGACGACCCAGTCTTTCTTGTTCGAGACATTGTCCAGCCAGGCGCGGTAGCGCCGACTGGCCGGGAGGAGGCGCACCGTGTCAAAATCGCGGGCAGGCAATCCGAGGCCTGCCATCATGGTCAGGAACAATTCCGGGTGCGATTTGCCCAGCGAGAGCCCACCGGTGTCTTCTTCGTAAATATTATCTGCGAGCATCCGGCGGACTGTGGCCGGGGGATTTTGGCCGTGAATGCGGGCCAGGAAGACAGGAAAGTCTCGTACGTACACGCCATATTCCTGTTGGAAGTGGCGCTTGAGCTGCTCGACGGTGACCGTGCCGTCGGCGAATGCCGGCCAGGCCCAATGATGCTTGCGGTCCATCAGTCGCAAGAGTTCTTCGCGGAATCGGCTTTTCGTCAAGGGACGTGTCATGTCTGTTGCCTTCCTGCTGAGCGGCTCGTTACAATTTGATGACGCGGAGGTACATCAATGGATCGTGTGACGGTTCAAAATCCAGAAGACATTCTGTCCATGCTGGCAGACGTGTCGTTGCGAGGATCAGGTTTTGTGACGGACTCTCTCCTGGACTATGTGTTGGAAGAGGGCTTCACGGAGCCGATTTTTCTCAACGCCAGCGGGGAAGACCCTGATGCCTACTTTAAAGGCCAATCGCATGCCTGGGCCGTGTATCAGGTCCGGGAATGGAAACGTGTGTTAACCATTTCGGGCGGCCCGGGCAAAGAACGCCGCGTGCAAATTACAGAAACCCCCTAGCAGCCGCTGAGTGTAAGAGGGATACGGGAAAAAAGCAACGAGACGAGGGGTATCCGCTCGTCAATTCTGTGCGTATCGAGGGTGTGACATGCCGATGATCTGTCTGATGGAGCCGCAGAATATGGGTGAGCTGGCGATGGTCACGAGTTTGCTGGAGGGAAGCGGTATCGCGTACCTGCTTGAGAACGAACATGTGAGCAGCTTGTATCCGGGACTCCCCATTCTGAACTCGCGTGTCATGGTCGACGAGCGTGATCGGCTCTCTGCGGACCTGCTGTTGAGCCGGCTGCGGTTGGAAGTGCGTGACGTGTCGGCACAGGTGTAAGCGCGGACTAGCGCTGGGGTCTCGGGGCATGGGGGTTCGACGGAGTTTGAATGGGGAGTCGTTCGCCGGACCCTTGAAACCATCCGCCGATGAGCCGGCCTTCTTCCAGGTAGAGATAGCGGTGCTTCACCGTCGCTGCATTTTCCCAATCTTCAAAAATCCATTCTTCGCGGCGGAGGCCTTCTTTGGTGAAGGTGGTGTTGATGGTTTGGGGGCCTCCCCAGGCCTCTAATACCTGCTCTTTGGACATACCGACCATGACGCGATGTTCCGCGATATGTTTTTGAAAGTCCGGGTCTTTGAGTTGTACGATGAGCGGCCAGATCACCATGAGGAGCATGAATATTCCAAGCCCCGCATAGATCATGAGTCGAACGGGGCGTCGGCGAATGAAGGGTGTCTGTTCTTGGTGATCGGTGGATGAGGCGTTCATCGATTCTTGGGCGGCTGCAGTCGTATGATCCATGATGGTGTGCATGGTAGCAATGTGAATCGGAGAGAGTCAAGGAAGCCGGACTGTTTGCGTCAATTTAATCAATAAGATGTGAGTATTCTGTCTGGGTCGGTATACTGATGGAGATGCGTCTATCCAGCCATGACACGATTCCTCGGGATCAACGAAGCCCTTTTCTGCTCCATGGCAGTGCCGCTGTCCTTGTAGGAGTCTTCCTTCTCTGGATCAGTAGCCTCCTGTTACCGGAGTCAGTGTCTGCCACCATCATCTATTCCTATATCGATGAACGAGGCACGGCAGTCATGACGGACAACTACGAGACCATTCCCGAACGGTATCGTGCGAAGGTGCAGGCGACAGACCATGCGCCCCTAGTCGCCACCAATCATTCGACGGCGGTGCGGCTACAGCAGTCGGTATCCGATTGGGCACAGGTCGCTCGTGCGCAACTCGGTACATTCGCGCCAAGTATTTCCGGGTTAAGCTCCTATCAGTCTCAAGTGCTGACTGTCGGCGGTCTTGTCGGGGTGATGTGTCTATTGGCCAGACTATTTGCGCGAAGCCAAGCTATTCGCTTCCTCTCTCTCTGGTGCTTGGTCATGTTGGGTTTGACCGTGCCTATCTTGCTCTTTACTTCCCAAGATTCCGCATTGGATCTCTTCACAGGTCGGGCGGTAAAAGCCCAAGAGCAACAGCAGGACCGTCTCCAGCGCCTTCCCTAATTTTTCCTGATCATCGTGTTGAATCGTGACACCCAGTCGTGGCTAATCCGCGTACTTGGGTAGGGGAATCTTTTTGACAGTGGGCACCTGAGGGGGCAGTTGGCGTTGGGAGAATTCTTGCGAGTAGGGATTCAGGATAGGGTCATGCGTATGTCGCTGGCGTTGCTTTACGAGGTCGACGCTTTGCGTGCCGATTTCCATTCGATCGACGAGTGACTTGGACGTGAGGGGATCGGGCAGGCCTTGTAACGAAAACAGTTGATAGGCCAGGCTCCATTCGAGCGTATCCTTCGCGGCTTCTTTCACAATAAAGCGAGCTTGTGGCGACGAAGTGCCCTTGAATAGCAGGATCCAGATGTTCGATCGGAATGAGGGAGCGGCGGGGTTCTCAGAAGGGTGAAACTCCGGGACCAGTGCCGGGATCTTGGAGAGGGGGACGGCCGGGGAAAACTCGATGTCGACGAGCCGAACGAAGAGGGTTCGATTGTCGCTTTCGTCGTTGGGATCGAAGGTGTAACTGAATGAGTAGCGGATCTCGATGCCCTCACGGGTCACAGTGTAGACATCCTCGCCGTTTTCCGGGGAGACGAGCTTCCGGAAATACTTCTCCCAATCGGTGATGGCGTAGTAGGTGAAGACGCGCAGCGCGGATTTTCGATCCCGTACCGCTTGTGGCATTCCGAGTTGTTGATGGAGTTCTGTTTGTGTCAGCCCGAGATACCCATCCTCAAAATAGGGCGCCGCAAAGGCTGGGGAGGGGTGGATCCAGAGGCTGGTCGTCGAGACCAGCGCGACGAGAAGCACGAGAATGGTATGGGACGCGTCACGCAGGAGCACAGTGTCTCTCCAGCTAGTCACGGCATGTTATCGGTGGACTCCCGTCCTGTCAAGGCACGATAAGCGGGATTGCTTGCTGGCGCCGGAACCGCTCAGTTATGATGTCGACTGGTTTTTTGTCATTGAGACGTAGTCGATCACGGAGACAGGTTGTATGAGTGCAAAGTTAGAAACCCTGCTGCAACAACGCATTCTCGTCCTCGACGGGGCGATGGGGACCATGATCCAGCAGCGGAAGCTGGACGAGGCGGCATTTCGGGGCGAGCGGTTCAAAGATTGGAAGAAGGACCAAAAGGGGCACAACGATCTGTTGAACCTCACGCAGCCGGCCATCATTGAGGAGATTCATCGCCAGTACTTCGAGGCCGGCGCCGATATCGTGGAGACGAATACGTTCAATGCCCAAGCCATTTCCCTGGCCGATTACGGCATGGAGTCTTTGGCCTACGAAATTGCGCGGGCAGGAGGGGAATGTGCCAGGCGTGCGGCGGCGCAGGTCATGTCGGCGACCCCTGGTCGCTCCTGCTTTGTGGCCGGGGCCATCGGTCCCACGACGAAGACCTCGTCGATTTCAACCGATGTCAACAATTCTGCGGCCCGCGGCACGACCTACGACGAACTGGTGACGGTGTACTACGAGCAGATTCGTGGCTTAGTGGACGGCGGTGTTGACATATTATTAGTCGAAACCATTTTCGATACGCTCAATGCGAAAGCCGCGTTCTTTGCCATCGATACGTTTTTTGAAGATCGCCACGTGAAGCTTCCCATCATGGCGTCAGTGACGTTTATTCAAGCCGGCAGCAACCGTGGGGTCACGGGCCAAACCATCGAAGCCTTTTGGAATTCGATCTCTCATGTGCCGTTGCTCAGTGTGGGGATCAACTGCGCCTTGGGGCCCAAGGAAATGCGGCCGTTGATTGAAGAGCTTTCTCGTCTGGCTCCGATCCTTGTGAGCAGCCATCCGAATGCCGGACTGCCGAATCCGTTGCTGCCGACGGGATTTCCTGAGACACCGGACAGTCTGGCACCCCAATTAAAAGAATGGGCGCAGAATGGCTGGCTGAATATCGTGGGCGGCTGTTGTGGGACGACGCCGGGGCACATCAAGATGATCGCTGAGGCCGTCAGGGGTATTCCGCCGCGCGTCCCGAAGCCCGTCGAGCCCTATACCAGGCTCAGCGGGTTGGAAGCGGTCACCCTGCGGCCGGAATCCAACTTTGTGAATATCGGTGAACGAACCAACGTCACGGGGTCACCGGCTTTTTCTAAACTGATTCTGGCTGGCGAGTATGAATCGGCGCTCTCGGTGGCGCGGCAGCAGGTCGAGGGGGGCGCTCAGATCATCGACATCAATATGGACGAAGGCATGCTCGATTCCCAGGCTGCCATGGAAAAATTTCTACGGCTGGTTGCCTCGGAACCGGATATCACTCGCGTCCCCGTCATGGTAGACAGTTCGAAGTGGGACATTCTTGAAACGGGCTTGAAGAACATTCAGGGTAAGCCGGTCGTCAATAGCATCAGCCTCAAAGAAGGCGAAGCCAAGTTCCTCCATCAGGCGAAGTTGGTCCATCGTTACGGGGCGGCGGTGGTGGTCATGGCGTTCGATGAGCGTGGCCAGGCCGATACCTACGAGCGCAAGATTGAGGTCTGTGAGCGGGCCTATCGCCTCCTCACGGAACGCATCGGCTTTCCCGCCCAGGACATCATCTTCGATCCGAACATCCTCACTGTGGCGACCGGCATCGAGGAACACAACAATTATGCGGTGAACTTCCTCGACGCGACACGCTGGATCAAACAACATCTTCCGCTCGCGAAAGTCAGCGGCGGCGTGAGCAACATTTCCTTTTCCTTCCGTGGCAACAATCGCGTGCGCGAGGCGATGCACGCGGCATTCCTCTATCACGCCATCAAGGCCGGTCTGGACATGGGGATCGTGAACGCCGGACAGTTGGCGGTGTACGAGGAGATTCCCAAGGATTTGTTGGAGCTGGTGGAAGACGTGCTGCTGAACCGCCGGCCCGATGCGACGGAGCGGTTGGTGACCTTTGCCGAGACCGTCAAACAATTGGGTAAGGTGGCAGTCAAAGACGATGAGTGGCGTTCAGGCACGGTCGAGGAGCGACTCTCCCATGCCTTAGTCAAAGGTGTGACCGACTACATCGAGCAGGATATCGAAGAAGCCCGTTTGCAGTATGCGAAGCCGCTACATGTGATCGAGGGACCTTTGATGGCCGGGATGAATATCGTCGGGGACCTCTTCGGGGCCGGCAAGATGTTTTTGCCGCAAGTGGTCAAGAGCGCTCGAGTCATGAAGAAGGCTGTGGCCTACCTGATGCCCTTCATGGAGGAGGAGAAGCTCAAGTCGGGGGCTTCAAGCTCCAATGGGAAGGTCCTCCTTGCCACGGTGAAGGGCGATGTACACGACATCGGGAAGAACATCGTCGGTGTGGTCCTGGGCTGCAATAACTACGAGGTGATCGATCTTGGGGTGATGGTGCCCTGTGAGCAGATTTTAGCGGCAGCACGCGAACATGGAGTTGCGATCATCGGGTTGAGCGGACTGATTACCCCCTCGCTGGATGAAATGGCCCATGTGGCACGCGAGTTAAAGCGTGAGGGCTTTGATCTGCCGCTGCTGATCGGCGGCGCCACCACGAGTAAAGCCCATACGGCCGTCAAGATCGCGCCCTCCTACAACCACTCTGTGGTACATGTGCTGGACGCTTCCAGGGCCGTGGGTGTCGTCGGGAGCCTGGTCAATGCGGAGTTGCGGGATGAGTTTTCCAAGACGATTCGCGCAGATTACGATTCGATCCGTCAGACCCATCACGACAAGGGAGCCAAATCCCTCTGGCCGTTGGCGAAGGCGCGAGCCAATCGATTCGAATCGAAGTGGGCCGAGGTCGATATTCCCACACCTGCCTTTACAGGGATCAAGACATTGCCGAAGCAGCTGTTGGATCAACTGATTCCCTATATCGATTGGTCGCCGTTTTTTCATACGTGGGAATTGCGTGGTCGTTACCCGACCATTTTTGACGATCCAGTCGTGGGGCCAAAGGCGAAGGAGTTGCATGACGACGCGTTAGCCTTGCTTCGGAAGATTGTGGAGCAACGGCTATTCACCGCCAACGGGGTCTATGGCTTCTTCCCTGCCAATAGTGTGGGAGACGATATCGAGGTTTACCGTGATGAACAGCGCTCAACGGTCTTGACGACCATCCATACCCTGCGTCAGCAGTCGGAGAAGCTGCAGGGGCAGCCAAGTTTCGCACTGGCAGACTTTATCGCGCCGAAAGAGTCCGGCCGGACGGATTATCTTGGAGCCTTTGCCGTGACGACGGGAATCGGAGTCGATCTCTTGTGTAAAGAGTTTGAACGGGACCACGACGACTATAATTCTATTATGGCCAAAGCCCTGGCCGATCGTCTCGCCGAAGCCTTTGCCGAATATCTCCATAAACAGGCGCGAGATGTGTGGGGATACGGCAAAGGAGAGACGTTGTCGGCTGAGGATCTGATCCGTGAAAAATATCGAGGTATTCGACCGGCACCCGGCTATCCTGCCTGTCCCGACCATACCGAGAAACGGTTGCTTTTCGATCTCTTGTCTGCAGAACAGCAGACAGGCATTACCTTGACGGAAAGTTTCGCCATGTGGCCGGCGGCTTCGGTCAGTGGGTTTTACTTCGCGCATCCGGACGCCAGATACTTTGCGGTGGGGAAGATTGGGAAGGATCAGGTGCTCGACTATCAGTTGCGAAAGGGCATGCCGCTTTCAGCACTCGAACGATGGTTGGGGCCGAACCTGAACTATGAACCCACTGGCGGATAGTCTGAGGGGAAGGTTGTTCACGAACCGGTTCACCTTTCTGTTATGACACTGCGGCGAGGACTTTCGCATGAGTCGGCTTGCCGATCGCCGCGGTCAGAGCCGTCTTCACTCGCCGATACCGTTCTTCAGCCCACCGATTCACGTCTTCTGAATCAGTAAAGACCAACTCCCAGGCCTTCGCTGCATCCAACATCAACAGTTGGTGTGGCTGAGTATTGCCAGGCAGGTAGACAACGAGCACCGCGGATTTTCCCGTTAGGCTGATATCGGTAAACACGTGCAGCATGGCGCTCTCAGGCAACGAGATGTCGCGAGATGCGGCTTCCACGAGTGGATGGTACAGCCGTTGAAGAAATTGAGACGTCACTTCGTAGGGGTTTGTCGTACTGAGGAGGCGAGGATTGGGTTTCTCTCCAAACAGGTTCTCGGTCAGATAGGTGGCTGCCTCCCACGTCGGCATCGTGCCCGATGTCACCAAGGCTTCGCAGAGGTAGGCAATCCAATTGCGTGTCGCGGCTTGTTTGCGCGCAGAAATCGTCTTCTTTGCCATAGTCGGCGGACCTTTCGCGAGCGTGAGATGGTGGGGTACAGGATCTGGAAATCTGCGTGGGGATCTGTACCGATCGAGATGAGGCAAGTATATCGGCGGGTAGAAAACCGGTCAACGAAATGACGGAAACGGATACTTATGATTCGGGAACGATTCCGGGCGATGAAGGGTCGGCATACCGGTCGTGAATGCGTTTGATGTCGTCCATCGAAGCAAAGAAGATATCGAGCAGCTCGGGGTCGAAGTGTTCGCCTCGATGTTTGCTCATGAGCTCGACGGCGTGGTCTAGGGTGAAAGCCGGCTTGTAGACCCGTTGTGTGGTGAGTGCATCGAACGCATCGGCAATGGCGGCGATCCGTCCTTCGATGGGAATCGCTTCGCCTTTGAGCTTCCGTGGATAGCCATTTCCATCCCAGCGTTCATGGTGGGTCCAGGCAATCAAGGCGGCTACTTTGAGGATCTCCGCATCCGATCCGTCGAGGATGCGATAGCCGATTTCTGCATGTTGAGAGATCACGTCGAACTCTTCCGGCGTGAACTTGCCGGGCTTCAGGAGCACATGATCCGGTGTTCCGATCTTGCCGATGTCATGCATCGGGCTGGCGGTGCGGATTAACTCACAGCGTTCCGCTGAGAGCCCGTATTTCCTGGCGAGCAATTCGCAGTAGTGACTCATGCGATGAATATGCTGGGCCGTGGCGCCGTCCCGGTATTCTGCGGCGATGGCCAGCCGTTGAATCGTTTCTTCTCGCGAGAGGCGTAATTCTTTTTCGCTACGTTCGAGCCACTCGAGCGCTTGCTGCAGCGCCATCGTCCTGGTTCGCACGATGTCTTCGAGGTTCTCTCGTTGGAGACGATTTTCCATCTCCAGCCGGCGGCGGCGGAGTGCATTCGCGACATCGATCAAGACTTCATTGGACTCAAACGGCTTGACGATGTATCCGAATGCGCCGATGTCTAACGCCGCATTCGCCAGCACGGAACTATCGAGACCGGTCACCATGATCACGGCGGTCGAGGGATACTGGCTCAGGATATTACGGACCAGATCCATGCCCGACTCGCCGGGCATATTCACATCGCACAACATCAAGGCAAAAGGTTGTTCTTCCAGTTTCACGCGCGCGTCGCGCGCATCGGACGCCAGCACCGTTTCGTAGCCGTGGGTCTGCAGCATATATCCCAAGAGCCGACGGATGGGCTCTTCGTCATCGACGATCAAAATGCGTTTGAGCTCAAGTAGGGTTTGCTGGCTTGGTCGGTCAAGAAGTAGCGTCATAATGTGTACGGTCTGTCCGTCTTGGGTGGTGAAGGAAACGACTGTCTAGGTCCGATGGATGTTCGATACGATCATGATGGTCAAGGGCCACAGAGAACTGTAAGGGCATTTGCACCTTTTGTGCCATCATATTGCGAAAAACCAGCACTGCCAGCCACTGACAACGGATGACATCTTGATGATCGAGAAGGAGTGGAATGATGCGCTGTGACAGCATGTTAAACGGGTGCCGTGATCGTGGCTTGCGCGGCGTGGAGGAGGGCGCTCAACGGGAGTGCGGAAAGGGCTGTACAGATTTCGCCGATCGCACCGTGTACTTTTGTACAAATCGACGAGAGGAATGATCAAATGCATACAGCTGTTCCCTCGGTTCGAGTCATCGCTGGGGTGCCGGGCCGGTTTCATTGCGCTTTCGCCGGGCCTTCACTTATAATGCGCCACATCACACAACAGGAGTCACCAATGAGCAGTGTAGCAGGATTATTACGTGTCGATGGGCGGCGAAAAGATCAATTGCGTCCGGTAAAGGTCACGCGAAATTTCATTAAGCATGCCGAAGGATCTGTGTTAATTGAAATGGGCGATACCAAAGTCATTTGTACGGCTTCGATCGAAGAGAAAGTGCCTCCCTTTCTGAAAGGGAAAGGGCAAGGATGGGTCACGGCAGAGTATTCGATGCTCCCTCGTTCGACCCACGACCGGTCTCCGCGTGAAGCGGTCAAAGGCAAGCAAAGCGGTAGAACGTTAGAAATTCAACGTCTTGTCGGGCGAGCCCTCCGTGCGGTGACCGATATGGGGCAGATGGGAGAACGGTCGATCTGGCTCGATTGCGACGTGATCCAAGCAGACGGCGGGACCAGAACCGCCTCCATTACGGGAGCCTTTATTGCCTTGGCCGATGCCTTCTCTTCACTCAAGAAGAAGGGGCTGATTAAGAAACGTCCATTGACGGACTATCTGGCCGCGATCAGCGTTGGGAAAGTGGGCGGGGAAATCCTGCTCGATCTGGCCTATACAGAAGACTCGATGGCCGATGTCGATATGAATGTCGTCATGACGGGACAGGGGCGCTATGTCGAAGTGCAAGGCACCGCAGAACGGACCCCCTTTGCCAAATCGGAAATGGATGAGTTCATGGCGGTGGGATGGAGCGGGATTCAGACCCTCACCGCGCTACAGAGGGATCTGATCGGGGAATTGGAATAGGGGAGAGGCGATGATCCGTGAAGTGGTGCTCGCCACTCGCAACCGGCATAAAGCCATAGAACTCGTCGCGCTCCTACGTGATCTTGGTATCACGATACGCAGCCTCGATGAGTTTCCCGATGCACCGGACGTGGTCGAAGATGGGACCACGTGCGAAGCCAATGCGATCAAGAAAGCGCGTGCCATTGCCGAGTTCACAGGGTTGCCGGCGGTCGCCGACGATACGGGACTCGAAGTGGACGCACTCGGTGGGCGGCCCGGTGTCTATGCCGCCCGGTATGCCGGCGAAGACGCCACCTACGACGACAATTGCAGGAAGTTGCTGCGAGAGTTGACGGGCGTGCCTCGTGAACGACGAACCACTCGCTTTCTCACTGTTGCAGCCCTCGCCCTTCCATCGGGCGAAGTACGAGTGGCGCAGGGCACGCTGGACGGCACGATCACAGAAGAGGCGAGCGGTACGGTGGGGTTCGGATACGATCCAGTGTTCTTCGTTCCAGAACTCGGCAAAACCTTGGCGCAGATCTCGGTAGAACAAAAAAACACCATCAGTCATCGCGCCAAAGCTTTCACGCAGATGCGCGACATTCTGAAAGAGCTGAATTCTGAGTGCTCAGTGCTGAGCCAGTGCAAGGATGCTTGATCGGTGCCGACTCAGCGCTCAGGACTCAGCACGTTGAAGCTGTCGTGGCGTCGCGCAGCCCGTTAGGGCGCGTATCTTGAGATTGTAGTACAGGGGATTGCTCCAGCCGTTGACGGCCAGGGTAATCACAGTGCTATTTCTGGTCACTCCATCCTTCAATGTGACCTGGGCTGAGCTGATCACCGGCATCATTGATGCGAGCGCCGATTGACCAAGGCGGAGCACCGTACCGCCTATCCGACTCTTGCAAGCCCATTATCCGCCACTTATAATGCGCCAGTGCTGTTCAATCTATCCTTTAACTATCTGGAGGAGCCTTAGAGCCCATGAGTGAACGAACATTAGCGATTATCAAGCCGGATGCAGTCAAGAAGCATGCGATTGGCGACATTATTGCCAGCTATGAAAAGGCCGGTCTGACGCCAGTGGCCATCCGCATGATGCAGTTTTCGAAATCAACGGCCGAGGGGTTCTATGCCGTGCATAAGGCCCGTCCATTTTTCGACAGCCTCTGCACGTTCATGTCGTCCGGTCCGGTCGTGGTGCTTACCCTGCAAGGCGACAACGCCATCAAGAAGAACCGTGACCTGATGGGTGCGACCGATCCAGCCAAGGCCGAAGCTGGCACGATTCGCAAGGCGCATGGCGCGAATATCGAGTTCAATGCGGTGCATGGATCCGATTCGCCGGAGACAGCGAAGTTTGAGGTCTCCTATTTCTTCCCAGAAACAGACCTCGTCAAATAAGGACGCCTGTTGGCAGGCGTGAACGGCTGTGCGATTTCCCGTTCCACGTTGCCTCGACTTTGTGCGATGGATGTTTTGTGTGCTGTGTGTGGTTCTTTCCGGGTGCGCCGGTCTGGCGCACCAGTTTCCCGCTTCATCGCCGTCTGTTGCGTCCGGTGCCGATCCGGCACTGGACGCCCAGACCAAGCTTCTTGAATCCGCCTATCGGGCCTTTGTGCAAGAGCGGTATCCGCTGGCTGCTGTGCTTTTCCAACGATTCGTCGACTCCAATCCCAACTCTCCCAGGTTGAGTGAAGCGCGCTGGTGGCTTGCACGTTCCAATGAGGAGCGCGGGGATCTCCCGGCTGCGCTGTCGGTCTATCGCACGGTGGTCGGGGCGGCGCCGCCATCTGTTCCGCTCGCCGGCACTTATGCTTTTCATGCGCTCAATCGGCTGGACACCTTTCGCCGGAGTTTCGGCTCGACCTCTTTATTGGAACGGCGGCAGGTTGCGCTCTGGTTGTCGAATCTGGACTGGCTCATGGCGTCTGATGCCGGGGTCTGGATTGCGCAGCTCGCCGACGCCGGTGTGACATCGTTGATTCTCGAGGCTGGGGCGTCAGGCCCGATGGGGATATTTGGTCAAACCACCAAGGCTCCGGTTGTCGCGGATCGGTTCAAGACGATCGTGCCGGTCGCCCATGCCAAGGGGATGGCGGTCTTGGCGTCGCTCAATCTCCATGAGCCTGACTGGATGGCGGTGAGTCCTGAGCGGCGTACGGTCATAGCCAACGGCATAAGCCAGCAGGCCGGTTCTATCGATATACTCCAGCCCGATTATCAGCGTGCCGTCGGGGAAGTCGCGCAGGATTTGTTGCGCACCGACATCGATGGGCTAGTGGTGGGGGCGAGGAGGGCTCGGGGGTTCGCCGAAGAATGGAGCCCGATGTCGCGACGGCAGTTCGAAGGGATGTTTGGTCTTTCGCTCGATAGCCGGGACCAACCGGTCTCGCCGGATGCCTGGCGCTGGGCCGGGTGGAAGACGAGGACCTATCTTGGGTTTCTTGCACAACTCACCCGTCAGTTGCGTCAGACGAGACCGGGGTTTGTAACGGCGGTGGCTGTGCATGAGCAGGCGGTGCTCTCACCGGCGGAGGCATTGACGGACTATGGAGAAGATCTGCTCGAGACCAAGCAACGAGGGTTACATGTCATCGTTCAGCCGGAGCCGATTTCGCCTGAGCGATCGAATGAGCCAGGGGCCGGGATGGAGCGGGTGCGACAACGATTGGCGCTGACGTTCGGAGATGAACGGCAACTCTGGATGGGCATGGCCCTGGGTGCTTCGGACCCAGCCTCGTTGGTCGCAGCGGTGCAAGCCTCCATTGCGGCAACAGTTGGGCAGGCCGGTCCTCATTTGTTGCTGATGAACGGACCGGCGATTCCTTGACAAAAGAGGCACCGGACCACTACGATCCCCAAAAAATACAGGTCGAGATCAAGGCTGAAGTCGAGGTGCGATGAGAGTAGTTCAGGCTTCTGCCTTACCCAACTTCGGCCTTCTTTTGCTTTAGAAGGAGCGCGCATGATTCCGAAAGATCTCCGGTACCACCAAGAGCATGAATGGGTGCGCGTGAGCGGCTTGCAGGCCACGGTAGGCATCAGTCATTTTGCCCAGGATGCGTTGGGCGATATTGTCTTCATCGATATGCCGAAGCCCGGCGCCGTCGTCAAGGCGGGGCAGCAGATCGGCGAAGTGGAATCGACCAAGACAACCTCCACGATCTACACACCTGTAAGCGGCACCATTGCCAAGATCAATGTCGACTTGAAGGATCACCCGGAAGTCGTGAACTCCGATCCCTATGGCAAGGGCTGGATGGTGCTGATCGATCTCTCCAATGCGGGCGAAGTCGAGGGACTGATGACGGCAGCCCAGTACGAGGCCTTTCTCTCCACGCAAAAGCATTGATTCGTTTCCATGTCTAAGCACATCGTCATTGTCGGCGCCGGGCCTGGCGGGTATGTCGCGGCGATTCGCGCAGCCCAGCTGGGTGCCCGGGTCACGGTCATCGAATCCCACGCGCTTGGCGGCGTCTGCTTGAATTGGGGCTGCATTCCCAGCAAGGCCCTCCTCTCGGTCGTCGAACTTGGCGACAAAGTCAAAAAAGCTGAAGACATGGGGCTGCTCGTTCAAGGACCGGTCTCGTACGATCTTGCTAAGATGGTCGCCCGAAAGAATAAAGTCGTGGCGTCACTCGTGAAGGGCATTGCCACACTCTTCAAGGCCTGGAACATCGAGCAGATGCAGGGGACTGGTTCAATACGCGCCCGGCAGACGGTGACGGTGACTGCTGCCGATGGGTCGGTGCGGGATATTCAGGCCGATGCCATTGTGGTGGCGACCGGATCGTCCTGGCCTAATCTGCTGCAGTTTCCAATCGACGGACAGCAGTTGCTCACGAGCCAACATCTCCTGGATCTCGATCGTATTCCTGCGAGTTTGCTGATCCTCGGCGCTGGTGTTGAAGGCTGTGAGTTTGCTGCCCTCTATAGCGGTCTTGGTACTGCGGTCACGATCGTGGAATTGATGCCACGCGTCTTGTCCCTGGAAGATGAGGATATCTCCTCGACGATGGAGCGGGAGTTGAAGAAGCGCGGGGTCACGGTTGAGACCGGAACCACTGTAGAGAAATTGGAGCGGTCACCGACGGCTGTCACCGCTCATTTGAAAGACGGCTCACAGGTTGTGGCGGAGAAGCTGCTGGTATCCGTAGGGCGAGGGTTTAATAGCAAAGGCATCGGACTGGAGCAGGTCGGGGTGCAGACGGGACGGCGAGGAGAGATTCTCGTGAACGACCGGATGGAAACGACGGTGCCGGGGATTTATGCGATCGGCGACGTGGTCGGTAAGGTGATGTTGGCGCACGTGGCCTCGGCTCAGGGAAAAGTGGCAGTCGAAAATATCATGGGTCATGAGACGACTGTTCGCTATGACGTCATTCCTGCCGGAATTTTTACCCTGCCGGAAATCGGTCGTGTCGGTATCACGGAGCAGCAGGCGCGCGAACGGGCCCAGGCTGCCGGGCAGAACCCGGACGAGACCATTCAGGTCGGACGTTTTCGCTATGCCGGCTTGGGGAAGGCGCAGTCGACAGGGGATACGACCGGTTTGTTTAAGGTCATTGCCGAGTCGCCGAGCGGAAAAATTCTCGGCGTACATATCCTTGGCGCCCATGCGGCCGACCTGGTGCATGAAGCAGCCTTGGCGATGCAAGTCGGCGCGACAGTGACTCAAATGGCCGAGATGATCCATGCCCATCCGACGCTGGCCGAAGGGTTGATGGAAGCGGCGGAGGATGTCGAAGGCAAAGCGATTCATCAGGCGCGAAAGCGGATGCCGTCATGATGCAGTCCCTTCTCATCAAGCTCGGGATGTTCGCCGTGACGATGGCCGTCGTCTTCTGGATCGGCTGGACACTGCCGACCTCATTCGATCGGGACCATGATCTTGCCGCGAAATCGTTCGAAGGGTTGCAGTCTGCCAATACACTAAGCCGTGAACCAGTTGCTGCGGTGAGTCTAGCCCCTGCGACCTTGACGCCAGATCCGCAGGCCATGGCTCCCGCGTCGAGACGATCTCACCTGGGGCTCCTCGATCTGAACCGCGCAACGGAACAGGACTTCGATGCCTTGCCGGGGATCGGTCCCAAGTTGGCGGAACGGATCATGGCGCATCGGCAATCGGTGGGAGCCTTTCGCTCGCTCGACGAATTGCGAGCCGTCAAAGGGATTGGGAAAAAGAAGTTTGAACGAATTCGTCCATTGGTCACGGTGACGCCCGAGGCCTCATCTTTGGACAGAGGGAAGAAAGCGACATGAGTGAACTCTCCCGTCAACTAGATCTGATTCTCCGTGGAGTGGTGGAGGTCATTCAACGGGCTGAACTTGAATCGAAGCTGACTAGGTCGTTAAAAGAGAACCGTCCGCTCCGTGTGAAAGCCGGCTTCGATCCGACCGCGCCGGATCTGCATCTGGGTCATACGGTCTTGATCCACAAGCTTAAGCACTTTCAGGAGTTGGGGCACCAAGTTATTTTCTTGATCGGTGATTTCACCGGGATGATCGGGGATCCGACCGGCCAATCCGATACGCGGGTCGCGCTGTCGAAAGAAAAAGTCTTGGAGAATGCCAAGACCTACGAGCGGCAGATCTTTAAGATTCTCGACCCTGCCAAGACTCTGGTGGAGTTCAATAGCCGCTGGATGGGTACGATGACCGCGGAAGGGTTGATCCATCTGAGTGCGCATAGCAGTGTCGCGCGGATGCTGGAGCGGGACGATTTTCACAAACGGTATCACGAGCAGAAGCCGATCAGTATCCACGAGTTCATGTATCCCCTCGTGCAGGGCTACGATTCCGTGGCGCTCAAGTCCGATATCGAGCTGGGCGGGACCGATCAAAAGTTCAATCTGTTGATGGGGCGAGAGTTGCAGCGAGATTATGGCCAGGAGCCTCAAGTGGTCATCACGATGCCGTTGCTCGAAGGCACGGATGGCGTCAAAAAGATGAGCAAGAGCCAGGGGAACTACATTGCGTTGGAAGATGCCCCGAACGACATGTTCGGCAAGCTCATGTCCGTCACCGATGCATTGATGCTCCGGTACTACGAGCTGCTCACCACGGAAGACTTGGCTGGAGTAAAGGCCGCACATCCGATGGAGGCGAAACAGGCACTCGCGGCGATGATCGTGGCCCGGTATCACGGGGCAGAGGCTGGCCAACAGGCAAGGGCGGCCTTTCAACAGAAATTTTCAGAGCGAGAGTTTCCCGCAGAGCCGGACGTGCGCTTGACCCTGACCCTGGCTGATCTGCGCGAGGGCCAGACGATCGGTTTGGTCGATCTGGTCGCCAAGACAGGGTTGGTTCCGAGCAAGAGCGAAGCCAGACGATTGATCATTCAGGGTGGGTTAGAGGTCGATGAACAGAAGCAGAGCGATGCCAATGCGGTCTTGTCGATCGTGACAGGAAAAGCCTATCGACTGAAGGTTGGTCGGCGAAAGTTTGCACTGGTTGAATTCAAGGGATAGTACGAGGAGTTTCTTGACTTGGCCTAGAGGCCCAGGTAGGATTCGGTGCAGTGAGCGGGCGTAGCTCAGTGGTAGAGTCCTTGCTTCCCAAGCAAGTTGTCAGGGGTTCAAATCCCCTCGCCCGCTCCAAAATAAGACTAAAACGTGAGGCGTGACGCGTCTTACGGGAGAGATGGAGGACTTGAGAGGCATGCGCTTCCAAGTCCTTTGTTGTATCTAGACAAAGGTGGACTGATGAAACAGACGGTCATGCTTGGATTGGCGCTCTGGTGCATTTTCACTGTCACTGGCTGTCATTACTATGAAGAATATCGGGTGCTCAAATCGACGGCGGATTTGCAGGATGAGCGAGCGGAACTCCTGAAGGCCTATCGGCTCTGTTTGACCAAGTATCAAGATGAGCCTCCCAAGGCGAAAGAGATGTGCGCACCGTACACGCAGTCCTTGAGGGAAATCGAAGTCAGGCAGCAGCATGGGCGATAGCCCTGTGCGATATCAACGAGGAGGCACTGTGAGCCGAGGCCAATTTATATTTTTAGTCGTCGTGACGTTCGTTGGAAGCATGGTCGGCGGCGCCGTCAGCGGCTGGTGGCTGGCGCCGATATCTGCGAAGGCGCAGAAGACGAATGGGGTCAATGCGGAAGAGTTTCTCCTGCTGGATCAGACTGGAAAGGCACGAGCTGGATTGGGACTTGATAAGAATGGCGAGGTCGGTCTGGTGCTGATGAGCCGTGATGGGAATCGGACGTTGGCCCTGTCGCCGGACGATCGGTTTGCCGTGAAGCTGTCCGATCAGAGCGGCCGTGTGATCTGGTCGGCCCCATAAGGGTCTTCTGGGAAACTAGCTTGGCTTGCGAGACGAGGGGCTTGCGTGGGTGGGCAAGAGTACAAATGGTTCGAAGTCCAAGGTGTTGCTGCGCGATACCCTGAACTTCGAACGTCGGTCTTTGTCTGGATCTGTTATACGGCTTTGATGACTTTGCCGCTGCGAAGGCAGCGAGTGCAGACTCGAAGGCGCTTTGGCTGACCGTCGATCAAGGCCCTGACTGGCTGGAGGTTGGGCTTGAAGATCCGCTTGGTCTTGTTATTGGCGTGACTGATGTTATTGCCGGATTGGCGTCGTTTGTCGCAGAGGTCGCATGTAAATGCCACGGGTACACTCCTTCATCTGGTCGAATCAAGACAATATTGCGAACGGGCAAATGTACCACAGGGACATCGGTCTTGACAAGCAGGTTGGGGGGGACATGAGTGGTTGTTCGGGAATGTCGGGCTTGCGAGTGGAGAGGGAATCATGACCGGAATCGATCTGTTGGGTTTTGCGGCAGGGACGTTGACGACCTGTGCTTTCTGGCCCCAGCTGCAGAAGACATGGATCTCGAAGTCTGCGGGTGATGTCTCGCTGGGCATGCTGGCGATTTTCACCTCAGGCGTTGGGCTCTGGTTTCTCTATGGACTGGTGCTTCAGTCCTGGCCGATTATTTTGACCAATGCTGTGACGCTGATACTGACGGGGGCGATATTAGTACTCAAGATTCGGTTTAGGACTAGCGGCGGTTAGTTTTTCGGCTTGGAGGAGTTGCCTGGATTTCCTTGGTCGCTGGTGCGAGGGTGACCATCGCAGGAACACTGACATCGAAACTCTGGTCGCCACCATCGTCGAATCGGTCTTTCCCCACGCTATAGATCTTCTGCTGCGTCGGGCTCCACAACATCGGCAATCCGCTAAATGGGTCGTAATAGGACGAGCCGACTTCCGCGAGTCGATTCGGCACGGTGGTTTGTGCGCTCGGGCGCCGCAAGACGACCTGTAATGAGGCGAGCCGCAGCCTGGCATCGGTCTCCTTCAGCTGATAGTGGAAGGGGGCCCAGTCAGGCTCGAATGGAGCGGTATTGATGAGGCGTTCAGTCATGCCGTGACGTGCGGTTCCGGACAGCTCTCTGAGTGTGGGCAAGGTCGTCTGTCCAGTTTCTGTCGCATGGATGATGGCATCGTAGTAGGTCGCGTACATTTCCCAGGTCTCTCGCGTTTGTAACGGGATGCCGACCAACGAGCGGGGTAGTGGATGTGCGATTCGATCAAAGGCCTGTTCGGGCAGACGGGCTGCGCCTGCCAGCCACTGTTGGGGTGTCAGGAGAGATTCGGACGGCCGTTTCGTGATGAATGTGCCTGTGCGATCGGCCTGGACGCCAAGTGTGAATTGATGTTGTAGCGGCCAGCGGAGCGACGACTCAGTTGCCGTCAGTGGGGGTGCGATGTTGGGAGTCATCGCCAGGACGGTTTTGTCGACGGTTGCTTGCGACAATAAGGTCGAGAGCAGGTGGAGATCGTCGGTGATGACGATTTGCGCCATGACTTTGGTGGCGATGGTGGTCGCATCTCGAAGTACATGTCGCCACATACGAAGGTCTTGCGTCATCCGGTGCATGCCCAGGACTGTCTGGCGGGAAAATCCGTCGGCGATATAGAGGCGATGGGCGAGAAACATTTCGGCAAAGCGAGGCGTGCCGCAGTGCGCGAATCCCATGTCTTCGAACGGCATAGAGAGCCATCGCTCATATCGTGTTAGAAAGGTCCGGTCGCGACCGGTCACCTGGTGGAACCATGCCTGCATATTCCTGAACTCATTCATCGGGCTCTCGGCGTTCCAGGAAGGGATGATCCGTTCGACAGGGAGTTGAATCTGCAGTTCTGCACGTCCAAGCTTGTCGTAGTTGAATTCGCTGTTGCTTGGAGCGGCGTTGGTTTCAACCCATATTTCATGCCCCGTCTTGGCGGGATCGAGCGTCGCAGCTGAGGCAAACCCGAGCAAATAGAAATAGCCATTCTCATAGGGATCGACGAGACGTTGTTGCGGCGGTTCCAGGAGGCGAGTGAAGGCTGGGCTGGGCGGTTGCCCTTTCGAGGACCAGATCAGGCCTGAAATTTGGAAGAAAGCCCAGAGGATGAGAACGCCAATGATCAGGTGTTTCATAAATACGTAAGTAGAAGTTGTATGTTGGACCGGTCATTCACCTGGACCGCTATGTCCTCTGGGATCGTCATGCAGGGCAGAGGTGAGCAAGGGCTATGCCGGAAGGCGGCCTGAAAAAGCTCGGTCTTTTGCTCCCTTTGTCAGAGACTTCGGATTGGCGAGATGTCAGACGATGAGGAGGGAACTGTCGAACGGACATTAATGAACTTGACAACCTTCTTCCTTGTCTCCTAGAGTGCCCTCCACATTGTGACTCCTGTGGTCAGGGAAGAGGGTGTAAGTCCCTCGCGGTCCCGCCGCTGTAAATGGGGACGAAACCCGTAAATGCCACTGTTCGCTTCGGCGGATGGGAAGGTGCGGGGAGTAGGGTGAACCATAAGCCAGAAGACCTCCCAGGATAGTTGACCGACGTTCCCTCGTGGGCTGGGGAATTGGCGAGGATGAGTTGCGGGAGCAATCCTCAGGGTCTGTCAGGCCTTGGGGATTTTTTATTTGCGCACCGCTGCATGGCATGGTCGATGGTGGGCTGGACTGTTGACGAGTATGGGAATACTCGTTCTTGCGATGGCCACCTTCGCGAATGCAGATGATGGGACGTCGGGCATGGCACGTCGACAGCAGGGCATCCTCACCGGCATGCCGTTTATGGCGAACGTCTCGGCACGCGCCTATGTCGATGATGCGGGTCGCCGCATATATTTTGCCAAACCTCCCGCGCGAATCGTCTCACTGGCGCCCAGCATCACGGAAATGCTGTTTGCCATGGAGGCGGGGGAGCAGCTCGTCGGCGTCACAGACTTTTGCGACTATCCACCCGAAGCTCTGACAAAGCCTAAAGTCGGCTACTCCAATCCGAACTTGGAAACGTTGGTGGCGCTCCAGCCTGATCTGGTAGTGGCGCCCAACGATTTTCTCAAACCCGATATCATCGTCAAGCTTGAGCAGCTGAAGATCCCAGTATTTATCTTGGCAGACAAGAACGTCGAGGGGATTTTCGTTCACATTCAAACGCTTGGACGGATTGTCGGACATTCGGCAAAAGCCGATACCGTTGCCATGCAGCTTCGACATCAGGTGGCTGCGATCCAGCAGCGTGTTCAGGGAATGGCTCCAGTGCGGATGCTCTATGTGTTGAACAGCCAACCTTTGATCACTGTCGGGCCGGGCAGTTTCATCGATCAGCTCATTGGAATGGCCGGAGGCGTCAATGTCGCGGCCAAGAGCGTTACGCCCTATCCGCGGCTTAGTATGGAGTCTGTGCTCCAAGAGGATCCTGAAGTGTTGGTGTTTCCTGTCGGCAAAGCGGAAGGCATCTCAGAGAGCGAGCAGCAGACCTGGCGCCAGTGGACGACGATGACGGCGGTGAAGCGCAGCAGACTTCACCAGATTTCTGCCGATTGGTTGAACCGGCCTGGTCCGCGCATCGCCCAGGGACTTGAGTCGCTCGCCGCAATTTTACATCCGGATAACACGCCGGGCAGTCGAACCGAACGATAACGAGAACAGCGTATGGCAGATATCGTGGCATCATGGGCGCAGGCCGGCGCGGTGTTGACCGTCCAGCGATGGGTGGTAGTGATCGGTGGACTGCTGCTGGCGAGCCTGGCCGTGTTGCTGCTCTGTCTGCAATTCGGCGCCACGTCGGTCGGCATGGGAACGGTCGCGACGGCGATCGCGCGTCTGTTGCGCGGGGATGAGGCCGGCTCTCCAAGTCTGGCGACTTCCGAGATTATTATGGTGCAGATTCGTTTTCCGCGAGTGCTCATGGGTTTTCTCGTGGGGGCCAGTTTGGCGGCGGTCGGTGTCACGCTTCAAGCCCTGCTGAGAAATCCGTTAGCCGATCCCTATGTATTGGGTGTGTCGAGCGGATCCGCTCTGGGCGTTTCGGTGGCGATTCTGTTTGGCATCGGTTCCACCTTCATGCTGCTGCCGGTGCTCCCGCTCTTTGGATTTGCCGGAGGCCTGCTGGCACTGGTGTTGATCTATCGGCTGGCGCAGTCAAAAGGCCGGTTGCCGGTTCATAGCCTGTTGCTGGCTGGCGTGATTTTGAATGCCATTCTGACGGCCTTTATCATGTTCATCACATCAATCATGGAGCCGAACCGTTCAGCGGGACTGATGGCCTGGCTGATGGGATCGCTGACCGCGCCGGGGTATCCGGCATTAGGCGTCTTTTTGATGTATGTCGTGTTGGTCCTCGGGGTTCTCATGCACAAGGCCCAGTCGCTCAATGTGCTCACGTTGGGCGAAGAAACAGCTCGCTCACTGGGTATAGAGACTGAGGGGGTGAAGAAGCAGCTCTTTGTGCTCACGGCACTCCTGACCGGTGCGATTGTGTCGGTGAGCGGCATGATCGGGTTCGTCGGGATGGTGGTGCCTCATGCGGTGCGGCTGCTCATCGGATCGGATCATCGGCTGTTGCTGCCTGCGTCGGCGTTAGTCGGAGGCATGTTTCTCTCCCTGGCCGATACGATCGCCCGGACGATTATGTCTCCCGCGGAAATACCGGTGGGCATTGTGACGGCGCTCGCCGGTGGCCCATTTTTCCTCTATCTTCTTCTCTGGCGAAAAGATCGGATGTTGTGAGATGACGACCTGCCAGATTGACGTCGCGCATTCCGGGTTGTCTGCGGAGAGTCCTGCCATCGAAGTCCTTGGACTATCGTTTCAATACCGCACGTCGGAAGGGCGAGGGAGAATGTGGACCCTCGATCATCTCTCCTTCCACGTCGATACCGGCGAGATTCTGGGCATTGTGGGACCTAACGGGTCCGGGAAGACCTCGCTCTTAAAAGTGTTGTCAGGTCTCTTGCCGGCAGGCGAAGGCGATGTACGATTGGGCGGTCTCTCCCTGGGGAAACAGAGCCAAACCGATATCGCCCGTGTGGTCGCGGTCGTGCCGCAGGAATATGCACAGGTATTCCCGTTTACTGTGGCCGAGACCGTATTGATGGGACGGTTCCCCCATCGGACGACTCGTTGGTGGAGTCTGGGAATCGGAGATGAGACCGCGGACGATCTCGCCTGTGCGCACCAATCGATGGTCGACACCGATGTGCTCTCGCTGGCCGACCGACTGGTCTCGGACTTATCCGGCGGAGAACGGCAACGTGTCATGATCGCGCGAGCGCTCGCGCAAGAGCCGAAGATCCTCCTTCTTGACGAGCCGACGGCGTTTCTCGACATCAATCACCAGATCGAGATTTGTTCGCTCATCGCGAGGCTCAGGACAGAACGACGGCTGACGGTGGTGTTGGTGTCGCACGATCTGAATGTCGCGAGCCAGTATTGCGACCGGGTCTTGATGCTCAAGGACGGCGGGCTGTGCCGTATCGGCTCGCCGGAGGAGACCATTCGACCTGATGTGCTTCGGATGGTCTATGGATGTGATGTGGTCGTCGACGCCCATCCCCAAACGGGCAGGCCACGCGTGACGATGCCGATGAGTATCGTTCGACAGTAGAAGACAGCCAGGGTCCTGTCCCCGGCCCGGCTGTGTGTGACCAAGGGGGGCGGTTAGTTTCTTATTTAAGAAAGGGCGTTTTGGAGAAGCGACGCGGGTGACGGGGAAGATGGTGCAAATCCATCACGGTGCCGCCACTGTAAGCGGGGAGTAATTCTGCATTGAGCCACTGTGTGCCTGGCACACGGGAAGGCGCAGAAACACGACGATCCGCAAGTCAGGAGACCCATTCCGTAGTTGATTCGACTCAACCCTTCGAGCACAAGGGAGATCGTTATGATGTGGTTCCTTCGTTCTAGTCGTGTGTGGTGGTGTCTGCTTTCTCTGTTTGCCATGAGTCCTCTCGTTCATGCTGCCCCGGACATCGAAGTGGCATCCGCCGATCAAATAGACACCATTGAGACGCGGGAAGTCGTGGTGAGTGCAACCAAAACCCCTGTTCCTGTCACTCAACTCACCAGCGCAGCCGAGATCATTACTGAGGAAGACCTGAAGCGTCGGCAGATCAAGATGGTTTCGGAAGCTCTCCGTCTCAGCCAGGGACTCACGGTGTTCTCGAACGGTGGACCCGGTACGAGCACGAGTGTGCGCATCCGAGGCAGCAACTCCGACCAGGTGCTGGTGCTGATCGATGGCGCGATTATGAACAGCGCTACGACCGGTAGTTTTGACTTTGCAAATCTCACCACCGACAACATCGAACGTATTGAAATTCTCCGTGGCGCCCAAAGCATGCTGTGGGGCGCGGACGCGATGGGTGGTGTCATCAATATTACTACCAAGAGGGGCACCGGCGCTCCGTCGGCCAACGCGTTCTTCGAGTACGGATCGTTCTCGTCCATCCGAGAAGGTGGCCAAGTTTCCGGAAAAACAGGAATCGTGGACTACAGCGCGGCGATCTCACGTTGGGATTATACGGGATTTTCAGCCGTCAACTATCGCCGTGGTGCTTCGGAGCGAGATGGCTTTCACAACTGGCAAACCTCAGCGCGCCTGGGTGTGGCCCTTCCTCACGAGGGACGGCTCGACTTCAATTTTCGTCTCTTGCAAGGCAGGGTGAACATCGATAACGGTTTTTCTCCTGGATTCGATACCCTGGGAGCGTTCAACAACAGCCAGCAGTTTGTGTACAGCGCTGCCTATACGCAGCCGATTACGACCTGGTGGAACCAAGTCCTCACGGTGTCACGCCAAACAGAGGATTCTGAGTCTTTTTCCGGAACGACCCAGCGCAATCTGCAAACTGGGGTCGTTTCTACTCCATTTCTCTACCGATCGCAGATCAACACGTTGTCGAATCGCATGGAGTGGCAAAATAATATCCAGATTGCCAAGCCCTTACTCCTTAGTGCCGGATATCAGTTCCGTGAGCAGCAAGGGCAAAATCGAGACCTTCTGACAAACAATCTCGATATCCCGACCAAGATCGTTTCCAGCAATGCCGGATTTGCTCAGGCCCAACTGAATCTCTGGGAACGAGTCTTTGCAACGGCAGGCGTGAGATATGACGATTACAACGTTTTTGGTGGCGCCACCACGTACCGGACTACCGCCGGCTATCTCCATCAAGAGACCGGGACCAAGATCCGGAGCAGTTATGCGACCGGGTTTCGCGCGCCGACCGTCAATCAATTGTACTTCCCAGATTTTGGGAAGTCGGATCTGAAGCCCGAGCGAAGTCAGAGTATGGATATCGGGGTGGACCAGTATCTGCTCAATAACCGGCTGACTCTGAGCGGGGGACATTTCTGGAGCCGTTACCGTGACATGATTGTGGCTCAACAGAGCGCAGATGTATGCGGGAGCTCGTTCGGCTTCGCCAATTATTGTGCGCAGAATATAGGCTTGGTGAGCACGAAGGGATGGGAGGCGAGTGTCAAATATGCGGTAGTGAGGGATATGCCCTTGATCAAGAGCTTAGATGTCCAGGCTCAATATACCAATACGCTGACCAGGAACCTGGTGCAGCAGCCTGGCAATCGAGCGCCTCGTATGCCGGTCGATCAATGGAGCATGATCATTAGTTATCAGCCGATTGATCCGGTCAGGGTGAACCTCGAAGGCCGCTATGTGGGCTCACGATTCGACGATGTCAATAATCAGCAAAAGATGCGTGCCTTCGATGTGTGGAATCTCTCTGCCACCTATGATGTGACGAATCGTGTGCAGACGTACGTGCGCGCCGACAATATTTTCAATGAGAAGTATGAAGAGATTCAGTTTTACGGTACTCCTGTGCGATCTATTTTTGTCGGGCTGAGAGTGAATTACGATGCGAAGTAACTGAATCATATGATCCTTCCCCGATTGGTCATCGCAGGCACTTCCAGCGGTGTCGGCAAGACGACGGTCACCTTGGCAATCCTGGCGGCTCTGAAAGCTCGGGGCCGCCAGGTCCAGCCCTTCAAGGCTGGGCCTGATTTTATTGACCCGAGCCATCATGCCGCAGCGACCGGACGTCCATCTCGGAATCTGGATGGCTGGATGTTGGGGGAAGCCGTCAATCGCGATATCTTTACGCGGGCCGCTGCTGACGCAGATATCTCCATTATCGAAGGGATGATGGGGCTGTTCGACGGGAGCTCACCGGCAAACGAAATCGGCAGCACGGCCGAATTGGCAAAACAGTTGGATGCGCCGGTGGTACTCGTCATTGATGGAAGCGCCATGGTACGCTCCGCCGCAGCGATGGTGTCGGGGTATGCACAGTTCGATCCGGCGCTACGAGTAAAGGCCGTTCTGTTCAATCGAGTCGGTAGCGAAGGGCATTACAAGTTACTCAAGGAAGCCGTAGAGCAAGAGACTGATGTCGTGGCTGTGGGGTATTTCCGGTCGGATCCGGCAGTGACGATTTCTGATCGCCATCTCGGGCTTGTGACGGCGATGGAAGAGGGAACAGGCGAACTCTACGGTCGGCTGGCGAAGGCAGCGGAAGAAACGGTCGATCTGGATCGAATCGAGGTAGTGGCCCGTTCATGCGGTGAGTGCCCTGCAGTGGCACTTCCGCCTGTGACCAGGAGCCAAGGGCACACGATTCGAATCGGGGTGGCTCAGGATCTGGCCTTTTGTTTTTACTATCCCGACAATCTTGAATTGCTCAAAGCAGAGGGGGCGGAGTTGGTGACGTTTTCCCCCATGAACGATCAGGTGCTGCCCGATGTGGATATGCTGTATCTTGGCGGGGGTTATCCGGAACTGCATGGTGGGGTGCTGAGTAAGAATGCCCCAATGCGGACGGCCATCCGGAAGTTTGCCGAGCAGGGTGGGACGATTTATGCAGAATGCGGGGGGATGATGTATCTCACGCAAGCCATCCGCGACTTCGCCGGGATATCGCATGAGATGGTCGGGCTGTTTTCCGCTGAAGCTGTCATGAAGAAGCCGGGTTTGACCCTGGGGTACAGGACGATGGAACTCTCGCACGACTGCATCCTTGGTGCGGCTGGCACCACCGCACGAGGACATGAGTTTCATTATTCTTCGCTGGTTTCGAGCGGAACATTGGACTATGCCTGTGCGCTTCGGGATGCGGGAGGCCTGTCGAAGGGGCAGGATGGGGTCTCCATCGGCAATGTGGTGGGGCTCTATACGCATTTGCATTTTGCCAGCCAGCCGCAGATTGCGAAGTCGCTGGTGTCGTCGGTGCGACGGACCTCTCCGCGATTGTCGGTGAATGGAGGAGGCGCGAGATGACGGAGCAGGACGAACACAAAGCCAAGATGGAACGGCTCAAGGCGTCAGTGGATCGGCGCATTGAAGCGGCGCAGGAAGAGAAGGGCCTGTTGATGGTCTATACAGGCGCAGGCAAGGGGAAGACCACGGCAGCGCTGGGTATGGCGTTACGATGTCTCGGCCATGGCATGAAGGTGGCGGTGGTGCAGTTTATCAAGGGGGCAATTGATACGGCGGAGGAGCGGGCCTTAAAGTCCTTTGGCGATCGCGTCACGTTTCTCCGTATGGGGGAAGGGTACACGTGGGAAACTCAAGACCGTGAGCGGGATACGAAGTTCGCCCGAGAGGCCTGGACCGTGGTCTGCGGGTTTCTGCGGGATCCCTCCTATGCGATGGTCATTTTGGATGAATTCAATATCGCATTGCAGCATGAGTACGTTCCGCTAGACGAGGTGCTCTCGGGGCTGCGTTCACGGCCGGTCATGCAGCATGTGGTGATCACCGGGCGTGGCGCCAAAGAAGCGTTGATCGAGGAAGCCGATCTCGTTACGGAGATGAAGCAGGTCAAACATCCCTTTCGAAAAGGCATCAAGGCGCAGGCGGGGGTGGAGTTTTGAGGGGGCCGGTGACGAAGACCTGCGAACATTGCAGGGAGATGTTCGAGTGCCGTGGATATCAATGCTGGTGTGGGACTCTCGGCATTACGGAGCAGCAGATGGACTGGATCACCGCGCGGTATAAAGAATGTCTCTGTCCCGTCTGCTTGGGAAAAGTTGCCGCCGGTGAGCTGGGGCCTCAATCCACGCATCAACCTGAGCGGGCGACGTGAAGGAGTGCAACGAGCGATGCCGGGTAACGGACGATTTTCAAATGCGGAGCGGGAGGCGGTGTATCGGGTAATTTTCGAGCGGCGCGATGTCCGCCGGAATTTCTTGCCGGCGCCGATACCGGACGAGGTCTTGACGCGCCTATTGACGGCCGCGCACCATGCCGGATCGGTTGGATTCATGCAGCCATGGGATTTTGTGGTGGTCCGCGATTCTGCCGTGAAGGGCCTGGTCAAAGACTTGTTTCGCGCGGCGAATGCCGAGGCTGCGACGAAGTATCGGGGGAAGCGAGCCGCGCTGTATCGAAGTCTCAAGCTGGAAGGCATCGAAGAAGCGCCGGTTAATATCGGTGTCACGTGCAGTCGTCAACGTGGCGGCCCTCATGTGCTGGGCCGTTCGACGGTGCGTGATACGGATCTCTATAGCACCTGTTGCGCCATCCAGAATCTCTGGCTGGCTGCACGTGCGGAAGGCATCGGGGTTGGCTGGGTCAGCATCCTGGACCATGGAGCCCTGAAACGGGTGCTCGGTATTCCAAGGCCGGTCACGGTGTTGGCCTATCTGTGTCTGGGGTACGTCGACGACTTTGCGGTGCAGCCGGACTTGGAGTCGGCAGGGTGGCGCGCCAGGATTCCAGTCGAGCAACTCATTCACTACGAATCGTGGGGAGCCACACAGCAGGGTGACAGGAGCAACGGCGATGCGCATCACGAAAGTATACACAAGAACGGGAGACGCGGGAAAAACCAGGCTGGCCGGCGGGCAGCAGGTCTGGAAGGACAGTCTTCGAGTTGAAGCCTATGGCACGCTTGATGAGCTGAATGCGGTGGTCGGGGTGGTGCGGGTGATGAATGCCGAGATGGTTGGGATGTATGAGCAGGCGGAGCCACTCGAAGAAGATCTCCGCTGGGTCCAGAATAAACTATTCGACCTCGGTGGCATTCTGGCGACGACCCCTGGGCAAGAGTTCAAAAATATGCCCCAAGTTACGGCAGTGGATGTGACGAAGCTGGAAAAGATGATCGATCGCTGCCAGAAGGATCTGGCTCCGCTCAAGGAGTTCATTCTGCCAGGCGGGGGGAAGGTGTCGGGTTTTTTGCATCAGGCGAGAACGGTGTGCCGTCGGGCGGAGCGGATCTGTGTGCATCTCTCGCGGGAAGAGCCGGTCGATGCGGTGCATATCAAGTTCGTGAATCGGCTGAGCGATGCCTTGTTTGTCCTGGCACGCTGGGCTGCCAAGACCCAGGGGGAGCCGGAGTTCCTCTGGCAGCGTGATACGGGGAAGTGACGAGTGAGGGGTGATCGGTGAGAGGAAAGCCACGGAGTAAGTCGCAGATCATTTTTGTCTTGGGCGGTGCGGCATCCGGCAAGAGTCAGGTGGCGCTCGACCTGGCAGGTCAGAGAGGGCCAAGGGCCTTTGTGGCGACAGGTCAGGCGTTGGATCGGGAGATGAAAGTCCGGATCGAGCGGCACCAGGCCACGCGCGCGTCCGATTGGGAGACGGCGGAAGTGCCGACTGATCTCGCACAGTGGTTTTTAGATAAAGGCGTTACGTATCAGTCAATTGTGCTTGATTGTCTCACGCTATGGTTGAGTAATATGAAGGGGCTGCGGCTGCGTGATGGAGACGTATTTGACGCGACGGCCAGCCTATTAGGTGCTATTCGAGCGACGAAGGCCCGCGTGGTGATCGTGAGTAATGAATTGGGGCTTGGGCTGGTGCCTGCAACAAAACCTGTTAGAGCGTTTCGTGATTTGGCAGGGAAGGTGAATCAGCAGGTGGCGGCAGAAGCCGATGAAGTCTATCTGACGGTCAGCGGTCTCCCGCTACGATTGAAGTAAGAGGAGTGTCGAGGATGTTGTTCCGAGAAACCATTGACCGAATTCAGCCGGCCGACCCTCGACTCTTGGCACAGGCGCAGGCGCGCCTCGATCGATTGACGAAGCCGATCGGCAGTCTGGGCCGGCTGGAAGAATTGGCTGCACGTTATGTCATGATCACGGGTGAGTTGAAGCCAAAGGTCCCAGCCGGAGCGGTCTTTACCTTTGCGGCCGATCATGGAGTGACGGTTGAAGGGGTGAGCGCCTATCCCTCCGCCGTGACGCCTCAGATGGTCTTGAACTTCTTGCGCGGTGGCGCTGGCGTGAATGTGCTGGCGCGTCATGCCGGCCTTGAGGTGCGGGTGGTCGATATCGGTGTCGATTTCGATTTTGAAGCGGTGCCAAGACTGATTCATAAGAAGGTCATGCCTGGCACAAAGAATCTCATGAAGGAGTCGGCGATGAGTCCCGCGCAGGCTGCGCAAGCGATTCAAGTCGGGATAGAACTGGCCACTGAGGCCTCTCAGCAGGGCATCGGCTTGATCGGGACCGGTGAGATGGGGATCGGCAACACGACGGCGAGCTCAGCGATTGTTGCTGTGATAACGGGCCGACCGGTTTCCGAGGTGACAGGACGGGGGACGGGTATTGACGATGCCAGCCATGCCCGCAAGATCGACGTGATTCAGCAGGCGCTCGCATTCCACCGGCTCGACTCGTCTGATGCGATCGCGGTCCTTGCGAAAGTAGGCGGATTAGAAATCGCGGGGCTGGCCGGTCTGATGCTCGGCGCCGCAGCGGCTCGTGTTCCTGTCGTGTTGGACGGCTTTATCGCAGGAGCAGCCGCGTTGATCGCTGTGGGTTTACAACCGCACTGCAAAGACTATCTCATCGCATCCCACCGGTCCGTAGAGCGCGGCCATCAGGCGATATTGGATCATCTTGGATTGAAGCCGCTGTTCGATCTCGACCTTCGTCTAGGGGAAGGGACCGGCGCCTGCCTGGGTATGAGTCTGGTTGTTGCCGCCATTAAGATCCTCACGGAGATGGCCACGTTCGACGAAGCGGGTGTGTCGGAGCGTACGGAAGGGGGTACGGGGATAAAGGGGTAAAGGGGGTAGGGGGAAGACCAGTGGTGGTCTTATTACCCCGGTAGCCCTTATCCCGTTACCCCCATCTTTCAAATGGTACGTCTATTCATCATCGCCTGGCAGTTCCTCACAGCCGTTCCGCTCAGCCGCTCAACGCACGATGCCAAGCCGGAGGAGTTGGCGGCCTCCATGAGTTGGTATCCCTTCGTGGGCTTGCTCCTTGGCGCGCTGTTAGTCACGGCAGATCTGTTCCTCTCGAAAGTCCTCTCTATCCAAATCATAAGTGTGGTCCTGATGCTTCTCCTGATCGGGATCACGCGTGGGCTCCACCAGGATGGTCTGGCCGATATGGTGGATGGCCTGGCTGGCGGCCGGACCGCTCAGGCTCGATTGGCGATTATGCGAGATGGGCGCGTCGGCGCAATCGGAGCCACGGGACTCTTTCTCGCCCTCGGTCTGCGATTTGCCGGGCTCAATGCCATGCCGGCTGGCGAGCATCTCGCATTGCTGCTTGGCATGCCGGTGGTCGGACGCTGGGCCATGGTCATGGGGGCCTTCCATGTGACCTATGCACGGTCGGAAGGAGGATTGGCCCAACCGTTTCTCACATATTTATCATGGCGTCATCTCTGTCTGGCAACCGCCACAGCAGGGGTCGTCTTGACGCTGTTGCTGGGACCCTGGGCGGCCTTGGGCTGTCTCCTGATCGGTACGGCGCTCGTGCGCCTGTCTACGGCCTGGTTCCATCGCATGTTTGGCGGCGTCACGGGGGACTTGCTCGGTGCGACGAACGAAGTCGCAGAGATTCTCTTTCTCGTGATCGTCCCTGTGGTGCTGTCCCGATGACCGGAGGCGAATTGGCGGTGGCCTGCATCGTAGACGCGGTGGTCGGAGACCCCCGCGGGTTTCCACACCCGGTGCGATGGCTGGGATCTGTCGTCGAGTGGTGCGACCGGCATGTTGATCGACTCGCCTTCTCTCCTCCCAAACAACGGATGGCAGGTGTGTTGCTGGCTGCTGCATTGCCAACCGGAGCCTATGCCGCTGGAGCGGTACTCATCTGGTTAGGGGGATCGATCGATCCTTTGGTGGGTACTGTTGTCACCGTCCTGTTGGCTTGGACCACGCTTGCGGCTCGCGATCTCATGGACCATGTTCTCTCTGTACAACGGGCACTCCAATCCCATTCTTTGCCGGAAGCTCGATCAGCCGTTGCCCAGATCGTCGGCCGCGATACGGAGGAGATGGCGGAAGCGGATATCGTTCGTGCGACGGTGGAAACGATTGCGGAAAGCACGGCTGATGGCATCGTCGCGCCCTTGTTCTATCTGGTTATCGGGGGAGCGCCTTTGGCGTTGGCCTATAAGGCGATCAATACCTTGGACTCGATGATTGGCCATTTGGACGACCGATACCGATGGTTCGGTTGGGCATCGGCTCGATTGGACGACGTCGCAAACTTTCTTCCGGCTCGCATTACCGCGCTCTTGCTGGTGTTGTCTGCGGGAATTTTGTCTCGATCATGGCCAGTAATGCAGAGGGCCTGGCAGGTTCTGTTGCGTGATGGAGGACAGCATCCAAGCCCGAACAGTGGACGTCCGGAAGCTGCGATGGCCGGGGCGCTTGGGGTGCAACTGGGCGGGGTCAACCGCTATGACGGTCTTTCTCTTGAACGGCCTTGCCTCGGCGACCCGGTTCAGCCTTTGACGCAAGCTCACATCGGTAGGGCGTTGGCCCTCATGCTCTGGACCAGTCTCTTGGGAACGGTGTTGAGCATCGGATCGCTTCTGATGGTAAAGGGATGACACAACCAATTCACGGCGGAAATGTCTACAAGGTCGCCCGGGAACAACGAATTCCTGTTGGCCGCATCCTGGATTTCAGCGCCAGCATCAATCCGTTGGGGCCTCCCGACACAGGGCTTCGCGCCATTCGCGCGGCGCTCAAGCAGATCGTCCATTATCCGGATCCAGATTGTTGGCAGCTCACGCAAGAACTGGCGCAACAATGCGCGGTCGATCCGGACATGATTCTCGTCGGCAATGGTTCAACCGAATTGATCCATCTGCTGCCCCGCGCACTCACAATCACGTCTGCGCTTGTTATGGGTCCTACGTTCGAGGAATATGCGCATGCGCTGACGGAGGGAGGGAGTTCGGTTCAGTATGTTCACGCCACACATGCAGAGCAATTTCGCCCTCCATTATTGAACGAAACGCTGCGGCAACTTTCTGGCAAACGGTCAGGATTCGACGCCGTCTTTCTGTGCAATCCCAATAATCCGACCGGTCAGGTGATGAACCGGCTTGCTGTGCGGGAGCTTGCTGAAGTCGTCGAACGGCAGCAGGGTTGGCTGATCGTGGATGAGGCCTTCATCGATTACTGTCCGGCTCAGTCTGTCATGCCGATGTTGCGAGAGTACCCGCACATGATGGTGCTACGCAGTCTGACGAAGTTTTATGCCATGCCGGGGCTGCGAATCGGCTACCTGGTTGGCGCGAGCAAGGTCGTGGAACGAGTGAAAGATCGTCAGCCTCCCTGGTCGGTCAATTCACTGGCTCAAGAGGTCTCACTTGCGGTGCTACGCGATCATGCCTATGCGACAAGAAGCCGCACATTTATGAAGGGCGAACGGGCGCGGCTCATGCGCGAGCTTCGTCACCTGCCCGGCCTCTGTCTTTACCCGTCTGCCGCGAATTTTATGTTGATCGAACTTCCCGTCTCAACGTCTGCCGCTGAGGTGACGGCACGTCTGGCTGCTGAGAGGATTCTGGTTCGAGACTGTTCGACGATGCCAGGCCTCACATCACAGATGATCAGAGTTGCGGTTAAAACTGAGAAAGACAATCGGCGATTGCTGGCAGCCCTTGGCTCCTGTTTGGAGAAACAAAAGCCATGAAGGCACTGAGAAAACGCGGGATGCAGACTGTCTTTCGGGTCAGTCGAAAGACGCTTATTGTCGATCTTGGGGGCCTGAGAACCGTTCTGTCCTCTGCTCCCAGAGCCGGTGGGGTCACACGAGCCAGATATATCTTGAATCATCAAGTCGCGGCTCATTCGATGGCGAAGAGTGATCGTGACAAGGGTCTGCGATGTGCTGATCCTGCGAGAACGCTGAGTCAGCTCGCCCTCTCGCTTGGTATTCGCGATCCATTCGTCGGTCTGATGACGGCTGTCTCACTCGCGGACTTGGTCACGGTGCGAGAGGCCCATGATGACATGTGGGTTGAAGGATTGGTCACGGTTGGCACGTCGAATGCCGTGCGAGCAGGGGAGCCGGTGGTCTTGGGACAACGTATGAACAGCCAGGCTCAAGCCGGGACGATCAACTTAATCCTTGTGACCAATGCTCGTCTGTCTACTTCCGCGATGGTCGGAATGGTACAAGTTGCGACTGAAGCTAAGACCGCTGTCTTGCTGCGTGCCAAGGTGAAGAGTTGGACCGGTCGATCCGGAGCCACGGGAACGGGGACGGACGCGGTCGTGGTAGTAAGCGGGAATGGCCCTCGTCAGCGATATAGCGGGACTCACACTGTGCTCGGGGAACTCGTCGGGCGGGTGATTGGGAGGGCGGTCACAGAAGGGCTGGCCCGCTATGTACGTTGGCATGCCCGGCGTACCCCGCGCAGCCCAGGGAAGAAACCATGACGGCTTCGAGGACGCCAAGCAAAGCCATTGCCATTCTTGGAACCGGCTCCGATGTGGGGAAGACCCTCATCGTCGCAGGGGTCTGCCGGCTCTTATCACGAAGAGGCGTGCGAGTCGCGCCGTTCAAAGCACAGAACATGGCGCTGAATTCGTTCGTCACGCTCGATGGGGGAGAGATCGGGCGAGCACAGGCACTGCAAGCTCAAGCCTGTGGGATCGAGCCGACCGTGGACATGAATCCGATTTTGCTCAAGCCCGAGTCGGATTCCCGATCTCAGGTAGTGGTGAGAGGCAAGGTCTACGAGGCGCTGGATGCCCTTGCCTACTTTGATCGGAAAGAGACCCTCTTCAAGATTGTTCGAGATTGCTATGCGCGGCTGGCTGACGAGTATGAGTGCATCGTCGTTGAAGGAGCGGGGAGTGCCGCGGAGATCAATCTTCGTGATCGGGACATGGTGAACTGGCCTGTGGTCGAGTTGGCCGATGCGTCGGTCCTCTTGGTGGCGGATATCGATCGTGGAGGAGTATTCGCGCAGATCATCGGGACACTCGATTTATTAGAGCCTCACGAACGTGCGCGCGTGTGCGGCGTGATTGTGAATAAATTCCGCGGCGATCGGCGGCTCTTTGAAGATGGCGTCCGTATGATTGAGGCCCGTACGGGCCTGCCGGTGTTGGGCGTTGTTCCCTATCTGCGCGATCTTCGATTGGATCAAGAGGATAGTCTCGATCTTGCTCGTTCCCAGTCGGTTCAGTTCAAACCTGATCTCATAAACGTGTCCGTGGTCCTGCTTCCCCGCATGAGCAACTTCACGGACTTCAATGCGTTGACCGCTGAGAAGGATGTGGCACTTCGGTTTGCCGCGTCGCCGGAAGATCTGCAAGGAGCTGACGTGGTGATGCTTCCTGGAAGCAAAAATACGCTTGCAGACCTCGACTATCTTGTTAAAGCAGGATTTTCGATTGCATTAGCCTCTCATGTGAACAGAGGGGGCGAGTTGGTTGGAATATGCGGTGGGTATCAGATGCTTGGACAGGAGATCTCCGATCCCAAGGGATTGGAGGGAGGAGGAACCGCACAGGGGTTTGCGTTTCTCGATGTCAAGACGGAGCTCGATGCGCCAAAGATCTGCAGGCAAGTCCATGCATCGTCGCGGCTTCATGGCGTGGAATCGCATTCGCCGGTCCGTGGTTATGAAATCCATATGGGGCGCACCAGCCGAGGAGCCGTCAATCCCTGCTTTCAGATCGAGGTTGGCGAAACCTGGGCTGGTCAGGCAGCGATTGATGAAGGCGCGGCCAGTGAGAATGGTCTGGTCTGGGGTACCAGCATTCATGGCTTGTTCGATCAACCTGAGTTTCGTCGGAGTTGGCTAAACCGCTCGCGAGGTCGAAAGGGACTCCCGCCTATTTCACCGCGTGAGTCTGAACTCGTGACGACACAACTTCATGCTGAGCTGGACCGCTGGGCAGACCACCTTCAAGAGCACCTGAATATGGACCTGGTCTATGCCGCGTTAGCCGTACCGTAGCGACGAGCGTTCCTTCTATTAACCTACCAGTATGGAGGTGGGTTGGCATCGGGATGGTTGTATTAGGAGGATCGCCCCGCGAGCAGCACATCCGCCTTGTTTTCTACCTGTGATTCCAGGATTCATTTTCTGACCGTCGACCTTCTTCCGCAATACGATGTACCCACCTATGAACGTGGGGCTAGCGGCCCCATCTTCCAGGTCTACTATCCTTGTTTGAACCTTTTCGTGTTTCTGCTTCTCATGATCTAGGCAAATCAGGACGGTAGGGATGTCCTCTATTCATTGATTCCCTTGCCGTTGGCCTCAAGGGCCAAGGCTCCGTCGGCGTGCCTGTCCTTCTGAGTTTGAACATTAAAGCATCCAGCTCATAGGGGACTATACGGAGGGTGAGGCATCAAGGTCTGAGACCTGCGCGTAGGGTCTGGTGATGGCATGTCGGAATTCAGAGAATGAAATGCCAAATCGATATTGTCTGCTACACTTTCCCCGATAGGCGAGAGGCATGAGCAGAATGATGCAGATTCTTAAACGATGGGGACGACACATCTCGATCGAAGCGATGGTGATGCCGAAGTCTGTGCTTGTGATGTGTGATGGTCATTTTTTGCCAGGACGACATCATTTTGTCACAAGGTGAACAGTTCGGTGCTGGCGTGACATGAAGGATGTCTGTGCAAGAGTGAATAGTAACCACTCGAAACAGCGTGATAATTCAAAGGCATCGTAGTGGTGACTGCATAAGTATTCAGTCGAGCACAACCTTTGCACTATCGCCGCGTGATGAAGAGTGTCAGTAGCGATGTTTCCTGAAGATTATGTGAGGGCAATGGTGGCGGCTCTGCACCAAGGGGGCAGGATGGCGAGTGATGAGATGGAATCGTATTCCGAGGCATCAAGGAGGAGGAAGGGCATGAAACAGACAAGTCTGAGTTGGAGAATGGCAGCCGGGGTGGCGGCGACCGTCCTGGCGCTCTATGCGAGTCCTGTGATGGCTGGGAATGAGGCGGAAGTGGCTGAGCACTTGATCGAGTTGGTCAAGATCGGCCGTGGTGTCTTGTCGGAACAGATGAAGAATATCAATGACCCGGCCAAGGCCGATAAGGGGTTTACTGGCGATTACATGTCCAGCCAGGTCGTGGAACGATTTAAGAAATCGACGAAACTCGATCTCCGGATTCCCAACGTCGTGCCGCAAGCGAACCTCTATCTCGCCCTAGTCCAAGCAGAGAAGGAAGTGGTGGACGAAGCCCAGCCGATCATCAACAAGCCAGGTATCTCCTTCAAAGGATTCATCCCTGCCGTGTTTGCCCGGAGAGTCGGAGAGCAGTTCTACAAGAAGTCTGGTGTCCGTATGAAGCTGACGGGGATCGACTATAGGAATGTCAATAATAAGCCGGATGACTTTGAGGCGGAAGTCTTGCGGATGTTCAACGATCCGCGTCACCCCAAGGGACAATCCTATGTCCGGAATACGATGGTCGACGGCAAGCCGGTGCTTCGTATGATGGATCCGGAATATGCCGGTCCGACCTGCCTGGGTTGTCATGGTTCACCGAAAGGCGATCGCGATGTGACCGGCATGAAGAAAGAGGGATGGAAAGAAGGGGAGCTGGCCGGGGCGATCAGCGTGGTGCTGCCGCTGAAGTAGCATATAGAGATTAGGCCTGACCGAGATATGGGATAGCACGCATTCACGTTACATCACCAAAGGAGCGCGCAAGATGAGCAAGATTGTCGTGGTCGATGATTCGTACGCCGAGCTGCAGTTGATCGAAGGATGCCTCAAGGCGGCCAATTACACCGTGGTGTCCTTTCCGAATACCGAGAAGCTCGAAGACAAAGTGGCCAGCGAAAAGCCTGATCTCATCGTGATGGACGTCGTGATGCCGGGCCGCAATGGGTTCCAAGCCTGCCGTGACTTGAAAGGCGATGAGCGTTGCAAGAATGTCCCGATCATTCTCTGCACCTCGAAAGGCAACGAGAGCGATAAGTTCTGGGGGCAACAGCAAGGGGCAAACGGCCACATTGTGAAGCCGTTCAAAAACGAAGAGCTGCTTGCGGCCATTAAGCGAGTGATGGGCTAAGGCAATGGCATCGATGCAGCATGTCATGACCGTGGATTCCAGCAGGCCAGCGTCTGGCGCTTCAAGCTCAGGAGCCGGCCCTGGTCATTCGTCTGGATCGGCGACCATTCGTGCCGCCATCATCTCCATGGGAGGGGAGCTCTTCACGATTGATCTGCGGAGTGTTCGTGAAGTGTTCGTCGTAGAATCTATCACGCCGGTTCCCGGAATGCCTTCAGGCCTGGTGGGAGTCACGAACCTGCGCGGAACGGTGATTCCGTTGCTCGACCTGCGGATGATGTTTTCGCTCAACGCAGAGACCACGTTGCAATATGCCGTCGTCGTGAAACATGGGAATTGGCAAGTGGGTGTGTTGGTAGATACGGTGCCAGAAATCCGCACCCTCTCAAAAGACCAATTCATGCCGGCTCCAACCGGCACGGGGGAGGCCGAGTTTCCATTTGTGTCGACGGTGGTCAAACTCGAGGACCGGTTACGGGGAGTGTTAGAAACCGCGGCGGTGCTCTCGCACTTCGAGACCGCAGGGTAAGGATGCGGAAACGTCACTATGACAGGCAGTTCACGACATGAATGCATCGATCGCTAGCTAGCTAGAAGGAGGAGGTTCCCATGGCGAGGCCTACTGTACTGCAACGGTTTGAGGACTTAAAAACACAGACGAAGCTGTTGACGGCTTTTGGCATCGTCAGCGTCATCATCGTGATTATGAGCTCGTTGGGTGTGTGGACCAATAAGCGCATCAGCCAACAGACTGATGCGATCTACGTCGACTACACTGTCCCTCTCATCGACTTCAATACGATGTTGTTCAACGTCAATAAGTACCATGAGACGCTTCAGGACCTTGCCCGAGCGCCTCGCGCCGCTGACTTCAAAGTTGACGTGGCGAAGATCGGGCCATACAAACAGGAAGTTGATCGGCTAATCGCCGCATATGAGGCGACGATCTTGCGTGTCTCAAGCACCGGGCGCGATGAAGCAAAAGATCTTGTGCTGTTAAAGGGGGCCCTAGCGACATTTTTTTCACAGTCTGAAGCTGGAGTTGCTGCCATTGCTGAAAGTTTTGAATCGAAGGCATTGTCACCTGGACAGGCTCAACAGATGCGGGAATTGGGACAACTTGCCTTGACGGTGAGTATTGCACCGGCCTTTGATGAAGTGAGTATTCGCCACTCAGAACAGATTAAGACGATGCAAGAAATTGCCAAGGATCTTAGTAATGAGGCAAAGTCGCTCGCTGCAAATGCAACCCTCGCGTTGGTGATCGGCGGAGTGCTCGCGGTGTTGTTGGGATTGTCGATTGGTTACTGGGTGGCGCATAAATTGGCGTTGGGTATTGGACAGGTTGCGCACGTCGCACAGTTGGCGGCAAGCGGCAACTACCAAGCTCGCGCCAAGATCACGTCGAAGGACGAACTCGGACAGATGGCCGCTTCGTTCAATGCCATGTTGGACCGCATTACGGCCCTGGTGACGTCGGAGTCCGAGCGCGACGATATGCAAAAACGTTTGATGAGCTTTCTGGTCTTGGTCTCGGATGTCGGTAAAGGAGATTTGACAAAACGCGGTGAGGTGACGGCAGACATGTTCGGCAACCTTGCGGACGGGTTCAACCTCATGGTGACCCGGTTCGGACAGTTGCTGAAACAGGTTCGAGAGGCTGCCGAACGCGTCAACAAATCAGCCGGGACTCTTCGTGAAAGCGCCGGACAGATGGCTGGAACCGCGAAGCATCAGGCGGACGAATCCACCAAGACGTTGGGTGCGGTCGAACAATTGGCGACATCCATGCGTCAGGTTGCAGAAACCGCCGGCGCTTCTTCGGAGTCGGCGAAGCAAGTGTTGCAAGCGACAGAACGCGGACGAGTGGCCGTGGAAGAAACGGTGCAGGACATGCACAGCATTCGTTCAGCCGTGCAACGTATGTCGAAGCAGGTCAAGGCGCTGGGCGACCGGTCCTTGGAAATTTCGCAGATCGTGTCGACGATTCGAGATATTGCCAATCAGACGAACTTGCTCGCGTTGAACGCAGCCATCGAGGCGGCCGGCGCCGGCGAGGCCGGTGCCCGATTCGCCGTCGTCGCCGATCAGGTCAGAAAACTGGCCGAAAGCTCGACGCAAGCGACGCGCGAAATCGCCGATCTTGTGAAGGTGATTCAGACTGAAACGCAAGACGCGGTGGTCGCGATGGAACAGGAAACGCAGGCGGTGGAAGCCGGATCGGCCTCCGCACTGCGCACCGGTGAAGTGTTCAACGAAATTTCAGGAATCGCTCAACGTTCGTCGGAGTTGGCGCAGACCATCGCCAGCGCGGCGGTCACCCAGACCGCGTCGACGGATCAGGTGGGTCGCTCGATTAAGGACTTCTCCGGCGGTGCCGCGGCGACGCAAAAAGTGACGGACTCTGCGCGCGTGACCGTTGAAGATATGGCGAAGCTCGCCGAAGGGCTGACGTCTTCCGTCGCCCAGTTTAAATTGGTCTAGGTCTGCTTCCCGGAGCATCCAGAGGATGCTCCGGGTAAGAAAGGATAGGGATGAGCTCCGAACTTGACCGAGACGGCCTCGTTGACATTTTCGTCGCTGAAGCGTCGGAAGCGATGTATATCCTCACCAAGGCATTCCATCCGTCCGATGGGACGACGCCGACACCCGCGCAACTGCAAGAGCAGTATGTCTGGGCCCATAAAATTCGCGGGGCGTCAGGACTCTACGGATACGAGGGGTTAGCCCTGTTGGGGGCATTGCTGGAGTCCACCTTGGAAGAGGCGCCGTCTATCCAGGCCGCGCGCTGGCCGAAGGCATTGGAGGCCTTACGTGGGATGGTGACCTCGTTCGAGTCTCAATTGAAAGTTGTTGCACAAGGCGGCGCTGAAGACCCATCAGTGAGTGCGCGATGGAAAGACGAAGTGGCTAAATTATTCCCGTCTGTACCGGCCATGGTTCCATCAGAAGCAACCCTATTCAGACCGGATTATCTCGTCCCGACTCTCGATCCCGAGGTCTTGTCGTATTTCGCTCCGGAAGCGGAGGAGTATCTGCAGACCATTGAGTCGCTCCTGCATCGTCTGCGTCATGACTCCAAAGATGGAGAGACCATCCAGACGCTCTATCGCACGGCCCACACGCTGAAAGGGTCTGCGCACACGATCGGATTTAAGGTCGTCGGCGACATGGCTCATCCAATCGAAGATTGCATGATCGCGGTTCGTGAGGGACGGGTTGCCATGTCGTCAACGTTGGTCGGCGCGATCGGTCGAGCGGTGGAGGTGATCCGTCTGCTCATGCGTCGAGACGACGAGAATATTACTCAATTGCAGCATGATGTGCCAGAAGTCACTCAGGCGCTTGAACAGATTCGCAGTGGGGAGGGTATTGTGGTGGAGGCTCCGGCGGTTGCTCCGATCGAGTCGACGGTGCCCGTTGCGGCGGCCGTCATGGATCGTCCTGTGGAATCTACCTGCCCTGAAGGGGAAATGCCTTCCGCCGAGAGTCCTTTAACGGATGAGTATCTGTTGCCGCTTCTGGATGCCGAAGTGCTCTCCTATTTTGCCCCGGAAGCCCAGGAATATCTCGAATCACTCGAAGCGCAACTGCTGCGTCTTGAGAAAGAACAGCACAATCCGGAAGTCATCAATCAGCTCTTTCGGACCGCGCATACGCTGAAAGGGTCTGCCTACACGGTTGGATTCCAGTCGATTGGCGATCTGACGCATTATGTTGAAGATTTTATGGGCTCGGTGCGGGAGGGGCGCGTCAAGATTCTCCCCGGGCATACGGACGCGCTGTTGCGATCGGTCGATGTGGTTCGCCTGTTGATGCGGAGAGATTCTTCATCTCTCGACATGCTGCGCCAGCGATTTGCTGTGGCGATGCAAGGACTCAAGCAGCTCGATCAGCTAATGGCGGCTCAGTCCGTTGAGTCGAGGCGTGCCGTTCATTCAGTCGCGTCGCCGGTGGAGCAAGAGGCACAGGATCAGCAAGACGCTGAGCCTGCCAAGACGGTGGACGGCAAAGCGGCGGAGGATCGTGAAGTCATCCGTGTAAGCCGCGATCGGTTGGAGCGACTATTGAATTTGGTCGGCGAGCTGGTCATCGGCCGGGGTCGGCTCGAGCAGCGGTTGCATATGCTCGAGAATCTTTCGCAGCAAGTCTTAGCCTGTAAGGGGCGATTAGTCGAATCGGTTCGTTCGTTTGAGGAAAAACATACCTTCACGCTTCCGGTCGCCTCCTCGAGCCCGGCGGCCGTTCCGTTCCAGGGAGTGGCCGGTCTCAGCGATTTCGGCAGTCTTGAGTTCGACAAGTACGACGATTTCAATATTTTGGCCCGCCGCATCAGCGAGGTCACGGCGGATATTACTGAGTCGATGACGCAATTGAGCGGATCGATTCGCCGTTCGCATGAAGACATGAGCCACTTGGCACAATTGACGCTGGGTATGCGGGATGAAATTGCCAGGGCACGTATGGTGCCGGTCGGCACGCCATTCACGCGATTCCGCCGCGCCACACGCGAGATGGCTCGCGCAACAGGGAAAGAGGTGGCATTGGTCACCTCCGGTGAACATACCGAAGTGGACACGGGCGTCGTGGAGCGGCTGGTCGATCCGTTGGTGCACCTTGTGCGTAATGCGGTCTATCACGGGATCGAGCCTGCTGCGGTTCGCGTGTCGAAGGGGAAGCCGGGAGCAGGGACGATCTATCTCCATGCGTCCCATCGCGGGAATGCCGTATTGATTGAAGTGGAAGACGATGGAGCGGGGCTCGATGTTGAAAAGATCCGGGCCAAGGCGGTGGAACGAGGGTTGATTCGCGCAGAGGTGGCCCGCGTGTTACCGGAGTCAGAAGTGATCAAGTTTATTTTTATGCCGGGATTCTCGACGGCTGACCAGATCGGTGATCAGGCCGGGCGAGGGGTCGGCATGGATGTGGTGAAACGTGTCATTGAAAGTATGAACGGCCACATCGATGTCGAATCCATTCGAGGTGTGGGGACGAAGTTCACCTTGAATCTCCCGCTGACCTTGCTGATTGCCACGGCGCTCATGGTGAAGGCCGGGAGTGAGCGTTATGCGATTCCATTGCCATCGGTACGCGAAGTCACGATGTTGACAGCCAGTTCACATCAACGCATGGGCGAACGGTCGATCTTGCATATCGGCGATGAGGCGATCGAGGTGCAGCCGCTTCAGCAATTGCTCACTCGGAATCGCGTGCCTGTGGAAGTCGGGAGACCGGTGGTCATCGTGAGAACGGCCGCTGGCATGATCGGTTTGCTGGTTGATGAATTGCTCGGCCGTCAGGAAATCGTTATTAAGCCCTTGGGGTCGTTCAAGTCGTTGGATCGTTCCAGCTTTGGCGGAGCGACCATCGATCCGGAAGGTCGCGTAGTCCTCGTATTGGACCCGGCTCGACTGCTGGCCCGAGAGGCGCCAGTCGCGGCGGGACCGGAGTTGTCGTTAGACGCGTCAGCCTCCGTGGAGGCCCTGATTCCATACGTGGAGGCGCCAGAGCCGAAGGCGTCGGAACCGTCGATTCTCTTAATCGACGACTCCTTGAGCATCCGGAAGTTCGTGGGCCGGATGTTGGAGTCTGCCGGGTATAAAGTCGATACTGCGGTGGATGGAGAAGAAGGTCTCCGTAAAGCATCGGCACAAAACTACCGATTAATCCTTACCGATCTTGAGATGCCGAAGCTCAATGGCTATGAAGTGATCCAGGGATTACGCAGCCGGGCGCAGACGCAGCAGACGCCGATTATCGTGATGACGACCAGAGCCGGAGATAAACACCGGCAAATGGCTCTGAATATCGGCGCGAGCTCGTATATTCCCAAGCCGGTTGAAGAGCGGGCGTTGATTCAGGAAATTGAGCGATGGATCGGTAAAGAGGCCACCGTGCGTCAATAGGCTCTCTGCCGCCTGATTTTCGAATGGTTGTTGTAGCTGAGTTGTTGTCAGAACTGGAACGATCATGAGTTTACGAGGTCATCTTAAATCGACGAATGTGCTCGTAGAGACGGCTAGCTTCTTGGTCGTTCGTCTGGGGGGGAGTTATCTGGCATTGCCAGCAGATGGCGTTCATGGTGTGCTCACGCCCGAAGAGGCTGGCCTGGAGCAGGCTGTGACGGCGACAGGGACGCTCTACCAGCCGGTTGATCTTGCTCACTTGCTCTCGGTGGTGGCCGATCTGTCCGGCCTCGAAGTACGGACGGTGTTGTATTCGAATGGGCATTCACATGGCGCGATTCGTGTCGAGCAGGTGGTCGGCTTGACGGACGTCGAACGAAAGAATTGTCTTCCGTTGCCGCCGCAGTTTCGATGCGATGAACGACGGTGGTTCGGGGGGATGATGCTGTATGAGGAACTTCTGGTGTTGATCGTGAATCCTGCCTGGATGCTGGGAGAGTTGGCTGAGGTGGTCTCTGTGGGCGCGAGGGAGACCTCGCAGCTGGTCACCGTTGGTTCGCTCACGGTTGGTGGATCGTGCTGAGGGCGGCTCGAGGGCAGCAGCAGACTCAGACGACGAAACGGTCGTGGAATGTGGTGATCTTCTCCATTGGTGGGATGAAGTTGGCCGCACGGACGGAAGATGTGGGGGGCGTGTCACCCTGGACTGATAGTATTCCTGTGCCGAGTCGGACACCGTTCGTGCAGGCGATGCAGAAACGGGATCATGAGGTCATGCCGGTGTATGAATTGGCGAACAGGTTGAGTCGCACCTTGCAGGGAGATCCATTGCTGTGCCTGGTCGCGCGTCATGTCGATGGACCGATGGCGATCTGTATTGATGCGGCGGTACCGTCTCTCGAAACCGTAGATGCCGCAGCGATTCGACCCACTATCGGCGGTGATCTTGAAACGCTTGGGTCAGTCACGATTGGTGGAGACGACGTGACGATCGTGGCCTTGCAACGACTGGGACGGTTAGGATAGGACCTCGTTCGAGGTTCAAGGTAATGGGGAAAGGAAACTGAGATGCCAAACGTGCTGGTTGCCGATGACAGTATTGCCGTTCGGAAAGTCGCGGAGCGGTTGCTGACGGAGGCTGGATTTGGAGTCACTCTTGCTGCAAACGGTGAAGAGGCGTTGGCCTACTTGGCCAAAGAGAAGCCTGACTTAGTCGTCTCAGACGTGATCATGCCGGATAAGAGTGGGTACGAAGTCTGCGCCTTTGTGCGCGCGCAGAGCGGGTTGGCGAACACCCCGGTGCTCTTGATCTCCGGTATTGTCAACGAGGAGGTGACCAGGCAAGCTGAATCTTGTCATGCCGACGGAGTGTTGAAAAAGCCGTTCCAGGGTACTTCTCTCAAGGATCGGGTGCTTGAGTTATTGTCCAAGAGACAAGCGCCGGTTGCTCCTGCTCCGAAGCATGTTGAGCCGGTGCCAGAGACGGTTGAACCGATTCATACAGCACGTGTCAGCGACGAACAATTGGAAACGTATCGGCAGACGGCTGCGCGATTGAAACCGCTTGAGGAAGAACTTCAGGTTGAACGAGACCGATCGGCACAACTCACTCAACGAGTGGCGCAGCTTGAGGGGCAGTCGGGCAATATGAAGGAACTCGAGTCGATGCTGGCCCGAGAGCGAGAGCAGACGGCTCAACTGAAGATAAAGCTTGCAGAAGCCGAGGAGGCGACTGCCCGGGTGCAGGAGCTCGAATCGGTATTGAAAGATGAACGCGAGCAGGCGGCCGACGCCAAAAAGCAGGGAGTCGTGGTTGAGAGTCTGACGGCCCGTGTTCGGGAACTGGAAGAGGCTCTTCAGCAGGAACGTGAGGGCAGGGCGCAAGAGGCCTCGCGTCTCGCCGAGATGCAGAGGAGTGCGAGTCGAGTCCAGGAAATGGAGGCGACGTTGCATGCCGAGCGCCAGGCTGCCACGCAACTGGTCCAGCAGATGACGGCGATGGAAAAGACCGTGGCCCGATCTCAAGAGCTGGCGCAGCAATTAGCGCAAGAACAGGAACGTACGAGCGATGCAACGCGCCGGGCGGCTGAGGCTGAACGCCAGGCAGCCGCGCAACTAGCGCAGGAGCAAAAGCATGTGCAGGAACTTTCTCGGCGTGTGGCTGAGCAAGAACAGATTGTCGCACGGATGAGTATATTGGAACAAACATTGGCTGCCGAACAGGACACGAATCACGACCTCGCTGCGCGCCTTTCCGAGTCCCAACGTGCATCGGAACGAGTCCTGGAGTTTGAATCGTTGCTTCAGACCGAGCGAGAACGGAATAGCCTTCTGGCCAAGCGTGCATCTGATACAGAACAGGCAGCCGAGCAGGCGACCAAACGGTTTGAAGAGATGGCGACGAAGCTTGGTGAGATCGCAGGGTTGGCCTCTCAGCTGGGGAGTGGAAAACGGCGATCCTGAACTGATACGCCTCCCTCCCGTAAGAACTGTCACAGTCGTAAAGGACTGAGGTTATGGCTGCTGAGACGACAGATGATTTCCAGAAAGAGCTGATCGATCTCTTTGTTCAGGAAGCACAAGAATGGCTTCAGAACATCCATGTCGCCCTTGATGAGCTGCAACAGGGCCCAGCGCCGGAACGGCATGCCAAACTCATCGGGATCATTTCGGCAGGAGTAACAAATCTCGGCGGATCTGCGGCCACAATCAATCTCCCGGATGTCGAACAGGCCAGCTTCAAGGCGATTCCCTTCATCGAAGCCCTCCAGGATCCGACCAAATCGCTTTCCGTTCAGGACTTTCTGTCCCTCTGTAAGCAGTTAGGACAGATTCATACGGCCTTGACCCAGGCCACGGGGATCTCCTTTGAAGATGACGGGAGTGGGGCCGCGGCTGAGGCAGCCTACTCGAGTCTCTCATCTGCTGAGTTTTTGCAGGCCTTACAGGCGTTGGAGGAGAGACAGCCACAAGCGGTCATGTCCGGACGCAACGTCATCCGGGTCATGATCGAGCAGATAGAAGGGCAGGTTCAGGCCGGCGTTGGGCAAGTGGATGCCACGGTGATCCAGGGCTATTTGACTCGCGTGTCCGAAGCGGAAGAGTTGTTTCTGGAAGCAATTGGCAAGCAGATGCCTGCGATTTCTGAGAAGCTGAGTATTCTCGGACAGGACGGGGACGAACCCGCCTCACGCATGGCAGTCCTCGACGCCTCACTTCAGGATGTGGCTCGGCTTCGCAGCGAAGCGCAACAGGTGAACGCGGGGGCGGCCATGATATTTTTTGCAGGGCTGCATAGTTTAATGACTGTGGTGGCGCAGCGTCGAGTGCGTCTGGCTGCCGCACGGGTGGAAACAGTGAAGGCACGGCTTCACGTCATGGGCACCGCGATCCGGGAGTGGGCGGACCATGGGCGTGCTCAGCGGGCCGCGATCAATCAGTTGCTTCCCTCCAGCCAGTCGTGATGGATGTGCCGGAACCCCGCACAGAGGTTCGTCGAGATGCCTGCGGGAATCGCTATCGACGAGCGAAGATGATGGCTCAATGACGACAGACGTGGATTATACGAAGTATTGGGGACTCCAAACCCTCCCGTTCGACAATGTGCCGGACCCGCGATTCTATGTGCCCTGCACCCAGCATGACACGGCCTATCAGTGGTTGAGTTACGGAATTCAGACACGCAAGGGCATGCTCCTGCTCACCGGCGACATCGGGTGCGGAAAAACGTTGCTCAGCCGCAGATTGATCGGCGGGCTATCGCCTGCACAGTATGATATTGCGCTTGTTGCCAATCCCGCATTGTCCCCCTCAGAACTGTTGGATGAGGTATTGTCTCAGTTCGGACTCAACCCAGTGAGATCAAAAGCGGGACGATTGCAGCAGCTCAATGAGCGACTGCAGCTGAATGCACAGCACGGGATCAGTTCGGTCTTGATCGTGGATGAGGCGCAAGCGATTGAACGTGTCAAAGGATTCGAGGAGTTGCGATTACTAACGAACTTCCAACTCAATGACCGATTCTTGTTAACCGTGGTGTTGATCGGCCAGCCTGAATTGCGACATCGTGTCGCCAACATTCCACAACTGAACCAGCGAATTGCGGTCCGTGCCCACCTGGGCCCTTTCACGGCCGAGGAGACGGCGCCATATATGAAGGCTCGCATGGGCATCGCCACTCATCGGACAGATGTATTTACCAAGAAAGCAGTGGCAGCCATTTACGAACAGACTCAGGGGATTGGGCGGCTGATCAATGCGCTCTGTGATCAATGCCTCTTTGCCGGATCCCTCGAAAACATGGTAGAGATCGATGACCGACTTGTTCAGCGGGTCGGGCAATGCCGATGATGTATCGGCGAATGCTCAAAAAGAACGGCCGAAGGCCATGAACGAATACAACGTGCCTGATTGGTATCGGATTGCGCAGGAACAACTGACGGGCGTGGCTCTGGCCGTCCAGCGGCAGGATGCACTCGACTTGGAGTCCATCGCCACCTTGTCGACGGGTATTGGGGAGGCACTCAAGAGAAGTGACCAATTACTCGTGCAGGCGATGAGCGGGCCAGCTGGCCCCCCGCTGATTACCAATCTTGTGAATGTCGGGATTGTCGCAACAAAGGTTGGCGCCGGGCTGGGATACCACGGGAAAGAGTTGGAACGATTGACGTTCGCCGGGCTCCTGCATGACGTCGGTCTGTTTGCCGTACCGCAGTCGGTCATCAGTAAATCCAGCCGGTTGACCCACGATGAACGGATGCTGATTGAGCAGCATCCGGATCTCGGCTATGAGGCGATTCGAAAGGCTGGTCCACAATACGAGTGGCTGGCGCAAGTGGTGCGTCAAGCCCATGAGCGGTGGAACGGGCAGGGATACCCTAACAAACTGAAGGGACGGCAGATCAGCGAGTTTGCCCAAATCATCGGGGTCGTGGATGTTTTCGATGCCCTGGTGAGCCCGCGGGGCTATCGCCGTCGATATTTTCCGCACGAAGCGGTCCGAGAATTGATGGTGGCGGAACGAACGGCATTCCCGCGCGAGGTGGTGAAAGCCTTGGTCGAACAACTGTCGGCCTATCCGCTCGGCACCTCGGTGCGGTTGACCACCGGAGAGGTGGGGACCGTGAAGCGCGTCAATACGAACTACCCGCTTCGTCCTATCGTATGGATCGAGGGTGATCCAGTCCGCGGCCAGGAACCACGGCAACTTGATTTGAGCTTGACCCCGCTCGTGTCCATCGTTCAAACGCTTGAACCGCCTGACGTCGCGCGTTTGTCCTTTCCGACAATTGAGAAGAGTCCAATGCCATCTGCGGTCGTTCCCGCGGCATCCGATCAGTTCACATCGTTATTGGAAGGGTTGGATGCGCTGGCCAGCGCGATTCAAGGCGCTGTCGAGTCCAAGACTCCTGTACGAGAACAGGAGTCGACGGCGTTGTCGGGTGAGCGGAGATGGCCTGTGCGTTCTTCTGCGCAGAATCTGACGGATCCAAGCTTTGAGAAAGAAGTGATCGGGCTTTTTGCCCTCGAAGCGCATGAATGGCTGGCTCAAATTCAGGCGGCGTTGAGACAACTGGGTGAAGGGACGCACGAAACGGTGCGTCCGAAGCTTTACGGGATTCTCTTGCACGGTATTACCAATCTTGCCAAGTCTGCGGCAACGGTACAATTCCATGCGATTGAGCAGATGGCCTCGAATCTGCTTCCCATTCTCCACGATGTGGGGCGTCAGGAACCGCGTGCGATGACGGCAGCGCTTCAGTCGCTTCAGGAGGGGTTGGATCGGATCAATGTGGCTGTGCGTCGATTAGCAGGAACTCAAGAGGACGATCGTGCTGAACAGGATGGCGTTTCTGTTGCACCGGTGGAAGATACGCAGGAGATATCTCCTGCTATGGCCATGGATGATTCTGCGACTCTTCCGCGACAGTCCCCTGTCGCTACCGGGACTTCCAGCCCACCCCTTCTTCATGCGCTACGGGATCTGCAGCAGGCGCGTGCCCGCTCAATGCAACCGGCGCGCGATGTGCTGGAGGCCGTTATCAACCGAGCCGAGCGGGAAGCCAATGATCTTGATGTGGCCGCCGTTGGACAGATATTGACCGAGCTCGATCGCCTCGACGATGAGTTCCTTCACGAAGTCCGTCGCCAGGTCCCGATCATGAGTCGGACGATTGAAGAGTTACGCGCGCATGGGCCGACGGATTTTGTGACGGCGTCTCAACTCGATCCGATTGTCCAGCAGGTCGAGATTCTCTACGACATGGCCAGCCATGTGCAAGCGACGATGATCACGATGTTTTTGCAAGGCCTCCGCTCCTTTCTCATGGTGGCAGCCTATCGGAAGACCTCGACGTTGCCGCAACGACTGGAAACCGTCCAGGGCCGGATTCAAGCGTTGATTCCCATGGCGGAGCAATGGGTCAATATCGGGCGTGTCGAGCGATTGGCCATCGGTAATATTTTGCCAGTCTAGTTCTGTCCTGCCGATTCGCACAGTTCTGTACGATTGTTACGAGAGAATCTTCCTGATCGTATGGAAACGGTGCCTGTCTCCTCTGTACATTTCTGCGGTATCATCGCATCTCTATGGAATTGCACGGATTGTATTGCCTACCGATTGGGCAATCAGTGTGGTGTGCTGTTTCGACATGGTATTGGCCGCTCATCCACATGGTTATCCACAAGCCGTGCACATGTTTTGTGGACACCGAAGCTGTCCGTAGCAACGGACTCATGCTTTCCGGCCTTTTCCAGCGCGGAACTTCATGGGGTCGACAGTGAAAGACCGCTGGGAGAAGGCCGTTTTGCTGTCGACATCTGCCTTCATCCCGTGGACTCAGTCGAAGGGTATCCAGCTTCTCACAATCAGCTAGCCCGTTTGCAGTTGCTCAGGTGCCATCCACAATCCCTCATCAAGTCGCGGGGATTGGACGGCCAGCTAATTAGCTCTGCAGAAAAGATCGTTCTCCTCTTTCCTCGCATGCGACAAACAACAGAAGGATGGTATGATGCCGCCGATTTACGGTCTTTCTTCGTCGAGGACGAGAAGCCTGTCAGCGTAATGAGGTGGGGGAACGGCTGATGCCAAAACTTGTGACAGTCTTGCGGCCCGAGAAAATTCAGGAGCAAGCTCGTATCTATGTGCGGTCGTATATCCTCATGCCGTCCGGGGTGGTCGGACTGGTCTGTATGATTGGAGGGCTGGGATTGCTCGGCTATCAACTTCTGGCAAACCATACCTATACCTCGTTGACGTTTCTCGCCAGCTCGGGTCTCCTTGTGATCGGCGCATTGTTTGGGTGGGGGCAGACCCGGTATCACCGTTATCTATTGGCCGCCTTTCCGGAGGTGTATGCGGCGCGGATGCGAACGGCGGTGGTGCAAGGCAGCAAGAAGGCCAAGGCCGCGCCGGAGATGCCGGAAATCACCCATGCCGGACGAGGCTTCGTTCCGATACTCACCGTCGCCGGGGTGGCACTGATCTTCAGCGCATCGGCTGCAGCTATGCTGCAGGGGGACCTTGACCCCTTCCCGGCTGTGCTGATTCCCTGGGCGGGATTCTACTGGGCCAAGCTGTTTGGTTGGCGTGGAATTATCGGGTAGGGGTAGACGACCGATCCGTTATCTGGTTCGCTTCTTGGGTTTCGGCTTCGAGGTTCGAGGCGCCTTGCCTCGGGCCTCTATCTGCTTCATCTTTTCTTCCAATGTGCGAACCGCCTGTCGGAGTTCAGGAAGCCGTGGAATCACGGCTTGGGCTTTGACCCACACTTCATGCGGCATGACGGGAGCCCCGGAGACGATTTGATTCGGTTCGAGGTTGCGGTTCACGCCTGCACGAGCGGCGACCATGACTTGATCACCGATGACGATGTGATCAGCCACTCCTGCCTGTCCGCCGATCATGACATGATGTCCCACACGAGTACTGCCGGCAATCCCGACCTGTGAGACGAGGATTGAATGGGCGCCGATCGTCACGTTATGGGCGATCTGGACCAGGTTATCGACCTTCGTGCCTTGCTTGATCACCGTTTGGCCAAGTGTGGCTCGATCAACCGCAACATTGGCTCCGAGTTCGACGTCATCCTCGATCATGACCCCGCCGAGCTGAGGAATTTTATAGTGCCGTCCTTGATCCTGCACATAGCCGAATCCGTCGCTTCCGATGACCGTGCCGCTGTGAACGATGACCCTCGCGCCGATGGTGCAGCCTTCCCTGACGACGACGTTGGGATAGAGCAGCGTATCGTCCCCGATGGTGGTGTCGTCTCCGACAAAGACGCCTGGGTAGAGCCTCACTCGCGCCCCGATCTGTACACGGTCTCCGAGGGTGACACCCGGCCAGATTGAGACATCGGGACCGACCTGCGTATCGATACCCCGGACCACGGCAGGGTCGATGCCGCGAGGAGGGGCGACCGGGCAAAAGAACGCGTGGGCGACCTGCGCAAACGCCAATGTCGGATTGGCGACGACGATATGAGGGTTGGAGATCTCAGCCAGACGCCGATGGGAGAGGAGCATTCCGGCAGCGGTGGGCCCGCCAGTCTTGAGCATCCGGTCCCCTGTAACGAAAGTCAGATCGTTCGGGCCTGCCTCTTCAAAACTGGCCAGGCTTGTGATGCTGGCTTGTGGCGACCCCACAAGTTCTCCGCCGACGACGTGGTGGATCTGTGTCAAGGTGATGGGGGGACGTGGGCGCGTGGCCATAGTATTACGATTTCTTTTTGCTCTTCGGCTTAGGGATCTTCGCTGGTTTTGCCGGCTTCTTGGCCGCGGTGGGCGAGGCCGATTTTCCTAACCGCTGTTCAACGTAGGTGACGACATGGCCCACGGTCGTCAGTCCCACCAGATCTTGGTCAGGAATCTGGAGATCGAAGGCCTCCTCGATACGGTAGAGCAGTTCGATCACGGCCATCGAGTCGAGACCTAAATCGTCACGCAGATGTTGGGTGATGAGGATCGTGGCTGGATCGCGTTTCAGGTATTCACCCAAGGAGGTGCGGATCTTCAGCGATACAGTGGGGTCGGTTGCCATAGGTCGATTCTCTCAGTGGCGTGCTTAGGTGGTTGCCTGCTTCAATACCACAGCGGCATTGTTGCTGCCAAATCCAAAAGCGTTCAGCATGGCGACTTTCACACGACGTTCTTGTGCCGAGCGGGACAGCCCTGCTAGGGCACAGGCTGGATCCGGGTCGTCATAGTTGGCGGTTGGATGAATCTGGCCTGTGTGGAGGGCCAATACCGAGGCGATGCCTCCGATGGCACCGGCGGCGCCGAGGGTATGGCCGATCAGGGACTTGGTGGCGCTGATCGCGATTTTATCCGCGCGCGATTTAAACAGTTGCCTGATCGCCTTGGCTTCGACGGCGTCGCCGATTGACGTCGACGTGGCATGCGCATTGATGTAATCCACCTGCCCAGGGGTGATGCCGGCATCCGCGAGAGCCAGTTTCATCGTATTGGCCACTTCCAGGCCGTCTTCACGAGGGATGACCATGTGATAGGCCTCGCTGGTAGCGGCATAGCCCGCAATTTCAGCATAGACTCTCGCTTTGCGCTTCTTGGCATGTGCGGCCGATTCCAAGATCAGCGAGCCGGCGCCTTCACCCATGACGAAGCCGTCGCGCAACCGATCGAACGGCCGAGAGGCCTTGTCCGGTTGATCGTTGAACTTAGACGAGAGGGCACGCAGGGAGCAGAAACCTGCGAAGACAAGCGGGGTGATGCTGGCATCGGCCCCGACGACAATCACGACATCGGCCCGGCCCTCGCGGATACAGTGAAGTGCTTGTCCCAGGGCATGGGCGCTGGAAGAGCAGGCCGTGGAAATCGTCAGATTCGGGCCTTTGGCGCCATGGGCCATCGCGATAATGCCGGAGGCAGAGTTGAGAGTGATGGTGGGAATGAAGTTTGGATGGACGCGATGGGGCTTCTGGTGCTGGTAGAGTTGCGTGATTTCACGTTCGCCCATTACCATCCCACCCATACCGGCTCCCACGATCACGCCGACGCGGTGAGGATTTTCTTTGGTCATCTGGAGACCTGAGTCGGCCAGTGCTTCTTTTGCCGCCACAAGGGCAAACTGGGCGTACCGATCGACCCGATCGCCATGGGCGTTGTCGAGAAATCGTTCGACGGCGAAGTTGCGCACCTGACCTGCGACCTTCGAGCGATAGCCATCCATGGGAAAGGGGTCGAACGACGTAATCGCTGAGATCCCGGATTGGCCGGCGAGGGCAGCCTTCCAAAACTCACCGACCCCGATACCGATCGGAGAAACGACACCTAACCCTGTGACGACAACTCGCGAGCGCATCTTCTTGAAATCCTTTTGCAAATGCTTTGCTTCTACTTACCGGAAGCGCATGGAGCAGTCAACCGGGGGCGGGATAGGCTGGCTCCAGGCTTCCCCTCAGCCTTCAGCCTGCCTCTCGCGGGCTTTAATACCGGACTTTGAGCATCAAGTAGAGGCCAAAACTCAAAAAGAGCATATTCGCCATCCATCCGGCGATCAGCGGCGTCAAGACCCCGCCGCGGCCGAGTGCGATCGCGATCGAGTGTGTCGTCCAATAACAAAAACCGACGGCAAGCGCCTGCCCAATTCCCATTGCCATGCTGCCCCCTCGCGTCCCGCTTCGGCGCAGACTCAGCGCAATGCCGACCAGCACCATGATCACGGTGACGAACGGGAAGGCGATTCGACTGTAATAGTCGGTCTTGAGCCGTGCTGACTGGGAGTCCTGCTGATGCCGGCGTCTGGTATAGGCCCGAATGTCATGGAACGTCATCGCTTCGGAATCGCCGGCGAGCCATGTGGTGAAGTCGTCTGGAATGAGGGTCAACGCGATGGCTTGCCGATCGAATGGGGTCGCCGACACGGCTCCATCGGGGGGAAAGAGTCGGTGTTGCCCCTGGTACAGGGCCCAACTGGAGTTACTGTAGCGGGCTTCCTCGGCTTCAGTGATGCCGATCAGTTGGAAGTGACGATCGAATTGAAAGAGGCGCACGCCGCCCAAGCGCTCTCCGTCGACGGAGACGCTCGTCACATGCATGAGGCTGTCCGCTCCCACTCTTGTCCAGGGCTGCTGGAGTTTGACAGCCGCAGCAGGAGACTTTTTCTCGATGCGCGTGGTTCGAATCTCTTCGGACTTGCTCGCGGCTAACGGGATGACGGTGGAGCTGAAGAGTAAGAGCACGAGAGAAATCCCTGCGGCAAAAATAATGAAGGGGGCGGTGATCCAGGGCAAACTGATACCGCAACTGCGCATCGCCGTAATTTCGTGGCCGCGGGAGAGCAGGCCAAATGTGAGGAGGGTGGCCATGAGAATCGCCAGCGGCGCAATTTGGAAGGAAATTGCGGGCGCCTTCAGCAGGAAATAGGTCAGGACGTCGATCCAGTTGGCATCGTAACGCAAAAATCGGCGCACCTTCTCGAAGAAATCGATGACGAGATAGATGGTCATCAACCCGCTGAAACACATTGTGAAGATCTTGCCGTATTCGCGAAGGAGATAACGAAAGAGAATAGGCATAGGATTACCGGCGACTCATGATGTAAAACCACACGACCGTGGTGAGCGCAAAGATGCCGTTCGGGAGCCAGGCTCCGGCAAAGGGTTGCAGTACTGCTGTCGTGACCAGGAATTCGCAGGCGACGTTCAGCATGTAGTAGACGACGACCACGACCACGCCGACCGCAAAGCCCCCCATGCTTCCTGATCGTTTCGAGACGATGCCGACCGGAACGCCCAGCAGGCAAAACACCAGTGAGGCGGTGGGAAAGGCCAGGTCTTTATAATATTCCATCAATCGTCGGAGCGCGGTGGGGTCGCGCCATTGAGATTGCGAGAGTTGGGCGACAATGGCCTCGTACGACGGACGTTCCTCCGTCGAGGAGTAGCCGCTTTGATTCAATGAGAGCTTCAAGTCATAACTTGTGAAGGCCACCTGCTCGTATTGATCGGCTTGATCCGGTCTGCTGTGAATTACGCCCTCTTGCAGGCGTAAGGCAACCTGATTGCTGGCGCTGTCGATCAAGACCTCATACTGTTGCGCCACGATAATGCGGGGATTGTCTGGATTGCGCTCATCGGAGACGAAGATGCCGGTCGTGGTCTGTTTGGGATCCCCATCCGGGACATAGATCGTCATGTTGGGGATGGGCTCGTTAAAGGTTCCCCGCTCCAACGCGAGCACCAATTGATCTCGAAGGAGATTCAGCGCCACCTTTTTGAGATTGGTGGAACTCCAGGGTTGCCCCCACTGCGCCAGCCACAAGGTCAATCCGAACACGAGCAGGGCAAAGAGTATGACGGGGCGAGCCAATCGCATGAGGCTCAGGCCTGCTGCCTGCATTGCTACCAATTCCTTATCGAAGGAGAGTCGTCCGAACGCGGTGATCGAGGCGATAATCCCGGCGATCGGGAGGGTCAACACGAGGAACGACGGCATCAGATGGGCGAAGACTTGCAGCACCGCCACGATTCCAACGCCTTTGGAGACCAGCAGTTCCACGAGGCGCAGGAGTTCCCGCGTGAGCATTACAAAGCACAGGGCTCCGAGGCTTAAGCTAAACGGGGACAGGAGTTCGGTGAAGATGTAACGATCTAGCAGCGTTCGTAGAAACATTCGACAAATCATGCTCCTCGCACGGTGCGACACTATAGGCGAGCAGGCGAGGCTTGTCTAGCGGAGAGGCGACGGGTCTACCGCGCCGATTGCTAATGGATGGCTTGACAAGATTGGAAACGCCGTGGTACATGCTGCGCGATTTATAACCAAGATGGGTTTTGTGACTGATTTTGTCTCTCCCATGAGCCCGTCATTGTCACCCCGCTCGTTGTTCTGTCTTTTTTTCATCACATGTGTCACTCAGTTGGCTCCGGGATCGGTCACGTAACTACACGTGTCCGTTGAGGAAAGGAGGGTTTCTGTGAAGGCAAAAGGCACGGTGAAGTGGTTCAACGATCGCAAAGGGTTTGGGTTCATTCGCTTGGAGAGTGGAGATGATGTCTTCGTGCATTATTCCGCCCTGCAAGGAGAAGGATTCAAGACGTTGAAAGAGGGAGAAAATGTTGAGTTCGAAGTGGTGCAAGGCGCAAAGGGGCCTCAGGCTTCGAATGTATTGAAGGCAGCCGGCGCCGAATTGTCATAAGTGCCCGTACGGAAATTCGAACTGGAAGGCCTGCTCCTCATCAGGAGCAGGCCTTCGTATTTTTGCTGAGAGCGCGACGCATCGGAAAGCCCCATTTCGTTGACAATAACCAGTGACACTGTTAGCGTTTGATCGTTGTGGAGGTTCGTCTTGGCGATTGACCGCAGTAAGGTTCTGCATAGCGCACAGCTCTTTGCGTCACGAGGGCAATTCGACGCCGCCATCAATGAATGGAAGAAGCTTTCCGCCGAATCCCCAGGTGACGGGAGCATCTTCAATTCAATCGGAGAATTGCATCTCAAGCGCAATGCGACCCATGATGCCGTCGCGGCGTTTCTGCAGGCCGCCAACGCCTTTCGTGCAGAAGGCGCCACGCTGAAGGCCATTGCCACATTCAAGAAAATCTTGAAGGTGGACCCGTCCCGGTACGACGTCTATCGGCATCTCGGAGATCTCAATGCAGAACGAGGTTTGCTGAGCAGTGCCGTACAGGATTATCTCACCCTCGGGAAGCACTACCTCAAAGAAGGAAAAGGCAAAGACGCGCTGGACATCTATCGGCGGATCGTCACGCAAGATCCCTCGAATCTGGATGCCCAGCAGCGGGTGGCGGAACTGTGCCTGCAAGAAAATATGCAGGACGAAGCCACGAAAGTCTACTTGCAACTGGGGCGCGAACGGTCGGCACAGCAGCGGTATGCGGAGGCCAAAGACGCGTATCAGGCTGTCTTGCGCATCGATCCTGCCAACAGCGAGGCCGCCCAATTCATCGACCATTTCGAAAAGACCGGTGGCACCTCTGGGCAACCTGCGAAGGCGGGTACGGCTCAAGCAGGAGACCAATCAAAGAGTTCAGAGCCGCTCGATCTGCTGTCGGAGGCTACACGTCGGATCGAAGAGAAACAGTTTGCCGGCGCTGAGGCCATTCTCAATCAATTGCTGACCAAGGAGCCGGGCAATCCGGATGTCTGCCAGTTGTTCGCGAAGTTGCATCTCCAACGCGGAGATCTCCAGGTGGCCCTCGGCGAATATCGGTACCTCGCTGGCGCAGCCTTACGCGCGCAAGACTACGCACAGGCTGAAACCCTGATCACCGATTTTCTGGCGGTCGAACCGCAGTCTGTGGCGATGCTTGAACTCTACGGAGAACTCTACGGAGAGAAAGGCGATGCCGCCAACGCCGTGGTCCAGTATGGGAAGGCGATTGAGCTGTTGTTGGAACATCCCGAGCCAGGGATGCCGACACTGCATGAGGAACTCTTCGAGAAAGTCACGGCACTCGCGCCGGATAGTCCCACGGCGAAAAAACTGGCGGCACTGATGCCTGGCGCTCCAATGGAGGCACCGCCTGTTCCGGTTCAACCCGAGCCAGTTGTTTCTCCCGCAGTGGCTGTTCCACCGATCCCAGTTCAGGAAACGAACACATTTTCGATTGCCGATGCCGCTCCGGACGATGCCTGGAGTATGACCTCGAAGATCGCCCCGCTACAGGATAGACATTTCTCCCTCGCTGGGTCTGAACCGGACCCAGTGTCAGACCCGGAGCCGGTTCAGTCGGTAGAGCCGGAACCGGTTACACAGGTTAATGCCTTCTCGCTGTTGCAGGACGAGCCAAAAGAGGTTGCGTCCATCGAGCCTGTCCTCTCCACAAACGAGCAGTTCCAAGCCTATGTGGCGGCCGGTCAACATGCTGAGGCGGAGGAATGGCTCAGTCGACTTGTGACGGCAGAGCCTCATCATTCTGAAGCCCGAGAACTTTTCGGTTACTTGCTTGAAATCAAGGGCGATACCGCCGGCGCCGCCTTACAATATTCGCGAGCGCTCGAATTGCTCCTGGCAGATCCGGAGAAGAAGCAAGAGCCGCAGCCGGCGATTCTCTATGCCAAGGTCAAAGAGCTCGCTCCTGCCAGTCCGTTAGTCGCCAAATGGGCCGCGACGTTTTCGCCAAAGAAGCCGGAGGTGACAGTACCGGCCGTTGAGGCTCAGGTCTCCGCCGAGCCGCCTGATGCACTTGACCCCGAAACCCATTACACCTTGGGCGTCGCGTACAAGAATATGGGGCTTTGGGAGGAAGCGAAAGAGGAGTTTGGTTGTTCGATGAAGGGTTCTGACTTTTTCCTGGACTCCTGTCTGATGATCGCGGTCTGCTTGAAAGAGCAGGGAGAAGGTCAGTTGGCGAGTCAACAGCTTGAGCAGTTGCTGCAGGACCCGAAGTGTCAAGGCGCCAAGGCGCAAGCCATCAGTTATGAACTCGGATTACTCTACGAAGCCCAAGAGCGATGGAGTCACGCTGCCATAATTTATCAATCGATTCCGACCTTCCATGATGTGCCGCAACGACTCGACTCGGTTCGTGCTCGCCTCGGACCGGCTCAGGCACCGGCTCCCGCGTTACGCTACGCCAACTAGCAGCTCGTCGAAACAAGCCTCTATCGATTCGCGTCGCATCTTTCCCGTAAAACCTGCAAGCCCGTGCGTGTATTCTACGACTGAACACGGTTCGGGGCCGGAAGGCCTTTGAGTACAGCATCAATATTTTTCAAGCAGACCAATCCCATCTGAACCCTCGCATGTAATGTGGCAGAGCCCAGATGTGGAAGGAGCACCACTTGCTTCAGCTGACTCAGCGCCGGGTGGATTGCCGGTTCTTGTTCATACACGTCGAGTCCCGCGCCGGCGATGGTTCCTCTCTTGAGAGCTTCAACCAATGCACCCTCATCGACGATCGGGCCACGAGCAGTATTAAGCAGGAAGGCGGTGGGTTTCATCCAGGCCAACTCACGGGCTCCGATCAGATGGCGGGTGGCTGTTGTGAGCGGAACATGGATGGTCACGATATCGGCTTCTTCAAGGAGATTTCTCAGCGAGCGGTGCTCCCATTCATGAGAGAGAGACGAGGCGGTCATCGGTTGGCGTGCGTGATAGCGCACCGCCATACGAAATCCAACCGCACGCTGGGCGACCGCTTGGCCGATCCGTCCCATACCGATAATGCCCAGGGTTTTTCCAGACACTTCCGCCCCCAAGAGTTGCGTGGGGCTCCATCCCGTCCATTGGCCTGATCGCACAAGGACATCGCCTTCGACGATGCGGCGTGCCGTCGCCAGAATCAGAGCCCAGGTCAGATCTGCTGTGGCGTCCGTCAAGACGTCCGGCGTATTAGTCACGATCAGACCGCGCTGTTGTGCAGCAGCCAGATCGATGTTGTTATACCCGACGGCATAGTTCGCCAGAATTTTCAGCCTGGTGGCAGCTTGAATGGTCTCGGCGTCGATGCGATCACCCAGGGTCACAATCGCGGCGTCGGCCTGACAGAGGCCGTCACGGAGAGCCGATGGAGCGGGCAACGCATCGAGCGGTTCTTGCAGCAAATGGAACCGTTCCCGCACGATGGCCATGACAGGGTCGGGAAGAAGTCGAGAGACGTAAAGGGTTGGACGTATATCGACCACAATGCGTACTCCTAAATGAGGCGCTTATATTAGCCGGTCGTGCATGGCGGGACAACCGGACTTGTGCCGGTCTCAACAGTCCGTCTAGAATGACCACCCATTTAACTATGAGCGCACCAACTCTCATTCTGCCTGAACGTTCCCACGCCATTGCTTCCGATCTCCGAGCTGCGATCGGCATCGATAAGGTCAAAGACGACTATTCGACGCTTACGGCTTATGCTGTGGATGCGAGCATCTATCGGATGACGCCGAAGGCCGTCGTGCTTGTTGAGTCCGAGGAGGATATTGCGGCGACGGTCGCCTATGCTGTGTCGCGCGGTATCCCATTGACACCCCGGGCGGCTGGAACTAATTTGACCGGTTCGGCGATCGGGGCCGGGATCATTTTGGATGTGTCGCGCCTCAATCGGGTGCTGGAGCTGAATCGGGAAGAGCGCTGGGCTCGGGTCCAGCCGGGAATCGTACTGGCTGAACTCAATAAGAAGCTGGCGCGTGACGGTCTGCTCTTCGGTCCCGATCCCTCCAGCGGCGACATGTGCAAGCTTGGCGGGATGTTGGCGAACAATTCATCCGGTCCTCACACGCTGCGCTACGGTGCCGTCAAAGATAATGTCGAAGCGCTCCGTGTCTGCCTGCAATCAGGCGAGTGGTTGGACGCGAAGTCGTATGGACTCGACGATCCACGATGCAGCCAGCTACTAGAGACGCATAGGCCGCTGCACGATTTAAAGCTGCTGCTTCAAGATAATGCTGCCCTGATCGCGCAAAAACGTCCGACTGTCAGCAAAAACAGTTGCGGCTATAACCTCTTTGGGCTTGCCGATGGGCTAGCGCAAGGCCGCTTCGATCTTCCCAAGCTATTCGTCGGCAGCGAGGGGACGCTCGGTCTCTTCAGTGAAGCCACCATTAAGCTGGTGGAGAAGCCTCGATCCACCCTGACGGCGCTCATCCACTTTCACCGTTTAGAAGATGTGGGTGATGCGGTGCCGAAGTTGCTGGAGTTGCATCCGAGCGCGTTGGAAGTGATGGATGCCAACACGCTCAATCTGATTGGGCGGGCGAAGCATGGCATCCCGGCCGATGCGGCTGCCACGCTCCTGGTGGAGTTGGATGCTGACGAGGCGGGGATCGATCTTCGCGAACAGGCCGAGCGCATGACCGGAATCTGCCGCAGCTATCGTCTCGCGTCCGACCCTGTGATTGCGTTCAATCCCGAGCAGCGGGATCAGTTGTGGAAGGCGCGGAAAGCCCTCTATCCGACGCTCTATCGATTCGATCCCAAGAAGAAGCCCATCAACTTTGTCGACGATGTCGTGGTCCCTGCTGAACGGATCAGCGAACTCATCCGGTATCTGGAGGAGTTCTTCGTCGGGCAGCATGTGCCGGTCGCGATTTTCGGCCATATCGGGAATGGGAACGCCCACATTATTCCGTTACTCGATGTGAACGATCAGGGCGATTTCGACAAGATGGTGCAGGGCTATCACGAGATTCACCAGACTGTCTTGAGCCGCTTCGGCGGGTCGATCTGTGGGGAGCATGGGGATGGCCGTGTGCGAGCCGAATATGTGAAGACCATGTTCGGTCCTGAGTTGTATGACCTGTTCGTGAAGGTGAAGCAGAGCTTCGATCCTGCCGGGATGCTCAATCCCGGGATTAAGATCAGCGATCGGCCCTTCACGGACCATATCGACTATGTGCGATTGTCGAAATCCTGTGCGACCTGCGCCAAATGTAATGCCGTCTGTCCGGTCTACGATGTCTTTCAATCGGAAGACATGAGTTCGCGGGGCTGGTTCGAGATCGTCACCGACAAGAACTACAGTTATCTCAACTCGAAGCGAGTCGTGGAGGCCTGCCTCAACTGCAAGTCTTGTCGGACGGCCTGTCCGGCTGGAGTCGATGTCTCCCAACTCATCCTGGACCGTCGCGCCGAAAACCCGAACAAGATGGCGGGTCTTATCTTTCGTTTCCATGCACGAACAGCCATATTTGAACGATTTTTGAAGTTCCTCGCAGTCTGTCAGCCGATCTGGGATCGACCTCTAATGCGGTGGCTGCTCGATCTGGTGACGAAGCCCTTCATGCATTTTCTGGCCGAAACCGCACGACTTTCTCCGAAGCTGGTGATCCCTCGATTGGCCAAGCGGCAACTTCGTGACCGTTATCCGGAATTGATCCCCAGGGCCGGGCAACCGGCCCGTTCTCCGGTGGCCTATTTCCACGGCTGCGCGGCCAACTATTTCGACGATGGGGTGGGAGATGCCGTGATTGCGGTGTTACGAAAGCATGGGGTTGAACCGGATCTGCCGCCGCAACGCTGTTCGGGGACGCCGATCGAAACCTACGGGCACCGCGCATTAGCCAAAGAAGGGGCGCGGGTCAATCTTGCGTCTATGGCAGGATACGAGACAGTCGTGACCGGGTGCGCGTCCTGTACCCTCATGTTGAAGGACTACCCAACCCTGTTCGCCGGTGAGCCGGAAGAAGCCTCAGCCCAGGCCTTGGCCAAGCGGATCACCCATATCTCGCAGTTTGTGTCACAATCGCCCGTCAAACCGGCCATGGCCAGTCAGCAGCCCAAGACCTGCAAGGTGGCCTACCATTCCTCCTGTCATCTGCGAGCAGCGGGAGTGACCAAGGAGCCTCGTGCGATTCTGGCGGGCTTGCCTGGTGTCGATTATGTGGAGATGCCGGACGCCGATCGTTGCGCGGGTGGAGCCGGAACCTATCTCGTGAAGGATTTTGAAACGTCCCAGCGCATTGTCGAACGTAAGCGGAAGGCGGTCGAACAGAGCGGCGCCGAGGTCGTGGCGACGAGTTGCCCGGCCTGTATGATTCAATTGCGCACGGGATTACAGGGAACGGCGGAAGTGAAACACATGGCTCAGCTTATTCAGGAGGCCTACGAAGCCGCAGACCAGCAGAAAGACAGAGGCCCGGCATGAAATTTCGAAAAGTCGACGCGCTATTCATCCTATTTGCCGTGGCCGTCGTCGTCGGTGTATCGCTGTTGCCGACTCCGAAAGACCGGAACCCACCGGTTCCGACGAATGCCACACATCTGGAGATCAGAGCCGAGCAGGCCTGTATCTATTGTCATGCTCCGACTGGGAGTAAGCCTCTACCGGAACGACATCCCAGACGACAGGATTGTTTCCGCTGCCATGCGCGCTGACGAAGAGCTGATGGCTGATAGCGTATGGCAGATGGCGGGAAATATGAATCGATAGCTTATGGAAAATTGTTTTCGGTACAAGCGAGCGAATCTTCTCTTGTTTGTACCATCGGCCATAAGCCATCTGCTATCTGCTCTGCATAGTAAAGGATGAAGAAACCATGGTTACAGTGCTGGTGTTTGGATTGACGCTTCGCGATGCAGTTGGAGACACGGAGTTCGAGCTGGAGATTTCTGAGCCGACTACGGTGAGGAAGTTTATTGAATCGAACCTAGATCGGATAGGCCCCTTGCTGCAGTTTTTGTTGAACCGGGAAATGATGATAGCGGTGAACAAGAAAGTCAGCGGCGAGGATACGATCGTCAAGGACGGCGATATCGTAAAGTTCTCCCACCAATCGCGGACGTCGTACGACGGGACAAGAGACATTCCAATCTAACAGGATGCTCAAAACGCTCGTTCAGCAAGGCCACAGTGAGTGAAGGGCCGAGGCGTACCCTTGGGGTATGTTGAGGGTCTGAACGATGCGAGAACGAAGCTGGCGGGATTTTTCAGCATCCTGAGGTTATGTGCTGGCCCCTTCGCTGCGACTTCTATACTCAAGAAATAGTTTGCTGTGTCGGTTGCCGGTGAGTTCGAGCGTGATCGTGCCGTCTTGGGTTTCCCATGACGCATGGTAGTGGAGATGGCCGATGAGGACCGCGACACCCCAGTAGCTGGGGACCGGTTGGTAGAGGTCGTTGTCCCACAGAGTCTGGTCGTTCGTCGGGCTTCCGTAGGCAGTAGTGAGCTGTTCTTTCAGCACCTGGTAGTACCCGATAAATTCATTCAGTCCGTTGAGGGGCCGCTGCAACAGGATGTATTGGCCGCGGACCAGTGATTCGTGACGGAACTCATAGCCTTCCAGCACACCATGATCGGAGAGATTGCGCAGATAGATCAGCTTGCCTTCCTCATCTTTCTCGACTGCTCCTGCCACCGATAGGCGAAGGGCCTCCGGCTCTTGCCCCCAATGGGCCTGTACCGTTTCTAAGAACGTCAGCACCTGCTTCGTCACTTCCGCTTGTAAGGTGGCTTCGTCTATCTCGTCGAATGGAATCGTGAACGTCGGCGGCGGGAGGACATCCCATGAATTGGCCCAGGCAGATGGAGTGAGCCCGGTCAACGTCATGCCAAGGATCAGTGCGAAAAGATAACGCATAGGTGTCACGATAGAGGCACAGAGGGATGCTGGTCTATCCTACGAAAGGCTGGGGGTATGGGAAGTGATGAGTGATCGGTGATGAGTGAGGGAGGGAGAAAGCTTGCTTGCCCGTCCGTTCACCGCACGCGGCGTTTAGCCTTAGCAGTCGGCGGAGCTGTAAGTGGATCGTCTGGCCAAGAATGTTTGGGGTATCGGCCACGGAGTTCTTTTTTGACTTCGACGTAGGCAGACTTCCAGAAGCTGGAGAGGTCCTTCGTGATTTGGACGGGTCTGCGGGCCGGTGAGAGGAGGTGCAGCATGACCGGAATCTTTCCATCGACGAGGCGCGGTGTCTCTTTGCAGCCGAACATTTCTTGTAACCGCACAGCCAGGATTGGCAGATCAAGCGTCTCATATTCCACTCGCACGTTCGATCCGCTGGGGACTATCAGATGGGTGGGAGCCCATTGGTCGAGTTGGCGTGCCTGTTCCCAGGAGAGGAAGGCATGCAATGGTTGGGTAAGATCGAGCCGCGTGACGCGGTCGAGGGTCGTGAGCCCTGATAGGTAGGGACCGAGCCAGTCGTCGACAGTCTGTGCTAAGGCCTCGTCCGACAGGTCCGGCCATCGTGATTCTTGTCCCTCGATTTTGCGGAGAAATGCCACTCGCGCCCGCCACTGACGAAGCTCTGAAGTCCAGGCCAGCCGGTCGAGTCCCGCCCGACGAATGCCCTGCAGCAATGCCGCCGATATCATCGAAGGATCCGGCTTCGAGAGCCCCTGCTCAGACAGAACGAGTGAACCCAATCGGCGCTGTCTTGTTGCACGAACCACCTGTGCTGTCTCATCCCACGAGACTTCATCCACCACTCGAATCTGGTCTGCATAGAGGGTTTCAAGATCGTGAAGGCTGACCGGTGCGGCCAGATCGATCCTGGCCCATTGCTGGCCGCCGTCCAGGTCGGCAATGACGAGATAATCTTCTGAGCCGAGCGGGTCGGGGTTTTGGAAGAGGGCGCCACGGCCATTGGCCATGAGATAGCGGGAGTTGTTTCCTTGTTGACGTTGGGCGATGCGATCGGGATAGGCCAGTGCGAGCAAGAGGCCGACTTCATCGAGGCTGTCCTGCCGATTTGAACGAGCCGCTCGCGGAAGTTGGCGTTGCCAGAGGTCGGCCGTACGGGCCACTCGCTGACAGGCCCCGCGGTCGACGGTCGCACCGGCCGCATGATCGTGCTGTCCATGCAAGACATCCAGCCGGAGCCGCAGATCTGCGTTGCGCCAGCCGGAGGGGCCCCGCAGAATATCGCGTTCGCTGAGCAGGGCGGCCAGTTCACAGGCCAGATAGCCGAGCTGCAGGGGCACAGACTTGAGTAGCATATGGGCGAGGCGTGGATGGAGCGGCAACTCAGCCATTTGTTTGCCATGGGCCGTGATCTGCCCCTCTCCATTGAGTGCGCCAAGGCTTGTGAGCAACTCTCTCGCCTGGGCGACGGCACCGGGTGGTGGGGGAGTGAGCCAGGACAACTCGGCTGGATTTGGAGTGCCCCAGAGGGCCAATTCGAGGAGGAGCGGCGCCAAGTCGGCATCGAGCATTTCCGGCGGGCGGCGAGGGGCCAACGATTGATGCTCCCCAGCGGTCCAGAGGCGAGCACAGACGCCTGGTTCGAGACGGCCGGCTCTGCCACGCCGTTGCTCGGCAGAGTCCTGGGTGACGCGAATCGTGTCCAGCCTCGTGAGTCCCGATCGCGGATCGAAGCGAGGCACGCGCAACAGTCCCGCATCGATCACGACCCGGACCCCGTCGATCGTGAGACTGGTTTCGGCAATCGAGGTGGCCAGCACGATCTTTCTCATGCTCGGTTGCGTAGGTGTGATGGCTCGGTCCTGCGCCTCTTGCGGCAGGTCTCCATGGAGCGGGGCGATCATGATGTTCGGCGCCAAGTTCAGATCGAGCAGTTTTCGTTCGACGCGGCGGATTTCCGCCATACCAGGCAGAAAGACCAAGAGACTGCCTTGATCCTGCGCCAGTGAACGCTTGATGGATTGGACGACGGCCACGTCCAGATGGCCCGAGAGCGGCTGTTCGAGATAGCGGGTCTCGACCGGAAACATTCGGCCTTCACAGGCAATGACTGGCGCCTGCCCCAAGAGCTCCGAGACCGGACCACAGTCCAAGGTGGCTGACATGACGAGCAGACGGAGATCCGGGCGGAAGAGCCGTTGCGATTCAAGACAGAGGGCCAGGCCGGTATCGGCTTGCAGGCTCCGTTCATGGAACTCATCGAACAGGACGATGGCATAGGAGCTGAGGGCAGGATCGTCTTGCAGCAGCCGAGCGAGGATCCCTTCCGTGACGACTTCGATCTTCGTCGTAGGTCCCACTTTCGTATCGAGTCGCATGCGATAACCGACCGTCCCGCCGACCGGCTCCCCCAGGGTGGTGGCCATGCGATGGGCTGCTGCACGGGCGGCAAGCCGCCGCGGTTCCAGCATGAGGAGTTTTTTCCCGTCGAGCCAGGGGGCATCGAGCAAGGCCAACGGAACCCTTGTCGTTTTGCCCGCACCAGGCGCCGCAGTCAAAAGGGCATTGCGCCCATTCGTCAGTGCAAGACGAAGGTCCGGCAACACATCTTCTATTGGGAGTCTGGACATGGTAAGTTCAATCTTCACGAGAGTGAGCAGGATACTCAAAAAGTCCGTTCAGCGAGGCCGCAGCGAGTGAAGGGCCGAGGCGTACCCGCTGGGTACGTTGAGGGTCTGAACGACGCGAGAATGAAGCTGGCGGCATTTTTCAGTGTCCTGCCAGGACTGTAGCAGAGTCGAAGTCAGAACGAAAAGGAAGCGGTAGATGGTCGAGTATCGATGGAGCAAAACGAAACCCATTACAGCCGGTTGGTATTGGTTCCGGGGCCTGGCACATGAGGCAGATCCCTTTATTGTAGAAGTGGACGAGGTCGGCCAGTTTCAATGGCCGGATGGCGGGTTTCAAGAGGCGATACTCGCCAAAGGGGAATGGGCGGGGCCCATCGAAGAGCCGAAGGAATAAGTGGCGAGAGATACACCGAATAGGTGTATAATGCGTACTTGATTGATGGTTGTTCGGTGAGAAGGTATCTGCAAGTGTCTTCCGCAGCCCTCTGAACGGGCCTGATACGATTCTCTCCCCCGAGTCTCTGAATGACATTCTCTCGCTCGTGACACGTGATCGTGATCGCGCGTTGAGCTACCATCTGACGCAGAGACCAGTATGCGCCTAGGGCCTTAGGGCTCGGCGCCTATTGTCTCATTGAGGCTATCCCCCTTGCTGTGAGAGGGCGAGGGGGATAGCACATACACACCATTCGAGATCCTATCCAGAAAGGCAGTCGATACATTTTATGAAACACGATAGCACCAACCCACCGGCGGAAACGCCGGCGAAAGGGTTTTCTCCTGGTTTCGCCGCGTTGGGCCTGGAAGCCGCGCTGCTCACCACACTCGATACGCTGGGCTATGAAGAGCCCACGCCGATCCAGAGGGAAGCGATTCCTCCGTTTTTGGCAGGCCGCGATCTCTTGGGCCAAGCAGCGACCGGAACCGGTAAGACGGCGGCCTTCACGTTGCCGATGCTCCAGCGCATCGCCCATTCAGCCAGGCGCTGTCCCTCCGCGCTCATCCTGGTCCCAACGAGAGAGTTGGCGATGCAGGTCGGCGAAGCCGTCACACGCTATGGCAAAGAACTGAAGATCACCGTGCTCCCGGTCTACGGAGGACAGGCGATCGGTCCCCAGCTCCATGCACTCAAGCGCGGTGTCGATGTCATCGTGGCGACGCCTGGGCGTGCGCTGGACCATATTCGCCGGAAAACGCTGCAGCTCAAAACGATTCAGATGGTCGTGTTGGACGAAGCCGATGAAATGCTGGACATGGGCTTTGCCGACGACCTGGACGCCATTCTGGAACAGGTGCCGAAAGAGCGGCAGACGGCTCTGTTCTCCGCGACTATGCCGCCCAGGATTGCCTCCATTGCCAAGCGCCATCTCAAGGAACCGGTCGAGATCAAGATTGCCAAAGAACCGCTGAAGGCTGGCGCAGCTCCACGCGTGCATCAAACGGCCTATATCGTCACCAGACCGCACAAGGTGGCGGCTTTGGCGCGCATCTTGGATATGGAAGCACCGAAATCTGCCCTCGTGTTCTGCCGCACACGTATCGAAGTCGATGAACTCACCGCGATGTTGACCAGCCGCGGACACAAGGCCGAAGCGATCCATGGCGGGATGAATCAGCCCCAGCGCGATCGTGTGATGGCGTCGTTCCGATCCGGTCAAACCGAACTCCTCGTGGCGACCGATGTGGCAGCCCGAGGATTGGACATTCCATCTGTGTCGCATGTGGTGAACTACGATCTGCCTATGTCTTCTGAGGTCTACGTCCATCGGATTGGACGGACGGGACGGGCTGGGCGTGAAGGGTCGGCGATTACTGTTCTCGACCCGCGTGAGCAGCGATTGCTGTGGAACATTGAGCAGCTCACGAAGGCCAAGATTGTCGTGACACAAGTGCCGACCATTGCCGACCTGCGCACGAAACGGCTTGCACGAACCAAGGCAGCACTTGAAGAAGTACTGGCGGCTGGTGAGTTGGATTTGTTTCGGGCCGTGGTGGCCTCGATGGCTGAACAGGGAGACCCAGCGGAAGTGGCGGCGGCCGCCCTCAAGCTCGTATTCCGTCTGCAGGGTGGGGAGCGGAAGGAATACGATATTCCGGCCGTGTCGAACAGACCACCGGAGCGTCCTTCGATGGGGCGGCGCCCCATGGAAGATTCTCGAGCGGATCCTCGCGGGCGGGCCGGTGCCATGATGCCGAGAGAGGGACAGGGCAGACCATTCAACCCTCCAGGCCGTGGCGGACGAACGCCTGGCATGGCGAAGGTCTATATCGGTGCAGGCCGGGAGGCAGGTATCCGGGCGGGAGATCTCGTCGGAGCGATTGCCAACGAGGCCGGACTCAATTCGAGTTCGATCGGCGCCGTCGAAATTATGGATCGATTCTCGCTGGTGGAAGTGCCGGAAGTGATGGCTCGCGAGATCATCGAGACCCTTAGCCGCACCAGGATTAAGGGACAGAAGGTCGGCGTGCGACTGTTTCTGGAGCAGCCAAGGGGTGGAAGGGCATAGCCAAGTGCCCTTCTTGCTCGCAGAACGCGCCCGCTCGGAAGGTGCTCATTCGATGCGCGCAGTAAAGGGCAACTTGCCTACACCCTCTTTGAGAGAGCGGGTGAGAAGGAGCAACCAGTGGGGGACCATCAGCCACCTCATTTGAGAGATCCATGCAAGACTGAAGGGAATATGTAGAGTATTGTTAGAGGTCTGAGGCTTTGAGTTCGGACGAAAAACAGTTTTTACGTGGAGTGGTGAGCGATCCCCGATATCCTCTTCGTATCAGGTGTTAGGATAGACGTCCTACTTATTCAGCTCTTATTTTCATAACATTCATTGGAGGAAGACGTGATGAGCGGCAACCAAGCCGATTCCGTGCTGCGACTAATGAGCCTGATGTTCAGAGCCCATCCCTGGCATGGAGTCTCCATCGGAGAGAAGGCCCCTGAAGTGGTGACGGCCTATATTGAAATCGTGCCGACCGACACGGTGAAGTACGAAGTCGATAAGGTTAGCGGGTTCCTGAAGGTCGATCGCCCGCAGCGATTCTCGAACTATTGCCCGGTCTATTACGGACTGGTTCCGCAAACCTATTGCGGAGACGGCGTTGCGGCGTTGTTTTCCGCACGGGCCAAGCGTCAAGGTATGGTGGGGGACCGCGATCCCCTCGATATCTGCGTCCTCACAGAGAAGACGATTCCACACAGTGACATTCTCCTTACGGCCTTGCCCATCGGTGGGCTCAGCATGGCTGACGATGGTGAAGCGGACGACAAGATCATCGCCGTCATGAAGGACGATGCAACCTATGGCGGGTATACGGATATCAGCCAGGTTCCCATGGCGCTGATCGATCGTCTGCAGCATTATTTCTTGACCTATAAGAGTGCGCCAGGCAGCACCCAGCATAAGGTTGAAATTACGAGTATCTATGGCCGCGAGGAAGCCATGAAGGTTATCCGCGCCAGTCATGCCGATTACAAGGCGAAATTCCCTGAGTTGGAAATGCGGTGGGGATAGCGGAGGAACGGCCTGGTCGGTCCCCTGTGCTCACGGAACGCCCACGATGAAACTGTGGTCGTTCGACGTGCGCAGTGGGGGACCAAGCCAGGCCGTCCTCCTTGAGTGGGCGTGAGGAGGATGTGCCTATGAGATCTGCGCCAGTGCGAGATAGAGAGGGGAAGCTATGTTACGGATGAAATGGCAGCTGGCGATGGTCGGGTTTGCGCTGGTTCTCTTTGCTCCCTGGTTAAGTCAAGCGGAGGAGATTCGATTAAATAGCATCGGGGTGAGGGGGGGAGTGACCGGAGGCTCTCCCATCGGGGAACTTGAGACGCAATATTTTAAGACGTATGACTTGATGGCGAACTGGTCAATGCCCTGGGGATGGTATTCCGAGTCGGGATGGGGTGTTGGGACAAGGTTAATGGGCACGGTCGGCGCCATAACGGCATCGGGGGATACCGCATTTGTGACCACGCTGACGCCGGGCTTTGTGCTCGGGAAGAAGGATGGCTGGCTCTCTCTAGAAGTCGGAGGGGGAGGTGCCTTCCTCAGCCAGCACCGCTTTGCAAACCAGGATATGGGGGGGCACTTCCAGTTTGTGGCGGATTTGGCGGTCAGAGCAAAGGTTTATCGAGGGATAGGCGTGGGCTATTGGTTCCACCATATATCCGATGCCGGCACCTATGGGCGCGATGCCCATGGAGCCGATTTTCATATGATCGAATTCAGCTATCGGTTTTGACGGTGTCCACGCTCTCTGTGTCCCGTCTTCCTCATCCACAACATGTGCTGCGCATCGGCGAAGCCGTTATGCGGTCTTTTTCATCTGCTCTACTACCAGTGCGTGGGGATGGGGCACGATGTCGACCCCGTTTCTGCCGTGGTTTTTGACACGATAGAGCGCGTAGTCGGCCATTTTTCTCAAGAGCTCAGAACTCAATGGATATTCGGGGGAGCAGACCGTCGCTCCGATGCTCACGGTAATGGTGAGCGGGCCACTTGGCGTGTCAAAGGGCATATCGCTGATGGCGGTCCTGAAACGTTCGGCACATTCTCTCAACGCCTCTAGATCGCAATTCGGCACCACAATCAAAAACTCTTCACCTCCGGCGCGACCCACGTGATCGTAGCTGCGCGCAGTTTCGCGGAGTCGTTGTGCGGCTTCTCGAAGGACGGTATCTCCAACCTGGTGTCCATAGGTATCATTGACCCGCTTGAAATGGTCGAGGTCGGCGATCAAGACCCCCACAGGCTGGCGGCTTCGTTCAGCCCGTGACAGTTCTTGCGCCAAGGCGTTGAGGATGGCCGAATGATTCAGTAACTCCGTCAATGAATCGTGCTTGGCCTGCTCCTTGGAATCGTGGAGCAGCTGGAGATTTTGAATGGCGGTGCCGGCTTGGGCGGCCAGGGTCAGCACAATCTGTTCGTCCAGTTCGCTGAAGTCGGCCGCGAGACCCTTCGGCGTCAGCTTGTTGGCGAGTGAGAGCCGGCCGAAGAATTGCTCATGGCACCGAATCGATACCCCGAGGTATGACGTCATGGGCCGATGGTCTGCTGGCAGTCCTAGTGCTGCCCAGTATTTCGCAAGATGATTCAGGGACAGAGTCCCGTTTTCCTGTCCAAGTGATTTTCGCGCTCCCGTTTCGAGCGGAAGTATCCGGATGGCGTCGGCCGCAGCCTCATCTGCTCCGGTGCTGAAGAACTGTCCTGGTGTTCGCTGGTCGTTGCTGGAGATTGCTAACGCCGCGTAGTGCGCGCTGGTGATCCCTCTGGCAATATTGAGGAGCTGCTGAAGCAGCCCGTCGAGGTCTTGCTGTGCAGACAACGTCTGAGTGGCCACAACCAAGGCATGAAGGGCTTCCGTCCGTTTCGTGAGGTCTGATTCTGCGTCGATCGCTCGCTGAGATTCCCGCTTCGCGCTGCTCCATTCTTCGTGACGGGCCTTGATCATCCAGAGCACAAGACCGACTAAGGGAAGGAGGAGCAGCAGTGATAGGCACGACAGTTTCCAGAGAAACGACCGAATGGGGGCAAGAATGCTGTCCCGGTCTACACGAATTAAGATGCTCCACCGTAGGATGGGGTCGGCATGGGGGATGGCGAGCTGCGCATAGGCGGTAATGACGGAGGCGCCTCGACGGAGATGTGTTTCCTCGACAAATCCACGTGTATGTATGCCAACCAGTGCGGCAGAAGAAAGTCCGAGTTGCTTGAGGTTGAGGTGGCCGTCTTGTGGTAGCGCCGAATCCGCAAGCAGATCGCCGTTTTCGTTCAGGAGCTGATATTCAAGATGCGACTCTTCAGTCCACTCGATATCCTTGAGCACCTGCATCGTGTCGTCAAGGATTGTGATCAGTGAGGGAATGCCTACGACGGCCTTGATGGCGCCGAGAAAACGACCGTCGGGACTGTGCAGGGGTGCGATCACCGTGATCGCCGAGGTCACGTCTGATTCCTCACTCATCCGTGCATCCAGAATCCTGACGCCAGTGAGGTTGCGCGCCAGCTGAAACCAGGGACGCTGGCTCTGGTCAAGGGACGTACTCGACGGGGTTGTGGTTGCGACGATCCTCCCCTGTGAATCCGTAACGCCGATCCATCGATAGGCCGGGTAGGTGTGACGCAGTTGGCGGAGATACTGTGTCAATGTCTCCGGGTTCTGATCTTGAGCGATCGGAGCTTCTGAGAACAGCTGAATATCGCCTGATCGCTCCAGAATCAGCATGTCTAATTTACTGGCGGCATCTGTGGCTGCCTGCACCAGGCTATGGCCACTGGATTGGATCAACCGCTGCTGGATGGTGTAGAGGGCCCAACCCAGACAGAAGACTGTCACCATCGTCATGATAGCGAATACGAACAGGAGCCGAAAGTGATGGTGGTCCATCCAGTCGGGGAAGCGGTCTGCCGTAAATGGTGAGTGCCGTTGTGTGTTCAAGCGAGCAGTTGAAACCAAGCCAGAGTCGCGGCTATCGGCGATGTGGGGCTGGTTCTCCATTTGGTATCGATCATGCTGAACGCGTGGCTGCCTATCACTGCTCCATCCTAAAGCAAGAGCGGCGTAAGGCAAGAAAGCGGTCACTTTCTGATGAGAGCGGAAGGCACAGATTGTCACTGATTACAATAGGATGTGATGAAGCAGACGAAACGGTTTGGCGAAGCATTCGGAGGGGTCGACCAGGCCCTCCCAATTATGAGACAACATCAGTCTATGACGAGTCGTTAGGTGCAGCTGAACCCGAGTTCCCACGTTGTCGTACCCCTGTCCGGACCGCAATGACCAGTAGAAAGAGGCTGTTGTGACCCTGTCTCCTTGGACGGCCAAACTGCGCGAGTGGCAAGCTCGCGCCGTATCCAGCGTCCTGACCCATACGCGCCCTGATTTTCTTGCGACGGCCACGCCCGCAGCGGGCAAAACCAGATTCGCCCTGCGCATTGCCCATCAGTACCTGGCGGATCGGGTGGCGACCCGTGTCTTGGTAATCTGTCCGACGAATCACTTGCGTACGCAATGGGCGACCGCCGCAGGCTTGGTGGGGATTCAACTGGATCCGGCGTTGACGAACGAGCAAGGGATCGAAGCGCGCGATTACCATGGCGCCGTCGTGACCTACCAGCAAGTCTGTCTGGCTCCCGGGGTGTTCCAGCGTGCCTGCCGGAATCGGCCCACGCTGCTCATCTTCGACGAGTTGCACCATGCAGGCGAGGGCAAAGATTGGGGCAACGCCCTGCGGGAATCGTTCGACGACGCAGTCTTTCGTCTAGCCTTATCCGGCACCCCGTTTCGTTCGGATAACAATCCGATTCCCTATGTACGGTACGAGCAGGGTGAGAGTCAGGCCGACTTCACCTATGGATATGCCGAGGCAATTCGCGAAAGCGTCTGCCGTCCGATTCTTTTTCCGAGTTACGAGGGGGAACTGACGTGGCTCTCCGAGGGGCGCGAACATCGAGCGACCTTTGAAGATGGACTCACGTTCGAGTTGCAGCGGGAACGGCTTAAGACTGCGCTGTTGCAAGACAGTTGGCTGGGCCCGGTGATTACGGATGCCCATGCCGAGTTACGCCGCCTTCGCAAGCAAGAACAGCCCGATGCCGGCGGCCTCATTGTCACGATGAATCAGGATCATGCCAGGCAGGTCGCAGAACTCGTGGGTCGAATTACAGGCAGCCGCGCCCATGTCGCGATATCGGACGACCCATCGGCCTCGAAGACGATCGAGGCCTTCTCGCAGCATAAGACCCAGCAATGGCTTGTGGCGGTGAATATGGTGAGCGAAGGCGTCGATATTCCGAGGCTCCGCGTCGGTGTCTACGCCACGAACGTGCTGACCGAAATGTATTTCCGTCAGGTCGTCGGACGCTTCGTCCGGATGCAGGAGGGGTTACCGAAGCCGCAGCGGGCCTGGCTCTACCTGCCGAAGGATGCGACGCTGGTCCACTATGCCAAACGGATCAAGGCAGAACGCGACCATGTCCTGGAAGAGATCATGCCCTCCGTGCAGCGCACACTTTTCGGGACAGCTGCCACATCGCTGAAAGAATACATCCCCCTCCATGGGATCGCCAGGATGGATACGTTGATCGGAGGGGATGAGGGAGAGCCGGCCCTTGACGGTAAAGGGTTCGTCGAGCCGCCGGTGGCGCTGCATGACAGAAAAAACGAACTGCGAGACCAGCATCGTTCCCTTGTCGGCTCGGTGTCTCGAAAGACCGGCGTCGATCATCGACAACTGAATGCGGAACTCATCAAGCGGACAGGCGGGCGGGTCGAACAAGCGACCGTCGCGCAACTGGCCCGCCGTATTGCGCTGCTGGAAAAGTGGCGGGATTCTGGTTTTGACGGAGGCCGAGCGCGAGTCTAACCTGTCTCGATAGATATGCGCAGGCTGCAGGCCTTTCCGCGTGAAGCACAAGCGATACGAGACAGGCGCGACGTGGACAGATTGGACTTCTGTCTCGTCGCGCCCTCCCGCCAATCTCGCTCGGCTATCCCGCTAATAAGCCATTCTTGGCTTCAATGTCAGTCAAGTCTTACCTAAGAACCAGGTCGCCTGGAGTCACCGGGCGTGTCGGAGTTGAAGTGCCCGCATAGTATAGGGTGAAGGTCACCGGTACAGTGCGTGGGGTAGCCCCAGGGGCAGTGACGGTAACTGTGGTGCTGTAGGTGCCGGCGCTGAGTGTGCCGTTGGTTACACTCAGCGTCACAACGCCGTTTCCGGTCCCCGAGGCCGGGCTCAGCGTCAACCAGGGGGCATTGTCACTGGCGGTCCACGTGAGCATGTTGCTCCCTGTATTGCTGATGCTCAAGGTTTGGGGCACGGGGTTGGCCCAACCAATTGTTGCAGCGAAAGAGAGGCTCGCTGGACTCGCTCCGAGGGCCGATGCCGCGGGCGGTGCCCCGGCGGCTGCGAGAGTGAAGGTTACCGGCACGGTGCGCGAAGTAGCCCCGGGGGCAGTAATGGTGACTGTGGTGCTGTAGGTGCCGGCGCTCAATGTGCCGTTGGTTACACTCAGCGTCACAACGCCGTTTCCGGTCCCCGAGGCCGGGCTCAGCGTCAGCCAAGAGGCATTGTCACTGGCGGTCCACGTGAGCGTGCCACTTCCAGTATTGCTAATGCTCAAGGTTTGGGGCACGGGGTTGGCCCAGCCAATTATTGCAGTGAAGGAGAGGCTTGTCGCACTCGCCCCAATGGCAGGTGGGGTGACCGGTGGTGGGGTGACCGGTGGCGGCGTGACCGGTGGTGGGGTGACCGGCGGCGGGGTGACCGGTGGTGGGGTGACCGGTGGCGGAGTGACCGGCGGCGGCGCTCCAGCTGGTGTGAAGATCGCGAGGCTACTCTCGGTCGACTCATTATTGGAAAAGTCATAGGCCGTAATGAAGTAGTACTGAGTGAGCGCCGGAGTTCCGATATTGAAACTCGTTGCCGTTCCCAAGATGACGAGAAGAGATGCGTTGCTAGATGTGCGCGTGCAAGGCTGCTGACTGCATTGATAAATACGATATCCCGCCAAATCTGGTTCGTGATTGGCATTCCACGTCAACGTGGCACTCCACGCAGGAGTCGACCACAGTAGTAGTATGCCAGTGATGGCTCTTCTCCAGTTCATACAGGCACTCCTATTGTGTGTTCCTCGGCAACAGGCATATCTTTCCCGGAGAAGGTTTCTTCTCTCGTTTTCAGACGATGTCGGTTTGCTCAACGGACTCGGCTACCCGAGAAGAAATCGCTGAGGGGACTGTTCACCTCTTCACCGTGGTAACTACGCAAGGTATGTGCCGCTGTGAGAAGGAGGATGGTTGGAAGAAAAATACCAGCAATATCATCGGATACGAGAATGGGTGTGCCGATGCGCTGCCGATAGACTGTAGGGCGTGGCAGAGGATTGCCGCGCCAATCCTAGTGATTCTGGGAGGATAGAGGCTGAAGTTGTTTGCCTACAGATAGAACAGTGAAGAAAGAGGCGGAGAGCGGTGACTCAGTCAGTGACTCATTCCCAATGCAGAGATCGCGTCATAGGCACGATGCCTTACTTCTTGAGAGCGTGAAGGAATCCTCCCAGGACTCTCCGGAAACCCTCAGGGTCTTCGGCCATCATGAAGTGGCCCGTTTCGAATATCGCCAGGCGCGATCCAGCAATCTGCGCCTGAATATCTGCTGCGATGGACGGCGTGGCCACGCCGTCTTTAGCGCCGACCATGATGAGAGTCGGCGCGGTAATCGAAGAGAGCTGCCCGTGTTTGTTGAAGAGGGACATGGAGGTCAGGGCTTCACGAAGGACTGAGGCATTCCAGGTGGGAATGCGGTCGAGCAGTGGCTGATAAAGCTGTGGATTTGTCCCGGCGGGAAAACTTTCCAGTAAAATTTTCTTGGATACCTCGGCGTTCGTGCGTGGGTTGCCGATCGACGGCAGGTTCTGATCGAGAATCATGGCGCCATCGGTGGTCGAGACCAGCACGAGGGCTTTCACGCGATCGGGATGTTCCAGGGCCAGTTGCTGGAGGATCATGCCGCCCATCGACACACCGACCCAGACGGGCTTCTCGATCTTCAACCGATCCGCCAGTGCGATCAGGTCCTTCACGAATTGCGAAATGTTGGAGCCGGTGGGGGTCTTCTCCGAATCGCCATAGCCCCGGAGATCGACTGCGATGCCGCGATAGGCAGGGGAATAGGCGGCCAGATATTTCGGGAAGATGTTGCTGGTGGTGACCACGCCATGGACGTAGATTACCGGGTCTCCTGTCCCTGCTTCGAGGATGCTCAACGTCACGCCATCCAGCGAGACAGTGCGACGGGTTGGTTGAGCGGTCATCTGAGCTGATGCAGGATGGCCGGTCATCGCTTGGCCGGATGGGGGAGCAGTCGAGGTTTCAGCGCAGCCGGCGAAAAGTATAAGTGCGCCCAACAGGAAAAGCGTAAATCTTCTCACTGCATCCTCCATGGGCCTGTTAGGCGTCTGGCTTGCCAACTTCTTCCCGCAGTTGAAACTTAAGGGAGGCATATTCTTTCATACAGTAGGCGAGCAACCGTTCTGAGCCGAAGAGCATCACCATCCTCCCGTCCTTGTCCACAAGCCGTCTCGTGTCCTGCGGCCAGTAGATGCGGGCAATCACGTCTGGATCGCCAGTCACCCAGCGGGCCAGGACGAAGGGCATGCGTTCGACAGTCGTCTTGACCCCATATTCGCTGTCGAGGCGCGAGGCGACCACATCGAACTGGAGTTCTCCGACTGCGGCCAGGACCGGCTCGCGCCGCACATGGTCCGGGGAATAGAACACCTGCATGACCCCTTCCTCTTCCAGCTGCTGGAGTCCCTTCTGGAATTGCTTCTGCTTCGTGAGGTCCTGGCTGCGGAGCACGCCGAAACATTCCGGGGGAAAGAGCGGAATCGCATCGAAAGAGCGGGGATTGCCGGAACAGAGGGTGTCGCCGATGGCAAAGAGGCCGGGGTTCACGAATCCTACGACATCGCCCGGGTAAGCCTCCTCGATCGTTTCCCGGTCCCGCCCGAAGAGCCGGTGCGGTCGCGTCATCCGGATCTTCCGGTCCAACCGCGCATGGTGAACCATCATATCCTTCTCAAATCGGCCAGACACGATACGGAGAAACGCCATTCTGTCGCGATGTTGCGGGTCCATGTTCGCCTGAATCTTGAAGACGAAGCCGGAGAACTTTTCGTCCGTCGGCTGCACCAGTCCCTCCGAACTCATGCGAGGGCCTGGCGGAGGCGCAAGCTGAAGGAAGCCGTTCAGAAAGGGTTCGACGCCGAAGTTGGTGAGGGCACTTCCGAAGAAAACCGGCGTGAGCTGGCCTGCGAGAAAACGGTCGCGGTCGAATTTCGTGCCGGCGCCGCTCAGGAGGGCGATCTCTTCCTGGAGCGGGCCATAGGCTTCTCCAAGCGTCTCGGCCAGGCTCGGGTGGGGGAAGGTCTCCACTCGCATCGGCGCCCGTTTCTGGTTATGGAGCGTCCGTTGAAAGAAGAGCACTTGGGGGTCTTGAAGGTCGTAGAGCCCTAGAAACCCGGAGCCTTCCCCGATGGGCCAATTGAAGGGCACTGCCGTCATGTTCAGGGTCTGTTCGATCTCTTCGAGTAGTTCGAAGGGATGGCGCCCCGGCAGGTCCATCTTATTGATGAAGGTCATGATCGGGATATTGCGTTTGCGGCAGACGGCGAAGAGTTTCTTGGTCTGGGGCTCGATGCCCTTGGCACAGTCCAGCACCATGACGGCGCTGTCCACGGCCATGAGGGTGCGGTAGGTGTCTTCGCTGAAGTCCTGGTGGCCAGGCGTGTCGAGCAGGTTGACCCGCACACCCTGATAGTCGAACTGCAGCGCGGTGGAGGTGATAGAGATGCCGCGCGCCTGTTCCAGCTCCATCCAGTCCGACTTCGACGCTCGCTGATTGGACCGTGCATGGACGGCCCCGGCGAGGTGGACGGCTCCAGCATAGAGGAGGAGCTTTTCAGTCAGAGTGGTTTTTCCTGCGTCCGGGTGCGAAATGATGGCAAAGGTGCGTCGCCGGGAGACTTCTCGCGCCAGTTCATCGGACGACGACTTTTCGATCGGCAAAGACATGGACGGTCCTTCTCTTAGGCTAGGCATCAGATGGAGATATGTTTCATGTACCTGCTCAGGTAGATAGGCTGAAGGCTTTTAGCCTGAAAGTTTTGATGCGAGATAATTTATCGCCTTCAGCCTGAACACCTGAGTAATTAATGTTTTAGCATCTGGCAGAGCAGAAAACTACGGGGGAGGGTAGCCTGTTGGTCTCCTGTGCTCGCGCAACGCGCGGCCTCGGAAGGCCCTCGTTGGACGCGCGCAGTGGGAGCCCAAGCAGGCCACCCTCTGAAGAGGCGAATGGGGAGGCTGGGAAGACCAGAAGAGAGCGGCCGGACCATCCTTCTTGCTCGCTGAACGCGCACAATCGGAATGTGCTCGTTCAATGCGCGCATCGGAAGGGTGTCGAGGCTAAGGGTGTCCTTTAGAAGGTGGAGAATTACAGTAGTGGATCGGCTAGTTTGAGGCTGTAGTCCCGCGAATACAAGCCTGAATAGGGCACCTTTCTCTCAATTGCATAGATGAAGTTCATGCAGGTGTAAAAGGCATCGTCTGCCTCTTGATGTCCAATTGCTTTCTTGCGGTGAAGAAGAAGATTGCGGTGAAGAAGAAGATTGCGCTGATTGAGAACCTTTTCCACATGGTCAGAGAGCCTAATCCAGTAGTCGCTTTCGTTTCGGCCTCGATGAGCAGCGACAGTTTTGTCGAGATAATCCTTGAGCGTATCTCCCATCGCTAATTTGAAATAGGTTTTCCGCTTGGTCTGGCCAGTGATCTTATCACTTTGGTTTTTCAATCGTTTATATTCTGATGTGCTTTTCGGCAGCTTATCGAGCAGGATGCCTTCGATTATATTTGACATGATTGTTCCAGCCCACACCAAGCATTCACGATACTGACCGTACAGGTGAGCAGTCTTGAGCAATGAGACGGCTACGGGAAGAAATGGGGGGGATTGCGATAATAGAAGGGATGAAAAAAGAAGCTTCCGGGAGGTATCTTCTTGAACATCCCGTTTCTCCATCCCACGCAACTGCATTTCACTCTCGTACGGATTTCCCGTGAGGAAAACAGTTTTCGGGCCGTCTGTTAAGACGACGACCATGGCGGCGCTAATGGCATCGGCAAAACCTATTGGCCGAGCAGCAGGATCATCGAATGCCAGGCGATATGCCTCGATGACATGGTTTACGACACGAATCGATAACCTAAGACATTCAGATTGAATAACGCGAGCGGTGAAGACATCGAAACCCTCATCTTTCTCTCTTAGAAATGATTGAACGGTGCGTTGTAGAAACTCTTCCCTGCCAGAAAGTGTAAGCTTAACTATCGTTTGTCTCAGCGGAGCAGCATGGCCTCCAAATTCGAAATGAAATGGAATGGTGGAGGTAGTGATTCGCTCAAGGTTTACCGGCAGTTCCTTCCCATCAACGCGACAGGGAAATGTGGATTTGTCTTCATGCAGCCGAGAAAATACTACCGGGGTTATGAGATACACATCAATGTGGTCAATGTCATTGAGTTGGAGGTGATGAAAACGGTTCATGATTTCCCATCGTTTCCGTTCCTCTGCCTCCGCTGTCAGATCCCACTCCTCCTTAGGTTTTCTTTGGACCCTTCCTCTGACCACCGGCATTCCCTCTGTTTGGTCCGGGTCTAAACAGAAGACATAATTCTTGAGAGCCCCTTCTTGATTGAATTCACCAGCGTCGCCCACTCTTAACCCAGGTTCAAGGTTTTGCAGAAGGGATTCCGATGGCCCTGATGATGCAGACTTAATCTCTCCTGTTTTAGTTACGAAGGTGACGAATCTCATGGATCGGCTCCTTATTTCCCAGTCCCAATGCTACGACTTATTGGGACGAATAAGTCTTTCGAGACAGCTGTCTATTGAGTGCGGCCTCCGTAGCAACCCAGCAAGTAATAATACTCCCTCTTTCCCCTTTCTCCCGCAAGCGTCCAAAGTGTCTGAAAGAGATAAAGGGGGCGAGATGAGCTGGCGGAAGATGTCGCAACCGTTTTCAGAAATCCCCGCGAGTTGAGCCTGCCGGACGCTGACTACTGGACTTTCCTTTCACTTATCACGGATTACTTTCCTTCAAGGGGTGGCGGTCATCGAGACTGCTCCGCGTAGGGCTTGTCAGCTCTTTCCCCGTTTCCTCTAGGGCGGCCTGATTTACTCCCTGACTGCGCGCGTTCAACGAGGGGAGTCTTCGACCGCGCGTTGCGCGAGCAAGGGGAGTAATCAGGCTGCCCCTCTCCGCTCCGAGACATACGCCATCAGCTTTTTTCTTCTTGTGACTGCTAGTTGTAGGTCTGTTCGTTTCGCTTGGCGAGTTTGAGGAAGACGACTTTTTTGCGCTGGTCGTCGATATCGTAGAGTACTCGGTAGGGGCCGACTCGCAGCCGATACTCGGCGGTGAAGCGTGACACGATGAGTTCTCCCGTGAGCTTCTTGGTCCGCTTGCCCTGAGGTCGGGGATTGGTTTTGAGGGATCTGATGGCGGCAAATAGAAGCCCATTTTCTTGAAGAGCCTCTTCGCAGGGACTTCTTTCCCTCGCGCATACTCGGTCCGTGCTCGTTCGATTTCTGCAAGCAGCTTCTTGTCTTTCAACTCATTGAGGGTGTCGACCAAGTTCAGCATGTCCTCGTAGGGGACAAGGAACGACACAGGTTTGCCATGGGAGAGGACCACCGTGGGGGATTTCGAGCGGATCAGTTTCGATAATTGCGCTTGGGCATCACGTACGTTGATCGGCTTTGCTTTTCGCACCAGGTTTGTCGCGCTCATGCAGGCCTCCAATTGTATGGTACTTTTAGAGATTGGCAGATTCCATCATGTCCGGCAAGGTTGACGTTGCGTGCGGGTACAGGGCGTGGCCGTGCCCTTGCTTGGGTTTTCTCATGAGTTGAGTCTGCCGGAAGCGTGAAGGAGACAGGCTTGTAAGCGGCCTGTCCCTTTCTGTTTTGATGGTTGCTGGCGACTTCTTTGAGGGGTGGCAGAGCCCTGAGCGCAATCAGCTTCTCCGGTAAGGAAAACTTTTGGCGTACGAGAGCTGCCGTTGACGGGCGAGGTCAAGAGGAATAGACTCGGGCCATGAACGCGCCTTCCCATCCCTTCCGGTCTGTGCTCGCCGTTTCGCTTGTCGTGCTCTTTTTCGCGTTGAGCTTTAATGCCTATGCCTGCCTTCTGCCTGTGAATGGCGTCATGGCTACTGCCATGGGCAAGGACTGTTCGACTCCAGAGGAGCTACCGGTCTATCAGTTCTGCGATGCGTTTAAGACGCTCGGCGTGCAGTCGGTCGATAAGCTCCACTTCGAGAGTGACTCTCACGCGCTCTGCCCGGAAGACACCGCCTCATTAGCCCTTCGTGCCGCCATCATCTCGCACAGCAGCCGTTTGTTTGATCATCCTCCGGATAGTCCTTCACAGGATCTCCTGCTCAAGATTTCCGTGCTTCGTATCTGATCTTCTCCGCCCATTTCTCACAATCGCTCCATCGCTAGCGCTGTGTTGCGTGATGCCAGGTTTCGGCGTCCGATCTACTGTCTCATTCATTGGGATGTGTACGACCGGCGCACAGACACGGCATCAATCGTGACAGACATGCGAGGGCAGTCATTTCTCTGGAACGAAATAGATGAGGTTCGTGCTGTAAATCCATAACCGGCAGCCGGCGCACGGATACGGTGCGCCATATCAAGAGGAGGTGCAATCATGACGAAGAATGGGAATGTATTGAGAGGTATTGCCGCGGTTCTGCTGATGGTGGGAATCGTGGCCTGCGCGGTGATGGCCAGTCCGCCTCAAGACCTTGTGGCCAAGAACGACCACGCAGGGCTGGAAGCCTGGTACGTGAAGGAGACCGCCCATCTCCGACAACGCTCAAAGGACATGTTGGTCATGGCGGAGGAGTATCAGAAGAATCCTGAAGCGGGCTCGTACGGGGTAATGTCCCGCAAGGTCGATATGGTCCAGCATTGCCAGAGCCTCGCGGCCATCTATACCAAGGCCGCTGATGAGGCCGAGGTGATCGCACGCGCGCATCGAGACATGAAGGGCCATTCGTAAAGAAGTATTTACGAAGCCGTGAGCCTTTGGCGGTCATAGGCGGGAAAGAAGTTGTGGCGCGTCCAGCAATCCAGAAGCAATTCTTTGACGCAGCGGTGGCGTTCATCGTGATCGCCATGGTTACACCAACGATGCTTGCGGCAGCAGACAGGCCAGCGGCACCCTTCGATTATTCGAAGGGTGCCGCTCAGTCTCAATCGGCAGCAGGCGCCGAGGCAGACCCGTTCGCGGACCTTGCCGAACCCCCGATGTCGCAGGCAACTCCCGAACAGGCCTCGCGCTCGTGGCGGCAGACATTGTTTACCGAGAATTTCGGCTTCAGAAAGGAAATCATGTCGCAGTTCGACATGAACGAGCGAGGCAAAACCGCCAGTCGCCAGTCCGTTGGTTTCGAGGCGCTCAAGAAGTTCTCGACGGCGACTGCGACCCTGGCCAGCTTCGATTTCCAGGGGCGGCTGGTCCGTCGAGATGGGTTCAATCCAGTGCAAAACGATATGGAGGGCCAGGGTCGGCCCGGTTGGACGTTCGAGTATCACAACGCCTATCTGGACCTGTACAACGTTCTCAATCCTCTGTTGAGCGATGAACAGCGCAGCAACACGGTCGGGCATTTCAATCTTCGCGCAGGCCGGTTCTATGTTCCGTTCGGACTCAACCTCCAGACTGACACCCATGGCACGGTGCTCCAGCTGTCCAACGACCGCAATTTCGGGTTCGAGCGGGACTGGTACACCGGCTTCTGGGGAGCGATCAACTCACATCTCAACTATGACGTCTACTATTTGGCCGGCTCCGGGTACGATCTCAAATTCAAAGGCCAGAGCGGACTCGGCGCGATCAGGCTCAGCCTGGCTAACAAGTACAGTTACGAATACGGCTTGGAAGGCGGGCTGTCGATTCTGGGAGGGGAACGGCTGTCTCCTGATGCCGTCAAGCGCAGCCAAACTTTTGCCTCGGACGCAGGGGGTGCGAATCGCGTTGAAACCAAGCGGGTCGGCCTCGATGGCCGATATCGACAGGCGGTCCCGACGGGTCTGCTCACCGTCACTTCTGAGCTCAGCGGAGGCCGTGATCTGTCCAGCCATGTGTTCACGCAGCTCTATCAAGCCGAATATCTTCGCGCCTCGCGCCAGTGGGGCGTCTCCGCGCAATATCGACGATTCCAGCAAGAGGGGCTCGGCGCCGATGCGTCCATCATCGGCGAAGTCTCGTGGTACTTCCGGAACGACATTGGTAACTCCAACTTGCATTGGATCAAACTCAATATCGAGCGCCAATTGGAACAGATGCAAGGGCCACAGAGCACCATTGCCACAGTGCAATATTATTTTTATCAATAGGAGGCGCGGATGAAGAGCGTCGTCATGTTCATGATGTTCGCGGTTCTCGCGATGCCGCAACAGACATTTGCTGCGATCGGGTGCACGCTGAGCAATCCGGCGGAAGATCTGAAGTATCTCTATCCAGAGATGACGACCTATAAAGAGGATCTCAATGAGTTTCCATTGCTCAAGGATGGCACCGAGCTGTTCCGTGCTCTGCGGGAGCGTCTCGGCAGCGACTTAGATCCAATCTATGAGACCTACGAAACTCCCTATACCGTGTACAGCGTTTTCAAGGGCCAGCAGAAGATCGGGGTCGTCCATGGCGTCAACGTGCCAGGCAAGGGCGGCGTGATCCAGGTGTTCCTGTCGATGAATCCGCAGACCGGCGCGATCAGGAGATTCTTCTTCCAGCGGCTGGAAAGCCCGGCGGCGCGCCAGCTGAGGAGTAAGGAGTTCCTCGGTCAATTCGAGGGCCTGACGCTGGGGGACTTCTACAAGCACGATTACTATGACACCGTCGATCCGGGCGCAAAGGCCGACAACGTCGCGGCCATTACGCCGCCGGTATTCGATCCAAGCGGCCGGCCTGATTACGAGGCGTCGCTCCGCGGCATCCGCAAGAATTTAATCCTGGTCGACTTCTTCGTCTACGGAAAGAAGTTCGAGCCATATTTTGAGCGAGCCAAGCAGGCAGCCGAGAAGGCGAAGGCTCGAAAGGAGTAGGGGATGAGAACGATACTGGTCCTATGCGCCGTCTCTCTTGTCGTCGGGGCGGTGCTCATCTGGTACATGGTGAGCCTGCCCAACGAGTACGGTGCATTCACGGGGATGCCGAAGGCCGAGGTCGCCGATCTCATCGAACGGCCGAAGGATTTTCTGCATACAACCGTGGCCATTGAGGGAACGGTCCGGAAACAATGCACCACCATGGGCTGCTATTTCTTTTTTCTCTCAGGCGAGAAGGTGTTACGGGTCGATTTGGAGCAGATCACGATGGTGGCGCCGAGAAGGAATGGGCATGTTGCCCGCGTGGAAGGGCAGATTGTGCCCTATGGTGACGGCTATCAGTTTGTCGCCAGCGCGGTCGAATTTAAGTGAGGAGGAGCGATGGAGGATACAACACAAGATCCGTTTGTGCTTCGGCGCTATGTCGTGCTGGCCACGAAGAACCTGCGCAGGCGTCCGATGCGCACGGGGCTCACCGTCGCCGGCGTCGCGCTGGCGGTGACGGTGGCCGTGTCGCTCGGAGGCTTTATGCTGGGCTACCGAGGGGCCATCGACAAGAGCATCAATATGCTGGGCTACCAGGTCATGATCATGGCCAAAGGCTGTCCCTACGAGGCCGCGACCATGATGCTCAAAGGAGGGACAGGATTGCTCTACCTGCCGGGCGACACCTACCAACAGGTCAAGAGCGATCCGGACATCGAAAGCATCACGCCGATTTTCGTTGGGGTGGCGGAGAAACAGGCCAGCAGCATCCGTGACGAAGGTGCCGCCAGTAATTTCACGATCATCAGCGGCATTGATGTGCCGAGTTTCCTGGTCATGAAGCCCTGGCTCGGGTTCAAGAAGGGGCCGGGGTACGCCAATGGCCGATGGTTTACTCCTGGGAGCAAAGACGAGGTGGTCCTGGGCTTCGAAGCTGCCGAGTACGAGCAGCGCAAGGTCGGCGACAGCTTCTATGCCTCGATCACGCCGGCGGGCAAGCCCAATCCCGTCATGTATCAATTCACGGTCGTGGGCGTGCTGGAGCGGACCGGAACGCAGGACGACGGGACGGTCTTTCTGCCGATCGATGCGACGCGTGAATATTTCAACCGGCCAAACCAGTTGACGATCCTCGGCATCAAACTTAAGAAATTCAGTTCGTTCAAAATGCGCGAGTTCGAGATGCGCTGGCTCAAGCTGCCGGAGGTCCAGGTGGTCGGGTTGCAGCAGGTCAAGAATACGCTGGTCAACCTCGTCGCCACGGCCCAGACCATGATTGCAGCCGTGGCCGCCATCGCCGTCATCGTCGCCCTCATCGGTGTCATCAACACAATTCTCATGAGTGTGTATGAGCGTACGGCGGAAATCGGCATCATGAAAGCGCTCGGCGCGAGGCGAGGCAGCATCTTCCAGCTCATCTGGCTGGAAACCCTGATGGTGTGTTTTGTCGGGGCGCTGGCCGGTTCGGCGCTGGCGGTCATCGGCGCGGGTCTTGTCGAAAAGGCGATCAAAGGGCTGGCCGATCTGGGCCTGTCGGGGTCGATCGTGCAAATTACTCCGGCCCTCGTTGGATACACCGTCCTCGTTGCCGTGGTGCTGGGATTCTTCGCCGGGCTCTATCCTGCCTGGCGTGCATCGTCGATGCGGCCCGTCGAAGCGATCGGGAAGGGCGGGTGATATGCATGACACCATCATCGAAGCCCATGGGCTCAAACGGTATTACTATCGCGGCAGCGAGACGGTCAAGGCGCTGGACGGCGTGGACCTGTCGATCCGGACCGGCGAGATCGTTTCGATCCTCGGTCCATCTGGCTCGGGCAAGACGACGCTCATCAACCTGCTCTCCTGCCTCGATGCGCCGACAGAAGGGACGCTCATGGTGGCAGGCAAGTCGGTCGCCGGACTCTCCGAGGACGAGCTGGTCGAGGTCAGACGCGGCCTGCTGGGGTTCGTGTTCCAACAGTTCTCCTTGTTGCCGACGCTGACGGTTTCGGAGAACGTCGAGCTCCCGCTGATGTTTCTGGGGCGTCGAACCGATGCCGGGAGGATCGCGGAGGTGCTGAGGATGGTCGGCCTGAGCGATCGGGCCACCCATTTGCCGCGAGAGCTTTCAGGAGGGCAGATGCAACGGGTGGCGATCGCGCGAGCCTTGATCGTGAATCCAAAGATTCTGGTCGCGGACGAGCCCACCGGGAACCTCGACAAGGCGACGGGAGAGTCCATCATCACGTTGTTCAAACATCTGGCAGCCGACAAAGGGCTGGCGATCCTCATCACGACGCACAACCCAGTGTTCGGCTATGAGACGGACCGTGCCATTACGCTGGAAGATGGCAGGATCGTCAAGGAAGAGGATCTGCGAAAGGGGAGATGATGGCCCGGCCTCGCCGATTCGAATCCGGAGCACGCAAATAGCCGTTCCATTCTCACATCTCGCACCACCGCCGAAAAACCAAAGGGGACGAGAGTTTTTCTTTATCATCTGTTGCGTGGGCCAGTGAGTGGGGCCGTAACCGTTTCCTGAAATCCCCGCGAATTGATTCTACCAGGAAGCTGACTGCTCCATTCTTCTCCAACTTCACTTCGATCACCGTCGGGATGCGCCGTTATGTCGTAGGAGACGAAGCTTGCCGAAGCGTTAAGCTGACGGGCTTGTAGTCTCTTCTACTTTTCCTCTAGGGTGGCCTGGTTCACTCCCTGACTGTGCGCGTCCAATGAGATCTGGTTCATCTGGTCTATGTTGTCTTTCTGGTTTGTCTGATTGGTTGGACTGGAAATTCATCCAGAAGAACCAGACAGACAAGCCCGTGCGCGTTGCGCGAGCAAGGGGAGCAATCAGGTCGCCCCTCTCCTTCTTCACTCCGAGCCATACGCTATCGGCCATCAGCTATCAGCCATATGCTCTTTTCTTCAGACGGGAGGTGCTGGAGCGAAGGGCTCTGCCACCATGATTAGGCCACGCGAGCGGGTTGTTTTTCCTGCCATGTTATGTGAAAAATCACTTCTCACTTTCGTAAGTCTGACTCTTCAAGAGCATGATGGGAGGAGAGCATGGATCACAGTTTGATCGCACATCTTGGGCCGCTTGCGGCGTTGGCTGGAGTGTGGGAGGGACAGAAGGGGGAGGATGTGGCGCCTTCGGACGATCGCGGGACTGAGCGCAATCAGTTTCGTGAGCGGATGACCTTCGAGCCCATGGGCCCGGTCCGCAATCACGAACAAACCCTCTATGGGTTGCGCTATGCCACGACTGTGTGGCGTCTCGGGGAGACGGACCCCTTTCACGAGGAACTGGGCTACTGGCTGTGGGATGCCCAGGCCAAGCAAGTGCTCCGCTGTTTCATTGTGCCCCGCGGGGTCACGGTGATTGCCGGCGGGACGGTCGAACCGTCGGCCACGTCCTTCTCCCTTGCGGCGGATGTGTCGTCGCACACCTACGGCATTTGCTCAAATCAATTTCTAGACAAAGCATTCAAGACGGTGCGGTATGAATTGACTATCACGGTGCTGGATGCCGACCAGTTTCGTTATGAGGAGGATACACAACTCCAGATTCCCGGCCAAGCAGAGCTATTCCATCACACGGATAAGAATACCCTCTCGCGCGTCAAGTCGTGAGCCGATCGCAGAAAAACGGAGCGGGCGGGAGTCTTTGTTTTACGTGCGCCCCTGCCACAGGGGCACACTACTTCACGGAATTCCCGTGAGTTGAGCCTGCCGGAGGTTGACCGTTCTATTCTGCTCCTACCCTACATCGATTACTTCCCAGGATGCGGAGCAAGCCCACAACAGAAGAAGGCCGTCGCTCGTATCGCGCGAAGCGCACCGCATTTCCGGATAGGAGCTGGTGGCTGAACGCTGAGTGCTGATAGCTATAGTCGTGAGCGACGGACGAAATTCGAAGAACCGCTCCGCGAGGCACTGAAGTGAAGGGTCCTGCTACCCCTCATATTTTCCGTGAGTGCGTCTGATTCTCCTCTGTGCCTGTACTCATTGCCCTTCGAAGATACAACTCGCATTGGTTCGCAGCCCCAGGGTTACTCCATTACATCATTGTTTGTGCATCCACGTATTGGCATCGGCCTTGCTCATAGTCCGTATGTGGGTGAGTCCATACATATTGGCATTGAGGCAGTGATGCGATGAACATTCTTTGTGCATGGTGCGAAGAAGAAGGGAAGCAGGCACTGATCGGTGTGACCGAATCCGATCCCTCTACGATGGCCACACATGGCATTTGTCGTCAGCATGAAGTGGCACTCTTGACGCAGATTGCCACTCTCGCTCGCAAAATGAAACGGAAGGATCGTGCGCCTGTCTTGTATGGAGGGGCGCGTGGGGGAGGAGCCGTTCCCACAGCAGTCCATTCCCGCAAGTTGAACCTACCGGAACGCTGACCGCTATCTTCTTGTTCCTTCACGCACCGATTGTCACCAGGCTGCGTCGATCACGGAGTATCTTGAGACTCAGGTTCTTGTTGCAGCGGGCCCTCCTGTAACTGCTGCTGCACGGCTTCTAGTAATTCCGCCAGCTCGAGGGGTTTCTTCATCGTGCGATGCGCACCCAGGAGTTTGGCCACTTCGAGGAGGTTGGGCTCCCCCGCGCCGCCAGTCAGAGCGATAATCTTGGCGTGCGGCGATTCACGCCGCAACGTCATCGTGACTTCCAAGCCGTCACTGTCCGGCATGAGCAGGTCCGTGATCACGAGCGCGACGGGAGTTTCTCTGAACCGCCGGAGTCCTTCTCGCCCATTGGCCGCATCGATAACGAAGTACCCGGCTTCTTCCAGTACCCGGCGAAGGAGGGCACGGATCTGGTCGTTGTCGTCAATGAGGAGGATGGAGCGAGGATGCACGATGATGCCTTCCCGTCCGTAGCCAGAACCACGTCATGACCGTTCCGAGGGGATACGATATTGATGCGATCACGAAAGCGTTGCACATCGTCGATCATGCGAATCTGTGCTACGAGCTTCCCTCTGACTACAGCGCAGCCTATCACGGGGAGACCTTGGGGAAACCTGAGCATTCAGCCGGAGCCATACTAGGCTATGTGAGGCATTACGTAGGACTTGCACTGTCAGTTGAGTCTTTCGCTGGAAGGTGACTAGAAGGCAAGGGGGGAAGATGTCTGAACCATACCGGACCCTACGCGAAGTGCGTTGAAGCTAGGCAGTCGGATGGCGCACAGAGTGTGGCGCGTCGCCGCGTGAATTAGAATTGTTCGAGCAACTGTTGCTTCTTCGCTCGGTATTCTTCTTCCGTGATGAGCCCTTGCGTATACAGCCGTTTCAGCGTCTGGAGTCGTTCCTCGATGGGCGTGGGTGGAGAAACGGTCCCCGGAGTGGGCGCTGGCGATTGATTCACGGTTGAGATTTCCTGGGCGCCTGTCTTCGTGACAGGCTGGCCCGAGGGGAGTGCGTGATAGACAATTGCGAGATGAAGGGGGCTCGAGGTGAACAGGCTCAGTGCGGACTTGGGTGCTCGGACGATCGTCTGTTGGGTGCCTGCGATGAGACTGTACGAAGAGTCACTGTCAGGGTGAAGCGGCTGCTCCCACAGTAATTGGTGCATGTTGGACATGGTGACGCTCACCCGATAGTTGGCCAAGACGAAATGCAGGTCAGGGCCATCCAGATACCATCCGCCAGTGGTTAGTTTGCTGAGCCCTCGTGACCTCTCTGGATTGAGCCCAAACACGACCCATTCGTTGGGTTGAGCTTGGGCAAACGCTTTGCTCAAGGTCACGCTGAGGTAGTCGATCTCCTCTTCGGTGAAGACCGACAGGATTGGCTCTTGTGGGTCGGATGCAAAGAGCCGTTCGGCCTGATGCTGGATGTGGAGTTCCTTGAGGATGGATGTCCAGTCTGCAGGGGGCAACAGGAAGGGATGGGTGAACGTGCGGGAGCTCACCGGGCGATCGGCGGAGGTGACGGCTTGTAATCGGACGAAGCGGTCCGCCTCCTCACATTGTCCACATGCAATCCTGGTTGCCGACGCCGCGATGGCGTCGGCTCCGCCTGTCAGTAACAATGTCGCTACGATCAGACATACACCGACAGAGACTTGCTTATTCTGTGACGACTGCATCAAGGTCCTTTCCCTTCAGTCGAACTCTTGGCGTCGTTTTGTTACTCGCGCCAGCTCGTGGGGCTCTCCTGCCTGAATGCGCGAAGTCTAACGCAATGAGCCTGATCTGACCAAGAAAATCTTAGCCAAGGAATTGGATTCATGCTGTTCCTGCCGCACATCGGATCTTCTTCGCAAAGAGGATGTAGCCCTGAACGTCATGAGTGAGAGGAGCGGGGACGGCCCGTCGGTCTCACCGACTCGGCCACGTGCAATATTGTCACAGCTGACATCGCGCGTGTATCGTGATTGTGCCAGGAGGGAGAGCGGACATGAACAGTGACCGGTCCGAAACACTGCTTTCTTGATGGATCAGGGTGGTTGAGCGTATTCGGCTGGAACGTGATCGCAGGAATCGATAGGGTCGGGCTACGGAGCCACAGAGTTTGTACGGCTCTCCAATTGTTGCCGGATAACGGCAATCATCTTTTCGTGGCTGAACGGTTTGAGGAGAAATGGCACATCGCTCAGGTCGATGCCATTGTTGGCGAGTGATGCCTTGGAATTGGTCGACATCATGATCGTACGGAGTTCCTTGCGCGTGGCCGTGAGACCCATCGCCAGGGTGTGGCCGTGCACCCTGGCGCAAGCGATTTTCTCCGCCCTTACCTGAAAAGCTGGCGGCTGCAACATTACATCGACCAATGCAATGTGAATATCCCCCACATGGGTCGTACAGATCGCCATGGCCTCCGTACTCCCCGAGGCCTCTATCACCTTGAATCCGTCTCGTGCCAGCATTATGGCGCAGAGGTGGCGCATGGCTGGATCATCGTCAACGACCAGGATTGTGTATGGAACCGCCTGAGGATTGAGAGGCGCCTGTGGTATCGACGTGGTCTCGTCTTCGAGGGTGTCCAGGGTCAAATCATTGAGGCGAAGTTGGTCGTTGTGCGGCAACTGAATGAATTCGACGCCGAACGAGGTGCCGTTGGTCCAGCGCACTCGCGCCAGGGTCACATTCACCGGTTGAGCTGAATCGAGCAGGTAGATGCGAAGGGTCAGATAGTTGCCAGGGGCGAGGACCTGAGTACTCTCCACGCTACATCCCGTGACATTCAAGTCAGTGGAGTGGCCTTCGCCGTTGACCTCATGGCCGGAGGCTCCTCCTTCGAATTCGACACGGACACGGATAAGCACGCGGGCCTTCCGAGATTGTATTTTTGGGGAGTCCATCGTCTGGGATTCAAGATCCTTTTTGGTCGGGACACATCGAGTGTGTGACGTCTAGCAATAATGGGTACGTACAGTTACGTCATGCCACGTTCTCTAATCGGTGCGGTCAGTTAAACGCTAAAGGCTCCAAGCACGTATAGTACGTATCGCACTGGGCACCGTCGGCCTCAGTCTATATGTTCGCCGTATTATGGGGCTGAGGAGGGGTAAATCCAAGGGAAACGTAAGATATTGCAGTCGCAGCCATGCACTCGAGGGCCAGAGGCAGTGGAATGATAGTCGAGGGGGCAGGGGGCATGCGCCCCTGCCCCCTCAGAGATAGATCCAATGACAATTTTTCAGTATGCAGATTCTTGTATCGAACCGCGGACACACCAGAGGTAGTTCCCCGTGGATTTACTGCTGAGACCTACGAAGCCATCCTGGAAGTTTATGGCAAACTTGGTAGTAGAGCTCTCCGCATTTGACGTCGCCGACCAGTAGGGAGCCAGATGGACGCCTGTAAATACGCCTGGGACGAAGGGTGGCGGCAACGACGGGTCGATCAAGCTTGCCAACTCCACCACCGAGGGGAGCCGCCACCCTCTTGTACCTCCGACGTTCTTGTCGACACATTGGAGGCGGGCATCGCTCCAGGTGGGCCCTGGCGTGAGCATGGCCGGTGATTGCTCCCAGACCAGTCCGGTATTATTGTCCCTTACCGCTGCACCTCCAAAGTCTGTCAAGACGGTAAAACGCGACGCTGATGGATTGTGAGTGTCCCACCGCATCGTATGATTGCCAGCTCCACCTCCGCCACTATTATTGAGCTTTGCCAGGATCTCGTTAAGCTTGGCCAGTATTTGTTTGAAGGGATTCTGATAGCTGTGTGCGTCTGCAGGCGTGACGCCCTCGCCGTAATTCGACAGGACAAGGCCTCCGATGAGAATCACCGCTCCAAACCCACTCAACCATCTACTTCCTCTAGGTTGCATCATGTTGTTCCTCCTCCTTGGTGATATTGCGGTTGCACCGACTGACCGACTCTGGCCCACGCACCTCTCGTGAAGCGTTTGATCTCTTCCCACTTCTCTATGCATCTATTCCCGTACCACTCTATCCCGCCTTACTTCTCCACCTCGGGCTCTCCCTGCTGCTCGGCCTCCCAGTTCTGTTCGATGATCGCCATCGCTTTCGTCCGTACGCCGTCGTCTTCGTCGTCCAGCGCGACAATCAACGGTTCCAGAGGTGCCTGGGATCCCTGCTGTGCCAACTTATCCAGAGCAAGGAGTCGCACGGAGGCGTCCGGATCTTCCAGTGCCTGCGCGATCCAGACAGGCATGATCAGCTGTTCAGGCTGTGGCGGCTCTTCTTGCGCTGTCGGTGCTGGCGCGAGGGTCAACGTGGGAGGCGCGTGGAGAGCCACGGAGATCGGCAATGGAGCTGGTCGCACGATCGGTTGCGGCTGTGACCACATGCTCACGCTGGCGCGGGGCGCTTGATTCGTGGTGTGCTCAGATGCAGCCGGCCCGCAACCCCATAGCCCGGCGATGAGCACCGGGCTCAGGAGCCATGCCAGATGTGGAAGCGGCACGAGTGAACATGGTGGCGATAGATGCCTGCCCGTGGTTATTCCTCGCCCCACGATAATTGCTCCCTTCATCGTTCCCCTCCACACTGTTCGGACGTTCTCGTTACGAACCTCCTGATGTCGCAATCGCCGTGCCATCGTGCGAGGATTCGTTCTCTTTAATACTCACGATAATCCAGGGGCTTGACGTTTTGGTGCCATAAATTGTCTGGCGATTGTCCCTGTCTGACCGGTCCTGTGCCGGAAATTGGAGGTGACGCTGCCAAAGAGGTACGCTCCTATGCTGGTGAAGCAGGAGGCTAGGATGCGTACAATCTCCTAAATTAATAAACTGATGCTAGTTGAGTGAACTGTCTAGAGTCATTATTTGCGTCACGCGGGGCAGGTTCCGTAAATATCATCAAGAAATCTGTGAGTGGTGGATCGGACGAGAAGTTAGGCAGACACATGCTCCCTCCAGGATGTATCGCTCCATGAACATGATGCAGAATCAAGTCCGCCAGCAGAAGACAATCGTCGCTCGTCTCTTACAAGTGAGGAAAACAGTGCCTACGAACGACGAGGGCGGCTTGTCGCATATGCCGTTTTGGGAGGTGTTGGAGCGAAGAGACTTGCTCTTGTGCGCAGCTTCGTTCGCTGCCACATTTCAACGAGTGACCTGGGGTGAACGCACAGGGGTATATTGTCTGTATTGTCGGGATTCTAAATGCGCTGCGAATGAGTGTCAGGTGATGATGCGCGACCTGCGGAGTGATGGTGAAGAGAAAGGGGTCTGGCGTTATTGTCTTACGTGGTAGACCTCGTGTCTGGGCGTGAAGACATCTGGTTATTTAATCCGTCGATTCTGTACAATAGTTTGAGCCTGAGGGAAATCATGATTCACACGGCGATGAATTTGGGCGACCATCGGTATTGCACCGCGTTGTCGAGCTGTTTTCGGGGCAAGCTCTGCGATCAACTCATGAACCGGCCTGGACGGCTTGTGGCGAAGGGGCAGCCGGTCTACGGACTTGGCGATCCGGCGCAAAGTGTGTTCTTCCTTCGGCAGGGCTTAGTGAAGCTCACCTCCATGACCGAGGATGGGCGCGAGTCGATCTTGCGCCTGCATCAGGTCGGCGATGTCTTCGGCGACCTTTGTCATTGCACGGGCGAGCGGCGTGAACAAGCGGTTGCGATGGAGGATTGCGACATTGTCGAGTTGAACTTCGACGAATTTATTGCTCACCTCCAGGGTAATCGTCCGGCGTTTCTGCTGTTTCTTTCCAATGTGGCGCAACAACTCTCCTCGGCCTATGAGCAGATCCAAACGCTGTCGTTCAGCAGCACGATGGAGCGGCTGGTTCGGACCTTGAGCAGATTGGCCGATGAGTTCGGTGTTCCAGAGGGCGAGTGGATCAAGCTGACCCATTATTTTCGCCAAGACGACCTTGCGCAGATGATCGGTGCGCGCCGTGAAGTCGTGTCGACCTTGCTGAATCAATTGCGTGATGAGGGGCTCATCACCTATGTACGTAAGGATGGACTGCTGTTACGTCGAGCCGGCCTCGACGGCTACCTGCTATCCTCCGGAAAATCCTCTGCCAGTCTCAAATAATCCGGTCGCACGGCCTTTTTCTTCTCCAATGTTATCCCGCTAACTGACAGTTCTGCTCCCGTTCCCTATCCTTACCCATCGTTGCTACGGTCGGTTGTGACTGACCGAATCGGTTCATCCTGTTCGGAGGAGGTGGTCGATGCGGTAGGGATATCGGTTCTCTGTGTTGTCATCTGAGTGAAAGGCCTTGCAGTGTCAATTTTGAACAAAGGAGTCTGTGCCATGCGTCATACATTTCGTGCCTTGCCGCTCTTCGTCCTGCTGTTATCCCCGATTGCCTGCGCGCACAGTGCCGATTCGCTCGTGACTGCTGCACCCAAGGTGGCTCAGGCCAGCCCTGTGAAGGTGGCGGAAACCAAGATGGTCCTTCGTGACCTCTGGTTGGGCCATGTCCTCTCGATCCGTAATGTGGCGGTGGCGACGATGGATAAGAATCCGTCTGCGCGCGAGTCGGCCGAGAAAGGCGTCGTGGCGAATGCGCAACAGATTGCCGGCTCCATCGAGCCATTTTATGGCAAACCGGCGTCCGATAAGTTGTTCGCCCTGTTGGCGGAACATTACGGTGCCATCCGCGATCATTTAGACGCGACCGTCGCCGGTAACGCCAGCCAGCAAGAGGCGGCGGTGAAACATCTCACGGCCAATGCCGCGGAGATCTCGACGTTCTTGAGTGGCGCCAATCCGAACTGGCAGAAGGATGCCGTCATGGGTCTGCTGACGGCACATGCCGCGCACCACATCCAGCAGTTTCAACAGTTGAAGGAAAGCGATTACACGCATGAGCGTGACACCTGGACTGGCATGAAGTCACATATTTATGTGGTGGCCGATACCCTGACCAGCGGATTGGCCGCGCAGTTCCCGAACAAGTTCTAATCGGTATCCGAGGGGCTGTTCTCTCTCCGATCTCAATCGGAGGCCGGGCTTTGCTGGCCGGGTGGCGGAGTTACCGCGCCCGGCTGGCGAGGTCTGCTGTTTCTATTTCCGAGTATGGGATGGGGCTGTCAGCGTTGATGGAAGTCCTGTTCAAGCATCGCGTACAGTTCAACCTCCACAAATTCACCGAAACGCCTGTAATGTTCCCGCATCCTGCCTTCGTATGTCATGCCGACTTTCTGAAGCACCCGGCCTGATGCCGGGTTGTTCGAGAAGTGTGGGGCATAGATCCGGTGCAGCGCTCGCTGGGTGAACCCGTAGGCGAGCACCGCCTGTACCGCTTCCGTCGCATATCCGTGATTCCAATAGGGCAGGCCAAGCCAATAGCTCATGCGTGCATGCTGGTGCTCGGCAACGATAGCCAATCCGATCGACCCGATCAGGATCTCCTGCGTGAGGAGCACGATCGCAAAGTTGACGAGCGTATTGGCGTCGAATTCCTCCTGCTGGCTCGCGATCCATTGCTCGGCGGTGCCATCGGGATAGGGATGGGGGAGGAACGTGCCGGCCGCGACCTCTTTCACTCCGGCCAGCCGTTGTACCTCTGGCGCATCGCGCAACTGAAATTGTCTGAGCAAGAGCCGTTCAGTTCTGAGGGTAGGGAAGGGGGCCATGGTCGTGATGAAACCACAGACAGGGTAGGCCTGACAATCATGTCTGGAAAATCCTCTGTCAGTAGCTGATGGCAGTTGATCGGGCTCCTGACAACACGTAGACTACCGCGATTTTCAGGGATGCTTCTTCTTGCTATGACTGACCAGACGAACGACCGATCACAGTATCAAGGGCCCGCGTTCTTTTCGTACGGATTCAGACCGTTCTTTCTGAGTGCGGCGCTGTTTGCCGGACTGGCGGTCCCGGCTTGGATCGTCATTCTTATGGGAGTTCCTGATCCGGAGCTCCTCTCTGCTGTGCGGGACTGGCACGTGCATGAGATGGTCTTTGGTTTTCTGCCTGCGGTGATCACAGGCTTCTTGCTCACGGCCATTCCCAACTGGACCGACCGTACGCCGATCAGAGGGAGCGAACTGTTGTCGTTGTGGGCCTTGTGGTTGGCCGGACGGGTGGTGATGGCCGTTCCGTTTCTTTCGCCGCTGTTGTCCTCAATCATTGATGGGGCGTTCCTGGTCGTCGTGGCGGGGCTGGCCTGGCGAGAGATCATCGCAGGGAAGAGTTGGCCTCAAGCACCGATCGGAGCGCTCGTCAGCCTCTATGCTTGCGCCAACGTCTTGTTTCATATCTGGACGTTAAGCAGCGCCGAAACGGACCCTGCCGAGCGAATGGGCCTTGCACTGGTTCTGATACTGCTATCGCTCATCGGTGGGCGCGTCACCCCCAATTTCACTCGAGACTTTCTTGCCGAGCAGGGTAGGGCCGAACAACCGGCGCCCTTCTCGCGTTTTGATGGACTGTCGGTTGTGCTCGTAGGGATTGCTGCTCTGTTCTGGATTGTTCAGCCGCAAGCCCTGGTGACAGGCTGGTTGTGGGTGGCAGCCGGGTTGCTCAATCTGGTTCGCCTCTTGCGCTGGTACGGATGGCTGACCTGGCGTGAGCCCTTGGTGCTGACCCTACATGTGGGCTTTGCCTGGGTGGTGTTAGCGTTGTTGGTCATGGGAGGCGCCATTCTTGGTGTAGGCCTGCCCATAACAGATGCGATACATGCGCTCACGACCGGCGCCGTGGGTGCAATGACCCTGGCAGTGATGACTCGCGCCAGCCTGGGCCATACGGGACGCCCCAAGCATGCGGGGCCCCTGACGGCCTGCATCTACCTCTTGGTCAATATCGGTGCGTTGTTGCGGGTCTTCGGGCCGTCCCTCGACTCCTCCCACTTTGTGCTTGGACTCGCCGCGATGAGTTGGAGCAGCGCCTACCTGCTCTTTGCCCTCATCTATGGTCCGTTCCTTCTCCGTCCAAGCCTCGACGATTGACCGACGATTTCAACATCCTGCGAACCCACATTGAGGATTGGGAGACCTATGTCACAGATAGATTTTACGGAAAAATTAGCTGAGGGGTTTGGGGCCTACAATACAAAGGTCGGTCAATGGTGGGTGGATCAGACGCGCAATGCGGCGCATGCGGCTGCGTATACGAATATTGCGAGCCTGGTGGCCAAGTGCGCAAAAAAGGAGAGCGGTCTGATCATCGATTACGGATGTGGCTCCGGCCTCCTGATGAAACAGCTCGTCGATCTGCTTCCGGCCTGGGACTTCCTTGGCATCGATGGTTCGAAATTGATGCTGCGTGAGGCGGAGGCCTGGGCTCGTACCACACGAAAGGGCCGCCCCGTACCCATCGAATTTCGCCGCGCACAGCTGCCGGACTTCTCCGTGAGCAGACCAAAGGCCGACATCATTGCCTTCACCTTTCCCAATATCGTGGCAGTCCCCAGCGAGCGTCGTCAGTTTGAAGCGCTCTTCCCCAAAGATAGGGCCCTCGCTGGTCTGTTAGCGATGAAACAGGAAGGGGAGGTGGAGGATGTCGAAAATCTCTACGACTCCCTGTTCATGAGCCGCGTGGTGTCGAGAAATCTGCGCCTCCTATTACGAAAGGGAGGCCTCTGTGTGCGCGCGGACTATAGTCAAGCCGGGAGGCGGGACTTGAAGCGCTTCGACCAATTGTCGACCAAGTTCGAGGAAGGGTCGCTGAACGCGAAACAGTCTCATTTGCAGCCGCAAAAGTTCTTCACATTGCTCTCGTCGGTCTATTACCCGTCGGCAGTCATTCTGGATGTGTATGAGCAGACCAAGGATCCAGACTATCTTGAGGGCGGTTATCTGGTCAGTATCTTGAAAGCGATGTAGGTAGAGGAATTCCAGCTGTTCCATCGTGCCTGATGCATCGGTTCCGGCTGACAATCGGTTGACAGGACAGTTGCAAGACAGTAGCCTGGCAAAACGTTCTCTTTGTCGTTCACTCTGAAGGATTGTCGTATGATTGAGCCGAATACTAGCGAGCTGATACGGAAGCTGCATGAGCGGCCACAGATGCCGTTGGCTGACTGGCTGCAAGCCCCTGCGCACGTCCATTACAAAGCCTTTCGCATGACCGACCCCCCGGTGCAGCGGCCTGCGAGTCGTGCCGAGTTCACGTCTCTCCTGGAGGCTTTTGCGGTCTCCGCGGATGCGATGGTCCTTCATGACACATTCGGGTATGGCGTGAAGACAGCGACGTTAGGCGATCGGCTCATTGTGATCTGGCAAGCGCACACCGAATACTATAGTTATCAAATCTGGCATATTCCTTCTCCCCAGGCTGCGAGGATTTCGTTCGGCCCGATGACCTTTCCCGACTATCGGTTTCCGATTACGCCGCTCGGTGCAGAAGTCTGCCGTCTGGATATCGTGCTCATGGCTGAAACGTTGCCCAGCAGCGAAACGTTGCGCCCGCTGTTTCCAGGCCCGGTTCTCTATGGCAGCCGGATTCTCGATGAGGAGACCGCGCTGGTGACCAGTTTCACGCCGGACGAATATGGGCGGGAACATTATTGGGTCAGTGTGGGATCAGCGAGGGCAACCAGATCTCACCTCAAAGATATCGTCGATGCGATTGTCAGGATCGAAACCTATTATCACTTGCTGCTCATGCAAAAGCCCTTGAGCTCGGCTGCCATCGATCAGACGCATAAGTTTGAACAGGTGCATTTGAAGCAGAGGGAAATTATCTCTGAACATATCGGCCATGCCGATTCCCTGACGCTCCAGCGCTGGCTCAATGCGCTGACGAAAGATTTGTTGAAGACCACCAGGTTGTCTGGCAAGTTGCATTTCGAATTATCCGCCTCTGTGCCCTACGATAAGATTGTCCACCGGACGTTGGCGTCGCTCGACGAACGGCTCCTTCCCTCGTACCGCCCGATGTCCGACTATGTGCTGAGTGGGGTGACCGGGGTGGCGGAGGGGTATCAGCAACTCCTGAAGCGCATCGACACCCTACGCAGCGGGTTTGAAGGCATTATTTCCATCATTCGAGCCCGCGTCGATCTCATGCTTCAAGCCCAGAATTTGACCCTCTTGGTCAGCGTCGACAAGACCACGAAGAGCCAGGCGATCCTCCAACATACGGTGGAAGGCTTGTCGGTCATTGTGATCGCCTATTATCTCAGCGGCCTGATGGGCTATCTCTTCAAGGGACTGCAAGAGATGGGGTGGCTTCGCAATGCGCATATTGCCTCAGCTTTGTTTGTGCCCCTCGCGATCGGGCTCGCCTTTTTGATCACGACGCTCAGCAGAAAGCATCTCCACAAGAAACTCTCGGGTGAACCCACAGCTCCAACAGTCGAGAAGCCACAGGCCTGAATACGAGAACAGCACGTGCAGGCTTGGCAACTGTCAGGTAACCGCGCCGTTCATGCTGGTTCCTGGTTTCTTCCCCAGCATCTTCTGCATGAGGCTGACCGGCCAGCATGCTAAACATCGTCTCAATCTTTGAGTGAGGAGGGTGAGCAGAATGCCGGTCATTTCTTGACGCGCTTGATGTGTCTGATAGGCTGCAGTCATCTCTCACTGGGCAGGCCATTATGATTTTTGTTACAGGCGGCGCCGGTTATATCGGGTCCCATACCTGCGTGGAACTGCTCGACGCAGGTTGTGATATCACAGTATTCGATAATTTCTCGAATAGCCATCCCGAAGCGTTGGCGCGAGTGGAACGGATCACGGGAAAGACACTGCGCCTGGTACAGGGCGACATCCGCGACCGTGCCGCGTTAGTGACAGCTTTGAAGAAAAGTGGAGCCAATGCGGTGATCCATTTTGCCGGTCTCAAGGCTGTGGGGGAGTCGGTCACACAGCCGCTGACCTACTATGATAACAACGTGGTCGGCACCCTGCGCCTGTTAGAGGCGATGGATGAATGTGGCGTGAAGACTCTCGTCTTTAGTTCCTCTGCCACCGTCTATGGCGACCCGATCCGGTTGCCGCTTACCGAAGACCATCCGCTCTCCGCCACGAATCCCTATGGCCGCACGAAGCTGATGATTGAGGAGATTTTGCGGGATCTGCATCGCAGCGATACGTCCTGGAAACTGGCCATTTTGCGCTATTTCAATCCGGTGGGCGCACATGCCAGCGGCTTGATCGGAGAAGACTCGCAGGGCATCCCCAATAATTTAATGCCTTTCGTGGCCCAAGTGGCAGTCGGTCGACTCGCCAGTCTCAATGTGTGGGGAAATGATTATTCCACTCCCGACGGGACCGGTGTGCGGGATTACATTCATGTGGTGGATCTGGCCCTGGGCCACCTCAAGGCCCTCAAGGCGCTTGAGCGTCTAGAGACGAAGACCGACTGTCTGACGGTGAATCTTGGCACTGGTACGGGCTATAGCGTGCTGGATATCGTGCAGGCGTTCGAGAGCGCAAGCGGGCGGCCAGTCCCCTATACGATCGCGCCTCGGCGGCCCGGAGATATTGCGTCCTGTTATGCCGACTCCCAGCGGGCATTTGAGTTATTAGGCTGGCGAGCCGAACGTGGGCTTGGTGCGATGTGTGCCGATGCCTGGCGCTGGCAGAGTGGTAATCCGGCTGGGTTCAAGAGCTGATCCTAATCAGCCGTCACGTCGTTCTCTGCCTTCAATTCCCTTCAACTTACCGTGGGACTCGCGGTATCAACAATACAGTCGTGAAGACGGTCATGGACGGGGCTGGAGCTTCCAGATCGTTGTGATGGGGGCTACATCGGCGCTTGCACCGGAGTGGGATAGGCCGTAGAGGTCTTCGATCGTGCGCAAGACGTTGTGATGAGAGATCTTCTGGTCGTAGCGGCCGGCTTGGACCATGGGGCCGATGAAGAGGGTCACGATTCGATTGTTCTCGGTCTTATTGTCCTCGTCCCAGGTCACGATGAGCAGACTGTTGTGCTGCTGCGCCCATTGGACATAGGCCTTCAGGTGTCCTTGGAGCCAACGATCGCCGTTCTGAATCGCCTCGGGATTCTTTCCGTGGTGCATGTCGTTGATCTGGTTCGGCACGACGATGCTCACAGTAGGGAGTCTATTGAAATCTGCAGGAAAACTGGTCATCGGCAGATTGATCGTTGCGGGAAGTCCATTGGCTGGGCTGTCTTGCCAATTGATCCAGGGATTATGTTTGCGTGCATAGAGTCCTATGCTGCAGATGAGCGAACCGGCTTCCGGCAGGTCTTCGGAATAGCCGACGAACGTCAGCCCCGCTGACAACACTGCATGTCCGAGATTGGCAGTCGTGAAAGTCTGGGGGCAGGAGTTGTCGGAGATGCCTTGTGTCGATCCGGAAAACAGCGAGAGATAGTTCGGTTGGCTCGGGTAGGTAGCGCCAAAGGACTGCGTGAACAGCGCGCCCTGTGCTGCCAGCTCGTTGATGTACGGCGCATCGGGCGAACCAATAATCTGGCTATAAGAGTGATTCTCTTCAATCACCAGGACAATGTGATCGGGTCGGGGGAGATGAGGAACACCGCTGTTCAGCGTTGAGGCCGCAGAGAGGGCGCATGCGCCCATCGCAAGAGGCAGAGCGATGGATCCGAGGACAAGCTTCCAATACATAGGAGATATGTATCATTCCCTCACGTCCATTCGCCACTAGGAAGATGCGTTCGTGCGTGAACGTGCGGCCAGGTGCCTCATGTGGTGACGTGATGGTCTATTCCGGGCAATCGATGAGATAGCGTGGCACTGCTGGCGGGTCGGTGGCGATCTGTTGGGTGTGACAGGGAGGAATGTCTTCTTGCAGTCGCCTCAGGAGCCTGAGGACCTTCATGCTGGGAGGCACCTCGCAGACCCAGAGGTGGCCGCCGGACTCCAGTTCTTCCATGTGTCGTTGCACACGAAAATCTGGATGCTCCATGAAATAGGCAGACAAAAATCCACCGATCGCCTGGACCACCCAAGGGTGTGCCGTCACATACCGGTAACTCACTCGCAGTTCGACCACTTCTCCCGTAATCTGTTCATCCATCGGTTGAGTATAGCGGGTTGGAACGGTAAAACCCTAGCGTTTCTTCAGCTGGCGAAGCCTATACTTGACCCACCTCGCGCCTGCATGTAGGGTCCCGCGATGTGTTCATTCAGAACGCCGGATTGGCGGCACGAATCAGACAAGACACCATGATTGGAACAACGATGAAAATTGCCATTATTGGGGGTGGACCGGCTGGGCTCATGGCTGCGGAGGTGGCACGTGCCGCAGGGGTAGAGGTCGATCTCTATGACGCCATGGCGTCGGTCGGTCGAAAATTTCTCCTGGCTGGAAAAGGCGGCCTCAATCTCACGCATTCGGAGCCTTCTGAGAAATTTCTCTCACGCTATGGTGCGCGTCGAGCCCAGGTCGAGCCCTTGCTCGCGTCATTCGGGCCTGATGCCTTGCTGGCATGGGTTCGCGGTCTTGGCATCGAAACATTTGTGGGCTCATCGGGGCGAGTGTTCCCCAAGGATTTGAAGGCCGCGCCGTTGCTGCGTACATGGCTTCGCCGCTTGCGACAATCCGGTGTGCGATTCCATATGCGCCATCGGTGGTCCGGCTGGGATGCGCAGGGGGCTCCATGTTTTGTCACGCCAGAGGGAAACCGTTCTGTTCAAGCCGATGCCGTAGTATTAGCGCTCGGCGGCGGCAGTTGGCCGAAACTTGGCTCTGATGCGTCGTGGGTACCGTTGCTGGCAGGACGCGGCCTTCAGATCGCGCCCTTACAGCCAGCAAACTGCGGGTTTAACGTGGGCTGGAGCGAGCATTTCCGAACGAAGTTCGCCGGACAGCCGGTTAAATCGGTCGCGATTATCCTGCGGAGTGATGCCGGAGCCGAGTCCTGGCATCCAGGCGAGTTCGTCATCACGGAGACCGGTGTAGAGGGTGGCGTGATCTACTCAGTATCCGCCGCGCTGCGCGACGAGATTCTGGCGAAGGGCGTAGCGACATTGCGTCTCGATCTGGCGCCTGATCGCGACGTGCCGCGCCTGACACACGACTTATCGAGACCGCGTGGAAAACGCACGATGGCGACGCATCTTCAGCGACAGGCCCACATCGAAGGTGTGAAGGCAGGGCTGCTTCGTGAAGTGGTGTCGAAAGAGGATTTTGCAGATCCGGCTCGGCTGGCCGCCACGATCAAATCACTACCACTGCGCCTGGTGACTCCGCGTCCGTTAGAGGAAGCGATCAGCACGGCTGGTGGCGTTCCTTTCGAGGCACTCGACAGACGATTGATGATCCGCAAGCTTCCAGGGACTTTTTGCGCGGGAGAGATGCTGGATTGGGAGGCGCCGACCGGAGGCTATCTCTTGACCGCCTGTTTCGCCACGGGTCAGGCGGCCGGTGCCGGAGCTGTGGCATGGCTCAATAATCGCGGGGAAGGCTGAAGGGGGTAAGGCCGAAGTATTCAGAACTCCGACCTTCAGCCTTCAGAATTTAATCGTCTCATTCGGCTTATTGGGGTGTGGCGGCCAGCCCGCTGACGGCTCCGATGGAGCGGTACTTCCGATCTCGCTGATTCAATAATTCAGGGATGGAGAGTTCGGAAAGTTGGGAGAGTTGGTTCGTGAGCGATTTGGCGACTCGTTCGGTGATGGCACCGGGGTCGCGATGGGCGCCACCAAGCGGTTCAGGAATCACTTCATCGACAATGTGGAGATCAACGAGGTCTTTCGCTGTCATCTTCAGGGCAGAGGCCGCATCGGGAATTTTCGCCGGATCATCCCAGAGAATGGCGGCACAGCCTTCCGGTGAAATGACGGAATAGACACCATGCTCCAGCATGAGGACGCGGTCTGAAACGCCCAATGCGAGTGCGCCGCCGCTGCCGCCTTCACCGATGACGATGGATACGATCGGGACGGAGAGCCTGGACATCACATAAATATTGCGGGCGATCGCTTCTGCCTGGCCGCGTTCTTCTGCACCAATGCCGGGGTAGGCGCCTGGTGTGTCGATAAAGGTCACGATCGGACGCCCGAACTTTTCGGCCATCCGCATGAGGCGCAGGGCCTTTCGATAGCCTTCCGGGTTCGGCATGCCAAAGTTTCGCTGCATCCGTTCTTTCAGGGTCTTCCCTTTTTGATGGCCGATGACCATGATCGACCGGTCGTTGAATCGGGCAAAGCCTCCGACGATGGCGCGATCGTCGCCAAACGAGCGGTCCCCATGGAACTCAAGGAAATCTCTGAAGAGCGCACTGATGTAATCGAGGGTGCTGGGCCGTTGCGGATGGCGGGCGAGCTGTGTGCGCTGCCAGGGTGTCAACTTGTTGTAGAGGTCATGTTCGACCTGGGCCAGCTTCATCCGCAGCTTGCGGATTTCATCCTGGGAGTTGGACTTGCCGGGAGGAGCAGCCGCGAGTTTTTCGATCTTTTCTTCGATCTCGCGAATCGGCTTTTCAAACTCGAGATAGTCGCGCATGGGGCGTGGGGGGCTCTAGAGGGTACTCATGGAGCTGGTTTAGCTCCATCCCGAAAACTACGCACTACGATAGCAGAAAAATGGCTCCTTTGCCTAGCACTTCTTCAACATCGGCCACAAACCGTTCACTGGGGGTGATCGTCAGATTCGGGAGGGGGGCGGTCACGGCTTCCTGTGATGCATCCATCCGTAACGTAAGGGAAATGGTCGTATTGCCTGGGTGGCGCTGAAAGATCTCGCGGAGGCGCGGCAACTGTTCCGTCACGTCCGGGTGATCGATCAATCGAATATGGACACGTTTGATCGCCTGCGCCTGAACTTCGGCGAGTGGCTCGATCTTGCTCCCTCGAATCTTCGTGCCTTTATCCCCCCGATCCACCGTGCCCGTGATGCGCACCAGCCGTTCCACGACGATGAGCTCAGCGGCATTCTTGTAGAGATCGGGAAAGATGATGATTTCCACCACGCCCAGGAGGTCTTCCAGGGTGAGGTAGGCCATCTTGTCGCCCTTTTTGGTCAGCATGCTTTTGACGGTCGTAATGATGCCGCAAAGTTTGACCTCTCGCCCGTCCGACGATTCCGGCAAGCTGATGGTCGTGGCGGTCGAGAGCGCTTTCATGGTGGCTTCATAACGAGCCAGCGGATGAGACGAGATGTAGAAGCCGGTCAGTTCCCGCTCATGTTTCAGTCGCTCGTTTTGGTCCCATTCTGGAATGTTGGGCAGCGGCGGCGCGGCCAACTGCTCGGACGAATCCTGTCCACCCAGCTCATCGCCGAAAATATTCGTCTGTCCCAGATCCCGTTCGCGCTGCGCGGACGCTCCGTCTTCGACGGCCTGATCCAGGACTGCCGCCAGTTGAGAGCGTTTCGCACCGGTCGAATCGAACGCGCCGGTCTTGATCAGCCCTTCGAGCATGCGCTTATTGACCTTGTGCAGATCGACTCGCCGACAAAATTCGAAGAAGGATTTAAATGGGCCACTAGTATTCCGGATCTCGATGATCGATTCGACGGCGCCTTCGCCGACATTCTTGATGGCCGCCAGGCCGAACCGGATGGCCTGCTCCACCACGGTAAAATTTTTATGGCTTTGGTTGACGTCGGGAGGCAAGACCTTGATGTTGAGGTCTCGACATTCCGTGAAGTAGCCCACGATCTTGTCGGCGTTCCCCATGTCGGTCGTCATCAGGGCGGCCATGAACTCGGTCGGGTAATGGGCTTTGAGATAACCTGTCTGATAACACACGACGGCATAGGCCGCCGCATGCGACTTGTTGAACCCGTAGCCTGCAAACTTCTGGATCAGTTCGTAGAGTTTTTCCGCCTTCTTATCGGGAATCTTGTTCGTCTTGGCGCCGGCCAGGAACTGCGCGCGCAACTTCTCCATCTCCTCCGGCTTCTTTTTACCCATCGCGCGCCGGAGAATGTCGGCTTGGCCAAGCGAGAAGCCTGCCACCTTGTTGGCGATCGCCATCACCTGCTCCTGATAGACGATGACCCCGTAGGTGTCCTTCAGGATCGGTTCGAGCTCAGGCGTTTCGTAGGTGATGGGGATCTTGCCCTGTTTTCGTTTAATGAAATCGGGGATCAGATCCATTGGGCCAGGGCGGTAGAGCGCGATAATAGCGATGATGTCCTCGAAACGGTCTGGTTTCAGGCCGGTCAGGAGGTCGCGCATGCCCGAGCTTTCTAACTGGAAGAGGCCGATGGTTTTGCCGGACGAGAGGAGGGCAAAGGTCTTGGGATCGTCGAACGGCACCTGCTCCATAACCAACGGAGGAGCGCCGGGACGTCCCGCATTGATCAGATCCTCAGCGCGTTTGATCATGGTGAGGGTTTTGAGGCCCAGAAAGTCAAATTTGACGAGCCCGATCTTTTCGACGTCGCCCATCGAATATTGGGTGACGACTTCGTCGTTGGATCCTTTGTAGAGCGGCACATGGTCCGTGAGCGGCCCTTCGGAAATCACCACGCCGGCTGCGTGGGTCGAGGCATGGCGGGCCAGTCCTTCGAGGGAGCGGGCAATGCCCATCAGCTCTTTGACGCGCGCATCGGTATCGACGAGCTCTTGCAGCTTCGGTTCCTGGTCGAGCGCCTGCTGAAGCGTGATGTTGAGCTGGTTCGGGACGAGCTTGGCCACGCGATCGACTTCGGCATAGGGAATTTCCAGCACGCGGCCCACGTCGCGGATGGCGGCTTTCGCTCCGAGCGTGCCGAACGTAATGATCTGGGCCACATGGTCTTTGCCGTACTTATCGACCACGTAGTTGATCACCTCGTTACGGCGATCCATGCAGAAGTCCATGTCGATATCGGGGAGGGACACACGTTCCGGATTCAGGAACCGTTCGAATAGGAGCGTGTAGACGAGGGGATCGAGATCCGTGATACGAAGCGCATAGGCGACGAGACTTCCGGCGGCGGAGCCTCGGCCCGGTCCAACCGGAATGTGGCGCGAGCGGGCAAACTTGATGATGTCCCACACGATCAGAAAATAACCGGCGAACCCCATCGAACAGATGATGGTGATTTCCTCTCGCAGGCGCAGCTCGTAGGCGGCCGGCAGGATTTGGCTCGGCCGTTCTTTCAATCTCGCTGCGAGTCCGGCCTGCGCCAGGCTTTCCAGATAGGTCTCCCGCGTGAAGCCTTCCGGCACTTTGTATTGCGGAAGATAGGTCTTGTTGAGCGTCAGTTGGAGGTCGCAGTTGTCCGCAATCCGGCAGGTATTGTTGACGGCTTCGGGGAACTCAATAAAGGCAGCCGTGACCTCGTCCGTCGATTTCACATAGAGCTGATCCGTATCGAACTTCATGCGATTCGGGTCGCTGATCGTCTTGCCCGTTTGCAGGCAGAGCATGAGCTCGTGCGGACGGAAGTCTTCTTTCTTGAGGTAATGGCAATCGTTGGTGCCGACCAGGGGGATATCCATCTTCTTGGACATCTCAAGCAGGCCACTATTGGCGACTCGCTGGTGATCGAGCCCGTTCGCCTGTACTTCCAGGTAGAAATGTTCCTTCCCGAATATTTCCTGAAACTCGCCTGCCACTGCCATGGCACCAGCCATGTCTTTCTGGCCGATGAGATAGGGAATCTCGCCGCTTAAGCAGCCGGAGAGGGCAATTAGCCCCTCATGGTGCTCTTTTAGAATTTCCTTATCCATCCGCGGCTTATAGTAGAACCCTTCAAGGTATGCCTTACTGACGAGCTTGATCAGATTCTGATAGCCGGTCAGGTTTCGAGCCAGGAGGATGAGGTGATAGTAGTCGTTGTGGGCGAGACCGCTGTCTTTGGCAGCCAAGCGACTGCCAGGCGCCATGTAGGCTTCGCAGCCGATGATGGGTTTGATGCCGGCTTCTTTGGCTTTACGGTAGAACTCGATGGCCCCGAACATGTTGCCATGGTCGGTCATGGCCACGGCCGGCTGATTAAACGATTTGATCTGCTGGACGAGCGGCTCGATTTGATTCGCGCCGTCCAGGAGACTGAACTGGGTATGGAGATGGAGATGAACGAATTGCGATGCCACGAACAGATTGTAGGGAAGGGGGAGAGATGAAGTCAAACAAGAGGGGGAGGGCAGCCTAGTCGTCCTCCTGCTCGCGGAACGCGCACGATCAGAATGTGCTCGTTCGACGCGCGCAATCGAGGATCGACCAGGTTACCCTCCTGTGAAGCGAGGGGAGATGCGTGGAAGAACAGGGGAGGGCGAGGTCATTGAGGGTTATATCCTGTGCTCGCGCAACACGCGGCTTCAGAAGACCCTCGCTGGACACGCGCAGTGGAAACAACCACGGCTCCGTCTGATATCTGGCCAACCTGAGGTTCACAAACTCGGCTCAGACCAATCTGACCAGACCCACGCAGAGCTAACCCAAGGAAAAACTGACGAATCGGAAGAGCTATCCCTGTGATGGATTGGCATAGCTTTGCCTGTTCCGGTAGCAGAGTGGTAGCAAATCAAGGTTTCTTGTACAGATTCTCAAATGCACGATCAACGAGACCTCCAAAATGAATAACCCTTAGTTTAATCTGTCCGTATGTTTCTTCCGTTGGGAAAATCCCATCGTCACAATGGATCTTCCAAAGGAGAGTATATTCACCAGGGTCGGCTTGCAGTATAAGTTGACCTATTCGTATTGATTCATACTTGTATATGGGGTTCGAGATGAAGTTTCCATAGACGACATACTCTTGCTCTCCAATCATGACCTCATCTTGCTTACTTAGATTGTCAATATAGGACTCGGAGGAAGGTCGCCTAAATGCTTGTGGTATGAAGACGGTATTTCGATAATCGCGAATTGTTTGTTCGCCCACATTTTTGACGCAAAAACGCAACGCCTCAAACGTTGGACTGGTGATTACAGGCGAGCCGTTTTCGTCAGCTCCTTCAAGATATAACCGGAGAGCTGGAGTCGGTGCGAAGGGCGAAACTGGTTTCGGGTGGAAGGGCTCAAAAATAACCGACGCATCTTTAAGTACTACTTGGCCTCGCAGAACCAGTTTGTCGGGAGCGTCAAATTGTCGAATCTGGACCGGTTCAAGAACGAAATGGGCGTGATCGCGAATGGCGTTCAAAAATTCAAATCCCTTCTTGTCCGCTGTCTCACTGCGAAGAATCCACTGGTTCATATCAGATTCCCATGAACCATTTGCGGAGTCTCGCCTGGGAGGTGGGACAAATTGAAAGGTACGACCGATATTTTTCCTAAGTTCATCTCGGTTCATTGTGGGGGAAACATAGCAGGCCGCCCATTTACAGTCCATAACCGGCGGTTTCATTAATTTGATGACGAGTAAAACGCATTTAAAATAGAGACGCTACAAGCGCTGCTACCACAATGATACTAAGCAAATGAGGGGGCCTGTGGGTGATGCTAGGGAGGTGTGACCGGCGTTGCTTGTGAAAACGTTTCATGTGTGCCCTGGCGCGTCAGAGACCCTTGCCGTATTTTTGCTCGTGGAGTTTTTTGGCGCGGGCGATCCATTGATCGCGTGTGATGCGTTCGGGAAGGGTTTCGAGTTGGTCTGCAATCTGTTTCAGGTTCGTGGCGTCCCACTGCGCGATCTGACGGAAGGTCACAATGCCCATGTTGTTGAGGGCTCGTTCGAAGGCCGGTCCGATGCCGCGAATTTCCGAGAGGTCGTCTTTCTCCGGCGAGCCCGAGGGGGCTGGCGGGACGATCTGTAGCGTCAGTTGATCGCCGGCCGGCTGGATCGGGCGTGGCGCGACGCCGCCGTCTGTGCGAATCCTGAGCGCGGCCCGGACTTCGACGAGTCGCTTCCGGAGGCTGCTGATTTCTTCTTCTTGTTCGTTCACCATTTTCGCCTGGCCCGCGAGCGCTCGCTGGACGGACTCGACGGAGTCGATGCGTTGCTGCAAGGCCGCGATGTGATCGTCCTTTTCTTTTAGTCGTTGCTCGTGAGCGAGCCGCTCTGCCTGAAGTTCATCGACGTCTCTTCCGGTGTGCTGCAATGGCGCCCTGTCGGGTTGATGGAGCTGTTCAAGTTCGCCGATGCGGCGGTCCCGCTCTGCCAATTGTCGCTCGATGTCATGAAGTGCGGTTCGGTGCTGCGTCTCCCGTTCACTCAGTTGCACTTCGAGCCAATGGACGCGTCCTTGTGCCGGCTCCAATTCCTGGATTCGTGCCTGGAGTCGGTCGGTCTCTGAAGGGCGCTGTTCCAAGGCCGCGATGCGTTCGTGCAAGGGCGACAGTTCTTCTGCCTTACGCGCCAGGGCCTGTTGTGTCAGTTCGAGCGCGGCATGGGATTGCAGAAGTGCTTCTGCTTGCACAACGGTTGCGGCTTCGCTGTCCTTGACCTGCGAACGAAATACGGCCAATTCGGATTCCATGTCTGACCGATGCTGTGCGGCTACGCGGAGTTCTTCTTGCGCGGCATGGAGCCGCGCGGTGCATGAGGCGAGCTCCTGTTGCGCCGATCGCGCGAGTGCGTCCGACGAGGTGAACTTATTTTCATAGAGTTGGGCGGTCGAGGCTGTGGCCTCGAACTCAAGCTGAGCCAATTCCAGCGCCTGCTCTTTGACCTGCACGGCATTGAGAAGGTCCGAGAGCTGTTGTTTCAGCTCGTTCACCGACAGACGCTGTAAGAGCCAGACAGTGACCCCGCCGATGCCCGCGGCGACGAGGAGGCATCCCAGCATTTGGCCGAGGAGCATGATCATAGGTCGGACTGTCCTTTCACGCGTAACTCGATACGACGGTTGCGTTGGAAGCCGGCCCTGGTCTGCGCCACTGACAGCGGTCGTGAGGCGCCATACCCGACAGCCGTGAGCTGGTTGGTGAGACCGTGGCTGATAAAGTAGTGCCGCACGGCATCGGCGCGGCGGCGGCTGAGCTGCACGTTATAGTCTGACGCGCCATACTTGTCGGTATGACCTCCGATCTCGATGATGGCACGAGGGGCCGTACGCAAAATACTGATCAATCGGTCCAATGTGGCACGACTCCGTGGAGGCATCACGGTCGTATTGGAATCGAACTCAATGGAGGCGCGCGACAGAATCTCGTTCAATTTCTGTTGCAGTACGGGCGGGGCAGGGGGAAGTGGCGCTGCGAGGATATGATCCTCCAGCGCAAGTCCTGTTTGCGCAAAGGGAGCCATGTCACGCAACACGATGGCTTTAGTCTGCTCACTGTCGACCCGTCCGCTGAGAACAATCGAGCGCCCGTCGATGATGATCGAGCCATGTTCTGTCATCTGTCCTAAGACGGGAAGGATCTGGGAAATAGGGCCGGTCCAAGCGGCTGGCCCCACGTTCGGATCCACCGCCAATTGATCGACCACGCGACCAGATTGCGCGCCATAAAGCTCTTGGGCTCGTTGAAGGATGACGGTTTTACTGGTCTGACTGGGAAGCGAACCACGAAGAGTCAGGATGCCCTGCTCCAACCGCGCATGCAACGTTGCGGGAGAGAGGGGGGCCGTTGCGGCTGGCGGCGTCAGGTGGCGCGGCAGGCAGAGCATAGCAAGGAGCCCGAGTGCAACGGCACCTGCGGCTAGGATCACTGCACGCATCATGAATCAACTCTTGGGCTGTAGGTAGCTGGCGGGACTCGTGAACTTACCATACTGAGTGGGCGCATGCCAGGCAGGATTTGTGTGGCGGCTTCGTCTCACTCTGCTGGGTAGTGCAGGGACGAGCAGCGACGTATTGCTCTTCGATGCCTGGGGCTCCATTCCTCTTGTAAGGCGGGTATTCATTTGTTATTCTTCGCTCCGCCTTCCGATTTACGTCATTTCTATTGATCGTTTTCTAAGGAGAGATCTATGGCCGGCATTAAGCGGGCACTCATCAGCGTATCAGACAAAACCGGTGTGGTGGAGATGGCCAAGGGCCTTGCAGCGTTAGGTGCCGAGATCCTCTCAACCGGAGGAACGGCCAAGGCGTTGCGAGAGGCTGGCGTGAAAGTGACGGATGTGGCGGCCTACACCGGCTCACCGGAGATTCTCGACGGCCGTGTCAAAACATTGCACCCCAAGATTCATGGCGGGTTACTCGGCCGGCGTTCGGTGCCGGCCCATGTCGAGCAGATGGAGCAGCATGGAATCGGCCCCATCGACGTTGTCGTGGTCAACCTCTACCCGTTCGAGGCGACAATTGCGAAGCCGAACTGTCCCTTCGAAGAGGCCATTGAGAATATCGATATCGGCGGGCCGTCGATGCTGCGCTCTGCGGCCAAGAACCATGAAGATGTACTGGTCGTCGTAGACCCGGACGACTATCAGCGCGTGCTCGAGGCGGCGAAAGCCGGAACGGTATCCCACGAGTTGCGGCGCGAATTGGCGATGAAGGTATTTCAACATACGGCGCGTTACGACAGTCTGATCGCAGGATATCTGGAGAAACAGGTACAGGGCAGCGAGGTCAAATTTCCAAAAATATTGTCCTTGCAGTTCGAGCGGGCAGAGATGCTGCGTTACGGGGAGAACCCGCATCAGCAAGGCGCGTTCTACCGAGAGCTCCATTCGGTCGAGCCATCGGTGTCCCGGGGAACGATCCTGCATGGCAAGGCGATGTCGTATAACAATTTCCTCGACGCCAATTCGGCGCTCGAGCTGGCGAAAGAATACGACGAGATCGCCGTGGCCATTATCAAACATAACAATCCCTGCGGTGTGGCCTTGGGTGCGACGCCCGTCGAGGCTTATGTCAAAGCCCGTGAGACCGACCCCATCTCGGCGTTCGGCGGCGTGATTGCATTCAATCGCCCCGTGGATCTGGCCGCCGCGAAGGAAATTACGTCCACGTTTGTGGAAGTGGTCATCGCACCGGGATTTGCAGCGGATGCCCTGGCAGAACTCAAGCGCAAGAAGGATCTGCGGTTGCTCGATGTCGGGCCGCTCACGAAAGTGAAGCAAGAGGGCTTCGATCTCAAGAAGTTGGTCGGTGGCTTGATCGTGCAGGATCGGGATCTCGGCGTCTTAACCGATCTCAGAGCACTGAGCGTCCCGACCCAACGCAAACCGACGGATGAGGAATATGCGGCCTGTGCGTTTGCCTGGAAGGTCTGCAAACATGTGAAGTCGAACGCGATCATCTATGCAAAGCCGGGGCAGACCGTGGGGATCGGGGCTGGTCAGATGAGCCGGGTCGACTCCGTGAAGTTGGCCGTGATGAAAGCGCAGATGCCGATCAAGGGGTGCGTGATGGCCTCGGACGCGTTCTTCCCGTTCCGGGATGGACTCGATGCCGCTGCGCAAGCGGGGATTACGGCGGTCATTCAGCCGGGCGGCTCGATTCGCGATGCCGAAATCGTCAAAGCCGCGGATGAGCAGGGATTGGCGATGATTATGACGGCCATGCGCCACTTCCGTCATTGACGGATGCTGACGTGCGAACAGTGATGCGTCATCCGTTGAACCAAGACGTCGAGGACGTCTTCGCCGCCACCGTTATCACGCTGTCTTCATCTCCAATCCATCACCCATCACCCATCACGGATTACTAAAGGCCTGGGCATGAAGATTCTTGTCATCGGGAGCGGGGGTCGTGAGCATGCCATGGTCTGGAAGCTCGCACAAAGTCCCCGCAAGCCTCAGCTCTATTGTGCGCCGGGCAATGCAGGGATCGAATCCCTCGCGACCTGTGTGCCAATCAAAGCCGACGATATCGCCGGGCTGAAAACATTCGTACAATCTGAACAGATCGATCTGACGGTCGTGGGGCCGGAAGCTCCGCTTGCGTTGGGCCTTGTCGACGAATTTCGCAAATCCAAACTCAAAGTATTCGGACCGACCAAGGGCGCTGCGCGGATCGAGGCCAGCAAAGTCTTCTCCAAAGAAATCATGACCAGCGCGAAGATCCTCACGGCCAAGGCGCAAAGTTTCGACCAGGTCGCTCCGGCCTTCGCCTATCTCGATCAACATGAGCTTCCCGTCGTCGTGAAGGCCGATGGCCTGGCGCAGGGGAAGGGCGTGGTAGTGGCGACCACCCATGAGGAGGCCAAGCAGGCCGTTCGCGACTCACTGGAGCATGCGGTATTCGGTCAGGCCGGTCAGCGCGTGTTGATCGAGCAGTTTCTTGACGGTGAGGAACTGACGATCATGGCCTTCACAGACGGCCGGACGGTGGTCCCGATGCTGCCGGCGCAAGATCATAAACGAGTCGGGGATGGCGATACGGGACCGAATACCGGAGGCATGGGCGCGTACTGTCCTGCGCCGCTCGGCACCATGGCGCTGCGCGAGCAGGTCACGAAGCAGGTTCTCTATCCCGCGATCGAAGCCTTATCTCGGATGGGCTGTCCGTTTCAAGGCGTGTTATATGCCGGGCTCATGGTGGTGAAGGGGATCCCATACGTCTTGGAGTTTAATGCCAGGATGGGGGATCCAGAAACGCAGGTCGTGCTTCCGTTGCTCAAGACTGATTTGCTAGAGGTGATTGAGGCCGTGGTGGAACATCGGCTCGATCAGCTCACCGTGGATTGGCATGACGAGACGGCAGTCTGCGTCGTGATGACGTCTGACGGCTATCCCGCTGTCTATCAAACCGGCCGACCGATTCATGGATTGCCCGCCACATTGGATGCGACAACTATGGTGTTTCATGCCGGAACGGCACGAAGGAATGCTGATGTCGTCACGGCTGGAGGACGGGTGCTGGGCATTACTGGATGCGGAAGGACTCTGGCCGACGCGCAAGCGGAGGCCTATCGCGTGACCAGGTCGATTGCATTTGAGGGCGCGCACTATCGGACGGATATTGCGCATCGTGCGTTCGCCCGCCGCGCGTCACGCTGAATGGGACTGATGGTTCCTGCCATGGGAGCGATCGATTACTACGATGCCGCCACCGTTCCGGTGCTGGCAGATCGAATGCGTCGCCTGTTGGGACAGAGCGGATTGCTTGCCTTGCCGACGGAAAGTTTCTACGGGCTTGCGGTCGCCCCCTTCGACGAACAGGCGCTTGCCAAATTATGGCAGGTCAAGGGTCGGTCTGATGGAAAACCGATTTTACTCTTGATCGGAGAGCGGTCTCAGTTAGAACCTTTTGTGCAACGTGTTCCCCCGGCGGCCACCGTCTTGATGAATGCGTTCTGGCCCGGACCTCTCACGATCGTGTTTCCTGCAGCCGTGGGGCTTTCCGATATGGTCACGGCAGGAACCGGCTCCGTCGGCATCCGTCAGAGTGCATGGCAACCGCTGGCCGAGCTCTTGTGTCGAGTCGGGCCTGTGACAGGCACCAGTGCAAATCGTGAAGGATTGGCGCCTTGCTGCACTGCCGAAGACGTCCAACACAACCTAGGAGATGCGGTCGATCTGATCGTCGATGCGGGACCGACCCCGGGCGGGAGACCATCCACCGTGATCGATGTACAAGGCCCGATCCGCATTGTTCGTGAGGGAGCCATTACACGAGAGATTATCGTGCGCCAGTTGGCGTCTCATGGTATGTATCTCGACGGGGAGAGTCGGTGAAGTTCGTCGTAGCAGTTCACACTGAAAGGAGCCTGCAGATGGGTCACATATTGATGGTGCGAAACGTGGTGGCGGTGACCGCCATCACATTGTTTTCAATCGGTCTGTCCGGGTGCGATTACTGGCCCCCGGCCCTCCAAACACAAATCGAGCAAATCCGCTCAGAGCTGCAGAGTGCGACAGTGGAAAAGACACAGCTCCAAAACCAACTCGCCTCAATGACGAAGGTGAGAGACGATTTGCAGGCACAAGTGGACGACCTCTCGCGGCAGAACCGCGACAAGTCTTCGATGATCAGCGGCCTTCAGAATAGTTTGGCGGCTGCACAGGAACGGCTGGCGAAGTCATCAAAGTCCGCAGCCCCGAAGGCGGCTGCAGCCAAGACATCATCGAAGGTCGCACCGAAGGCTCCGGCGAAAAAGAAAACAACGGTCAAGGCCACACACTAGCCTCGCTCGTCTCCGCTGCCTACTTGGCAGCGGAAGACGATGGCGTGCTCGTGGCTGTGCTCGTTGAAGTTGTTGATGCCGTGCTAGAAGGGGTGCTTGCCGGCGCGGCCGCTGGGGCAGGTGCCGGAGTAGCAGGAGCTGTGCTTGGGGCCGTCGATGGTTCGGATGTGTTCGCCGCGACTTCTTTTTTCTCCCCGGTCTTGGGTACCGGTGCTTCGCTTCCTGAGGAGGGTTTCATTTTATCGGAGTAGTCCGTCACGTACCATCCGCTGCCCTTGAACATGATGGCGGGCGATGAAATCAGTCGCTGCACGTGTTTTCCGCACTTCTGACAGGTGGTCAGAGCGTCGTCCTTCATGCTTTGCTTCACTTCAAACCGATCCGCGCAGCCATCACACTGATATTCGTAAATTGGCACGATTCATTTCCTCCTGCTAGAACAACAATCCGATGAGATCACGTTGAGGGGCCCTCATGCTGAGGGAGGCTCCCTGGCTAGGTGAGCTGTTTGAATGCCGCGTCGAGACGATCCATGCCCTTGAGAATCGTCTCCATGCTGGTCGCATACGACAGTCGAATATGCTGGGTACTTCCGAACGGCTCACCGGGAACCACGGCGACCTTGAATTCCTGCAACAAATAGTTAGCCAGATCGGTCGGAGTGGAGAGGACTCCGCTTGGACTCCGCTTTCCGAGTAGTCCGCTCACATTGGGGAATGCATAAAATGCTCCGCTGGGCATGCTGCAACGAACGCCAGGCATGGCATTGAGGCGCTCGACGATCACACGCCGTCGCCGATCGAACTCTGTCACCATTTTTTTCGTGAAGGCATCGCCATCGCGTAAGGCCACGACGGCGGCTTTCTGTGAAATCGAGCAGGGGTTGGAGGTACTTTGGCTTTGAATGTTCGCCATGGCGTTGAGAAGCTCTTTAGGACCCGCGGCATAGCCGATCCGCCAGCCGGTCATGGCATAGGCCTTCGACACACCGTTGATCACGACGGTGCGGGCGGCGACTTCCGGTCCAAGGGCTGCGATGCTCGTGTGTGTCGCTCCATCGTAGAGGACCTTCTCGTAGATCTCGTCGGAAATCAGCAGAAGATCACGGCGTACGGCCAGCTCGGCAAGCCGTTCAAGCGTCGCTCGATTATAGGTTGCGCCGGTTGGATTGCATGGACTGTTGACGATAATCGCTTTGGTCCGTGGTGTGACCAGCCGTTCCAATTCCTGCGCGTCAATGGCGTAGCCATCCTCTTCACGGGTCTGCAAGAACACCGGCGTGGCATCGTTCAGCAGAGTTTGGTCGGCATAGGAGACCCAATAGGGAACGGGAATGATGAGTTCATCGCCTGCTTCCAGAAGGGCTTCGGCAAGGTTGTAGAGTGAATGTTTGGCTCCGCAGGAGACCAATACTTGAGACTTCTCGTACCGGAGTCCTTGCTCAGCTTGCAACTTGTCGATAATCGCTTGGCGCAGTTCATCAATGCCGGACGAGGGCGTGTACTTGGTAAACCCTGCACGAATTGCGGCTTCGGCCGCGGCTTTTACCGGTTCTGGCGTGTCAAAGTCCGGCTCTCCTGATGAAAAATCGGCCATGTCGATTCCACGCGCAGCCATCGCCTTCGCGGTTGCGGCCAGGGCCAAAGTGGGAGAGGGCGTAATTCGCCCCACACGTGCAGCAAGCTTCATGATTTTAAACTCCTGATTCGTTCCTGCAGCTGACGTGCAACTTCAGGATGCAGAAACTCCGTGAGCGGCCCGCCGTGAGTTGCCACGTCTTTGATAATGGTTGACGATAAATAAGAATATTCTTCGCTGGGCATGAGAAACACCGTCTCAACCTGCTTGGCGATTTTTCGATTGATGAGGGCCATCTGAAATTCATGCTCGAAGTCCGAGATGGCCCGCAATCCACGGATAATGGCATGAGCGCCATATCGCAGAACATAGTCCACCAGCAGGCCATCGAAGTGGGTCACTTCGACCTGCTTCATATCTCTCGTCACGATCCGGATCATGTCCAGCCGTTCGGCCAGGGTGAAGAGCGGGTGCTTGGCTGGATTCGGCGCGACGGCGACCACGACGGTATCAAAGACCTTCAAGCTTCGGGTGATGATGTCGGTATGCCCATGGGTAATGGGATCAAAGGTTCCTGGATAGATGCCAATTTTCATAATACAGACGACTCGGTCGATGCTGAAGGAGAGATCCCATATAAATAGAGTGCGGTGTCGCCATACACATACCGTCGAACAAGCTCCGCGTGATCGAGCGATGCAGGTAATGGCGTACGCGACTCATGTTCTATCATCATCGTGGCTTCTTCCGACAACAGCCCGGGTTTCCAGGCATGGGTCAGGATTTCAAACTCATCCAGAGCCGCATAGGGCGGATCTGCAAAGAGGACGTCATAGGGGCCATGCCACCAATCTTGCCGCGCGAGAAAGGTCGCGGTCCGCTCCACACAGACGTGAGCTCGGTCAAGAAGCTGACAAGTCTGAAGGTTTTTCCGTAACAGTTGCACAGCCTTAGGGTCTGACTCCACAAACGTGACGGTTGCAGCTCCTCGGCTTAGCGCTTCAATCCCGACGGCTCCCGTACCCGCATACAAATCGAGAAAACGGCTTCCCTGCACCTGGGCCCCTAGAATAGAAAAAAGAGCCCCGCGAACCTTATCCGATGTGGGACGGAGTGCAGTCCCCGCTGGCCCACTCAAGCGTCGACCTCGGTGGGTTCCGGCAATGATACGCATAATTTCAGGTGAGAGTCATTGTAGAAGCAGATGAATGTAACATAGCGTTTTTGAAGGGGTCAAGGTGAGTACTGCGGGAGCAATACGAGAGACTTACAAGGAGGAAATGGCGTGAAACGTCTCGTGAGCGATCTGTGAGAAATGGAAGTATTTTGACGACTTTTACGTCGATGGGTATACTGGATGGCGGTTCTGTGGCGGCACGGAAACGTGCCAGGGCACATTATGGTGGCGATATTGGATCAATATCTGCGGCAACCAAAAATGGTCGAGCCATCTGCGTGCCAATCTCGTTGATCTTAGCGAGTCTCCACAGTCGTTTGCGGTACCTGAGCGGCCAAACTCTTCCGTCGATTATTTGAAATGGTGCGATCGATGATCGCGCCGCAGTTGATACATTTCCAGGCATAAAATATTAAAAAGAAGTCGGAGAACCGCTCCAACATCATGAGACCTTTACACTTTGGACATTCCATCGAATCCTCCCCGGTGTGATGTGTACCGCTGTAGGCTTGACAAAGCAAGTACTACACCAATTTGTCACTGTACGTAATTTCAACAGGTTAGGGGCTACGTATTTGTCACGAAGGGGACACTGAGCAGTACTAGCCGGTACAAAAACGTTCGGCCTGTCACTTTTTGTCCAAGGAGGATGAATGGCCAGCAAGAAAGCAGGGCATGGCATCACTCAATGGCCCGAAACGGAGCGACCCCGTGAACGATTATTAGCTCAAGGTCCACAGATACTGACCGACGCCCAACTATTAGCCATCCTTCTTCGAGTTGGTCGTCATGGGTCTTCAGCCGTGCATGTTGGGATGGAAATCCTTGATCGGCTCGGAGGTATGGCTGGACTGGCACAATGTGGAATCGAAGAGCTCTGCGCGATTCCCGGTGTTGGAGAAGCAAAAGCGGCTCAATTAAAAGCCGCGCTGGAGCTGGGAAAACGTGCCCTTGCTGGTCCCCTCACAAAAGGGACCAAGATTACATCCAGTCGCGACCTCTTCAACCATTACCATCCCACCTTGCGTGATCTGCGTCACGAAATCTTCAAAGTGGTCTTACTCGATGCCAAACATGCCATCTTGCGTGATGCGACGGTCTCGACCGGTAGCTTGACCCTCAGCATCGTCCATCCACGAGAAGTCTTCACCCTCGCGGTCAAAGAATCTGCAGCAGCAGTCATATTCCTTCATAACCATCCCAGTGGTGATCCAACGCCAAGCCAGGAAGATCGAGTTCTGACGGCGCGATTAGTATCGGCAGGGGATCTTCTTGGCATTCGGGTTCTTGACCATCTCGTCGTCGGCGATGGACGTTATGTCAGCTTTGCCGATCAAGGTTGGCTGACAGACCATTGTGCCGACGCATGAGCGAAAAGGGAGTTATAGTGATGTAACCAGACCATTTCATGTCCGGAAGAATACGACCGTCTTCCGGTATTTCAAAGGAGGGCCCCATGAGCGAGCGACGCAGGGAGTCACTCAGAAATGTTGTCCTGATCTCGAGTTCCGGTGCCGGGAAGACCTCGCTGGCTGAGGCCATGCTCTTTGCCACCGGCGCAGTGCCTCACCTCGGGTCTATCGCACAAGGCACGACCGTCTCGGATTTCGAGCCGGAAGAATTACGCCGGCGCAGTTCCGTCAGTACCAGTCTCCTCCGTTGTTCCTGGAATCACACCACCATCAATTTGATCGATCCTCCCGGCCTGCTGAATATGCCAGGGGAAACAGCCCTGGCATTACGAGCGGCGGATGCTGTGATTCTGGTGGTATGCGCTTCGTCGGGGATTCGGAACGACCTCATCAGAGTCTGGTCACGCGTCACTGCCCTCGGCTTGCCCTGCATTCTATTCCTCAACGAAATGGATAAAGACGATGCCTCCCTCGATGGGATTGTCACGATGTGTCAGCGCGATCTTGGGATTGTGCCATTGCCGATGTCTTTGCCTTATGGTCGTGGTGCTCAGCTAGAGGGGGTAATGGATCTCCCTCAAGAGCGCGTCATCACTTCGGGCACAGAGATACCCACGATCCAACAGCTGGCAATACCTGAACAGGTAAGGACCGTGGTGAAGGACGCACGGAAGCGTATTCAGGAGGCGGTAGCCGAACGTGACGATCGATTGCTGGAACAGTATCTCGCTGAGGAGGAGCTGACGCAGGAGGACCTCATGAATGGACTTCGCCTCGGCGTCCAGACAGGCACGATTGTCCCGCTCTATAGCGGTTCCGCAATTAAGAATATCGGGATCGTTCCGCTCCTGAACGGGATCGTCGATTTTCTGCCTTCGCCAATGGACCGGGCGTCAAACGTTCCACTGGAAGGGCTGCATCCTGATACAGGCGAGAGGGTGAGTCGCCGTGCCGTTTACGAAGACCCCTTTTCCGGGATCGTCTTCAAGACATTGATAGACCCGTTCATCGGTAGACTGTCTTATCTGCGGATCTTGTCGGGAGCTCTTCACGCAGACTCGCCCGTCTTCAATAGCTCTCGGAGCAGCAAAGAGAAAAGCGGACATCTGTACTGGGTGTTGGGAAAAAAACATACGGTCGTGCCTTCGGCCGGAGCAGGGGAGATCGTGGCCGTTGGAAAACTCAAGGATACACAAACCGGAGACACGCTCTGCGACGAACAGGCGCTCATCTGTTATCCGAAGACGGTACTTCCGAAACCTGTGCTCTCCTTTGCGATCGAGCCGAAGTCGAACGCCGACATCGAAAAAATCAGTCTCGGGCTGCATAAGTTGATCGAAGAAGATCCGATGCTTGAATTTTCCCGACATGCCGACACGAAAGAAATGGTCTTAAGCGGGATGGGCCAAGTACACATCGATCTCGCGCTCGAAAAACTGCACCGCAAATACGGTGCGGAGGTGACCATCCACGTGCCAAAAATTCCCTATAGGGAAACCATTCGCACGACGTCACAGGCCCAGGGCAAATATAAGAAACAAACCGGAGGACATGGCCAGTATGCAGATTGCTGGCTGGAACTTTCGCCTCTGGCGCGAGGGGAAGGCTTCAAGTTTGAGAGCAAGGTCATAGGTGGAGCGATCCCACTAAATTTTATTCCGGCTGTGGAGAAAGGGGCGGTCGAAGCCATGCACCATGGGAGCCTTGCGGGGTTTCCTCTCGTCGATTGCCACGTAGCCGTGTACGATGGGTCGTACCATCCCGTGGATTCATCAGAGATGGCGTTTAAGATCGCCGCGTCAATGGGGTTTAAAAAGGCTGCCGAATCGGCTCATCCGGTTTTGTTGGAGCCGATGATGACGGTGGAAGTCGAGGCACCGGCGGATCACATCGGTAGCGTGATCGGGGACTTGAATGCGCGCCGAGGGCGCATTCTCCACGTCGAGGCACGAGACCAGACAGAGCAGATCACGGCTCTTGTCCCAATGGCGGAGCTGCTGACGTACTCCACGGCCTTGAACTCACTCACAGCGGGACGGGGCAGTTATGCAATGGAATTCGCGCGGTACGACGAAGTGCCTCACGAGCTCGCGGTTCGAATCATTGAGGCGCAGAAAGCGGAAACTCACGCGGCCGCGCAGTAATCGATCAGGGATCGGTCGATTTGAGCACCACATAGAAGGCGCGGCTCTCTCGCAGCATGCGGAGCAGGACGGTTTCGCCGCGGCGCACTTTAGAGACCGCACTACTGAATTCTCCGACCGATCCCACATCGATACGGTTCACTTCCTTGATGAGATCCCCCTCGTGGAGCCCTTCCGATTGGGCGATACTACCAGGCTCCACTTTCGCAATCAGCACCCCACGGCTTTCCCGCAGCTTGAATTTATCGGCAAGGCTCGGTGTGAGATCTTGCACATCGAGGCCTAACTTGACGTCGGCACGGGTTTGAGGAAGCGACGTCGTGACCGCGTGGTCTCGCCGTTCAATGAGGGCGACGTCCAGGACCAGCCGCTGTTGATCGCGGACGATTTCAACCTTCGCCGTGGCGCCCGGGAGCAATCCTGCCACGACGCGCGAGAGCCGGCTCGGCGTATCGATCAAGGTGCCGTCGATGCGAGTCAGGATATCGCCTGGTTTGATGCCTGCTGCGGCAGCCGGATCCTTCTCGAAGACTTCGTTGACCAACACCCCTTCGCCTTCGTTCACGCCGAACTTGCGGGCCAACTCCACCGTGAGCGGTTGGATGCCGACGCCTAACCAGCCTCGTGTGACCCGCCCTTGAGTCACTAATTGTTCCATCACTTGCTTCGCCATGTTCGAGGGAATCGCGAAGCCGATCCCTTGGGCGAAGTTAATGATGGCGGTATTGATGCCGATGATTTCACCGCGCAGATTGAACAACGGACCGCCCGAGTTGCCGGGATTGATCGACGCATCCGTCTGGATGAAGTTTTCATAACGCGAGAGATTGATGTTCTCCCGCCCGATCCCACTGACCACGCCAAGGGTGACAGTCCGATCGAGTCCGAACGGGTTCCCGACAGCAAGGACCCATTGGCCAACACGCACAGCCGACGAGTCCCCGAACCTCGCACTGGGGAGGGGATGGGTGGCGGTCACTTTCAGAACGGCCAAGTCTGTATCCAAATCCTTACCAACGACCTGCGCAATCAACTTGGTGGTATCGGAAAAACGGACCTCAATTTCCGTCGCATCGCCGATGACATGGCTATTCGTAATGATGTGCCCTTCTGGATCGATGATGACACCGGATCCCGATCCCGATGCATTCGGCACACGCTCTTGCGGCAATTCTCGGCCACGTCCAGCTCCGGACAAGGGAATGAGGTTGACCACTGAGGGTTTGGCCGATTCGGCCAGATCGGTAAAGACGGTTTGAATTTCTTCGAGTAGGCGGAGGCCAGGAGAATCAGTGGACTTTGGCGCGACGGACTCAGCGGCGAAGGCAGAATGGAGATCAAGCCAGGCTAAAAATACAAGGCAGATGAAGATGAGTCGTACACGCATGATCCTGCACCTCTCCTTTCAGAGATTGTACATGAGGAAGCCGGAGAAGCCTACTCGCTCAGTATGATTCACGCCGGCACAGAGGAAGGTAGCGTCGACTTACGCCGATTGTGCATGTCGAGCTGGAGTAAACGATGAAGCCACTTTGGCGAGATCTCCCTGCAGCCCGATTATGACCAGGACATCATTGACGCGAAGGATGAGGGCATCGTCTGGCGGTACGAGAAATGGGCCGCGAAGGACCGTGACCAGACGAATCGATAGCGGAAGCGCCATCTCGGCGAGAGTCTTTCCGATGACTGGTGATCCCTGGACCACAGGGAACCGTTCAATGGCCGCAGTACGAAGACTCAGGTCTTGTTGCAGAGTCAGAAGTTCATGGTGGATCGTTTCCTGTTTGAGCTCACGGATACGACTGTCGACGCCAAGCAACGTTCGTTTAAGCTGCTGAATGCGCTCGCCAGCCTGACTCAGGAGACGCTCCAGTTGATCGGATGGGAGGGTTGACTCATGGCTAAAGGGAGGTCGTCTAGCACAGAGCGTCGCAATCTGATATCCGAGCTCACCGTGAACCTGTTCGATTTGGCTCAGCAAGCTCGAGGCCTGGCTGTGCAAGCGGAGTACTTGCACCTTGCGGTTGACTCGCTCAGCAATCGCCAACACGGTTTCATAGATGGCGCTACTGGTGATCGACAGTTCTTGTTGAATACGGCCAAGCAGTTCAAGCGACATTCTTGGATATCTCTTACGTCTGATAAGAACTATTATGTAAACTCGTAACGAAGGGAGACCTGGGTAGGCACCACGATCTGACGGCCTCCCATGCCAACCCACGTAACTCTACCCCTTCACTGCTCTTGGGTCAATTCTGAGCGTTTCTCCTCCTCGCTAGGCTTATCGGATCACCATTTTGTGGGGGTCCGATGAATCGCGCACCTGTTCTGAAATTTCCTCAGCCTGAACTCCGCTCCTTCTCGGTCGATCCCAAAACCAAGGAAGTCGTTATCCGCGTCTTCGTGGGGGATGCCCTCTGCGCGGACGTGGTCAACACTCTGCAAGCCCTGGAAGGGCTCGTGGGGCATCTCCGCATGATTCAGGAGTCCTGTTATCGGCAAGTGAAGTCCGACGTCGCCCTAGAGCAACGGAAGCGCCGACATATCGAAATCGCTCGGACCTATCAACGGCTCCGGCTCTCCGGTCTGAAGCATCGGGCGGCGATCAATTCCATTTTCATCGATCCGGCTTTTTCGGATCTTCAGGCGTCAACCGCCAACATTGCGTGGTGGGTGAAAGCCTATGGGCTCTCTTCGAAGCCGGAGGAGCCCTCATGATTCGTTTGGTTGTTATTTGTCCGTCTGTTCCGTTGGCGGGGGCTGGCCCTATGGCCAAGCCTCCCGCGCCGTCTAAGTCTTAGAGAGAGAGTTCTTTCTTAAGAACTCTCTCTAACTAAGAAGGCGTAAGCCTCAACCCTAGGTGTCGCACAGTGCGACAGGTGGCGAGATGAAGGTTCACAACCTCAACCTCTACGTCCAAAGCTTGAAAGGGGTCTCGCTCTTAGAGCGGCATCTCCTCTTGACGGTCCTCTCAGTCTATCGGAACCGGAACCCGCCTGCCCTCTCGATTGATAAATGGGCGGACCGGCTGGGAGTGCATCGAGCGTCAATCTATCGAGCGTTGAACCATTTGGAGGGCACCTATCTTGAGCGTATCAACCGACCAGGACGAACCAACTTGTTTAAGCCAACATCCCGGCTTTGCGCGATGGTTTACGGCGGAAGCCATCAAGGAAAGACGGCTACCTCAACCACTCCGGGGCCTGTGCGTAGATTGCGGGATCAGCGCCCGAATCATGCCGGACCCGTTCCACCAAAAAGAGCGGCCACTGTGTCCAGACCATTGGCTCGACCGGAGACGGGACGCCATCGAGATTCTAGCCACGCGGTGCAACCTACCGGCCAGCTCTCTGAAATTCAGCGACTTATTATGGCCATCAGCGAGGGCATACCTCCTGAAAGTGGGCCGAACGAACAATGGGAAATGTTAGTGAAACGATAATGGGAGGGCTTGGAGACATGAAGACGACCACGAAACCGAATCGACCACGACGGCGGGCTTGTCATATCTGCTCGGAGTTTTCAGAAGAAGCCATGTATCTGCTTCACGGGAAAAATATCTGTGAAAAATGCGGCGTCTTAGCGGTGCAACGGTACTCTGAACTCGCCAACGAACCGCTCGGCGATCCATCCAGCAAGGTGCATTTGAAGTTCGCCGGTTTCCTCGCGCTGTGCCTGCTCATGATGGGCCTTGCGGCCTGTGACGGCGGCTCTGATTCGGTCGATATGACGGGTACGCAGAAGTGTACGGTGACGGTGAACGAAAAGGAGAAACCATGCCATTGAAGACGAAGCAGGCGGCGCGGCTGGAGATGGCTTGCCCGTTCTGTGATGATCCGGCGAACGTGAAGAGCTGCAAAGGGACCGGGCGCGGCGCGAGTGGCCAAGACTGGTACTGGCGCTGTAATTGTGGGGCTCGCGGGTTCTTTCCCGAGAAGCATTTTCAGTCGCTGGATAAGGCGAAAAAAATCTCTCAATGCTAGCAATGGAATGCTAGCAATGGCGGGGGGCTAGACGGCTCCCCGCCTTTTTTTTATCCTGCTCGCGTATGACGATCATTCGCGCATGCGTAACACTGAGAGGGAACGATGGGAGTGTTAAGCGATACGACCTCAACGAAGCCCAAGCCTCCGCGCTCCTCAAAGAAAAGCCCTTCTTTGCCCCCCTCATCCGCGCCGGGATCGGCTACCTTGGAAACCATCCAGAGCTTGCAGAAGCAAATAGCGGAACTGGAAGCGAAGGACCAGGCGAACGGCGAATTGACCAAGACGCAAGCGGCGAAGCTGGACGCCCTGGAAGCGGAATTGAAAGAACTGAAGGCCGTAAAGACCCCCCAGGGCTCCGCTTCTTCCCAGGAGGAAGTCAGCCAATCCTCCCCTAGTCGTTTGGCTCTGTGGTGTCCGTGGTAATTTTATGAGCGACCAAGAAAAAGATGTGGAACAAGTCCTCGCCGAAGCGGAAGCGATCCGCTCAGGTGGCACGGCGGGCGCTGCCTCACCCCAAGCCGGGGCAGCTCACGGCGGACAGGCAGAGGGGCAACCCTCTGCCGGTCCTTCGCCTTCGTGGGAACAGTACACGACCGAAGGCAACTTGTGCGCCATGTATGGAGACGTGTTCCTCCGCAAGTTCGGCTGCGATCCGCTTGGACCTGAAGAAAAAGCAATGGCGGTGCAAGCCTGGGCGGAGACCTTGGCAAAGTGGTTTCCATCGATCAAGGAAGTGATGGGGCCTGAACTCCGCTTGCTCACGATTTACGGCCTCCCGGTGGCCGGTAGGATGATGGAATCATGGATGTCTGCACCGTCGCAGGAATCGTCGGGCGGCGCGGAAGCGGGAAAACTACACTCCTAAAGACGCTGGCGGCGGCTCAGCGCCGGGTGATCTTCTGGGACTGGCGCGGCGAATATGAAGGTGAGCGAGTTGGACTTGACGACCTCCCCAAGCTGCTCAATAAAAAACGCTTCACGGCGGTCTATCGACCTGGGGCTGGCGATCTGGTCAAAGAGTTCGATGCCCTCTGCCATGTGGTGCGCTGCCTGGGGAAGGATCTCACGTTCTGTTGTGATGAAATTTCGCTCGTTACGCCAAATTACAAAGAAGGCGGGTTCGGTTTGCTCTTGCGCTACTCCCGACCCCAACGAATCAATCTATTCTGGGCAACTCAACGGGCCACGAGAATTCCGGGTGTCCTCATGAGCGAGGTCAACCGGCTCTATGTGTTCCATCTCCATCAGCGAAGTGACTTGCAGGCCTTGGCGAATGTCGTAGACCCTGAAGCCTTGGGACGTGTGGCGGCGTTACCGCCTCATGAATATCTAACCGTCAACCTGTGAGAGGTTCTCTATGTCGCTCATTCCTTCCATGTCGAAAGTCAAAATGTTCGCCTGGGGTGCCCTGGGCTTTGCCGTGACCGCCTACGCGGTGACGCGGCTGGCTCCGGGCCTCGCGGCCTTCGTCGGTCTCAATCCTGGCGGTAGCGCCATTCCGAACGGGAGCATCTTGACTCCCCCGAACGTGAACGAACTGATGGGCCGCGCCGGAAGCACACCAGCGGCGGCTCAGCAAACCGCCCTGACTCCGTTTACGGTGAGCGGGCGCAACAACATCATGGATACGATTCTGGCCTAGGCAGTGGCTTAGGTATTTATTTTCTCTCGGCTTGGGAGAAAGCAGTATGACCGATGCACGCAACCCTCAGCCTCGACGACGCGATTAACTCCGCGCTTCAGATCAAGCCCCTCGAACGAGAATCGCATCTGTTCCGCAACTTCCCACATTTCCACCGTGAAGACGGTTTGCTCTTGCCGGTGCCGAAGGGCTGCGCGGAGCAAATCGAAGACACCATCGGCAGCATGTCCTTTGCCTGGGCCACGGTCTCGACGACGCCTGTGATGCAGCGCCTTCAGATCATCCATAAGTCGCTCCTTCGCCGGTTGACGCTCCGCATTGCCGGAACCTATGACCAGTCTGTCGGAGCGGAGTCTCAGGCGACTGAGGGCAACCCGGTGTTGTGGGAGGAAATCCGCTTGAACGTGGATGGCCGGACCATCCGCCCGATCCATGGCGCGGTGCTGTACGAGATGAACAAGCTGGTGGAAGCGGGAAGCCCGCCGAAGACGGACCCGGCAACCGGGGTTGCGGCGTCGAAGGCCTTCTCCGTGACGCTCTCCTACGACATGGGCTTTCTCGACGCGGATGAACCGGACGTGCGGGAAAAGTCGCTGCTCGATCTCTCACAGTACGCGAACGTCTACCTGGAAATTACACCGGGACCGTTCAACCGCTATGTCTCCGGCAACACGCAGGCCAACATGGCGGCAACCGTGACGATCTCCGGCCTCTTCGTGATCGGGCCGCGCAGGCTGCCCCAGTCGCATCATGAAATGCTCATGACGCAGGTGATCGATATGAACGTCACGGGAAACGACCGAAGCTTTCAACTCACGCGAGCCAAGCTCTTACTGCGCGGCTTGTGGCTCCGGTGCGGCAATCTGACCGGCACGCCGGTCGTGACTGCTACGACTCCCCTCACCAACTTAGGTGTGCGCGGAAAGCTGGTTCGTGGTGGATCGATTGAGCCCAAGGTCAAACAGGGCGTCGGCTATTACAGCTCCCAGGTCGGATACGGGCGCAACGGGATTGCCTTGACGGCTGGGCACCTGTGGCTCGACTTCGCGCACAACAAGAAGCTGGCGGCGATGCTCATCGGTGACACGCTGGCGGATCTCAACTTGATCCTGGACACATCCGCCACGGCGAACTATCTGTTGCAAGTGCGACAGAGCGCCTTGACTCGATAAACAACCAAGGCCCACAGGGGCACTGATACGGGGCGGGGGCGAATCGCTCCCGCCCTTCGACTCACTTCATAGGGGGAACTCAATCATGGCTGAAATCTATTGCAACCCATGCGGCGGCACGGTCAACGCGGGCGGGCTCTGCCCTCACGCCAAACAGCCGAACGATTGTCCGCTCAAGAAGACGGAAGCGGAGCATATGGAAGACCTCGCAGAAGAGGAGAATCAATAATGCTCGCCTGGCTTCCCTCTCTGATTTCCCTACTCATCGGTCTGCTCGGACAGTTCAACGCGGCTGACTGGGTGGCGCAGCATCCCAACGTCGCTATGGGCCTCGGGACGCTGGGAACGCTGGTGACGGCCTTGACGCGCTCCCCGATTCAATCGGCGGGGCCTTCGCCCGGATCATTGGGCGGCTTTCGCATGTTTGCCGTCGTGCTCCTGGCGTTCGGTTGCACGGCTCCGGCCTTCGCGCTGGATGTGACGGTCACAGGGACACAGGTATCGTTCGTATACACCGAACCTTCCACCAACCCGGACGGGTCAGTTTTGAGCGACCTCAGAGAAACGCGGCTGTACTTTCAGAAAGAGGGCGGCGTTCCAGAAATCGGCGCGACCACGCCAGCGACCAGGCCGCAAGGCGGCGGGCGGATTACGTCTACGCTGTTGGTGCCTGTGCTGCAAAATCAAGAAGCCAACGTTACGTTTTGGGCCACGGCGCTCGATCTTGTGGGCAATGAGTCGGCGCGATCGGTTGCGGTTGTGCAGCGCATTGATCGACTTTCACCAAGCGCGCCCGAATAGAAAGGCTCTGACATGGCGGACCTTCTAGACTCGCTGCTACCCATAGCCGGAACAGTTGCAGGCGGATTCGTCGGCGGTCCAGCCGGTGCGGCGGTTGGCAGCTCGCTCGGCAGTTCCCTGGCTGGCGGAGGATCGAGCAAGGCGGGCGGGAGCGGTGCGGCTCCGGCACAGCCAGCACCGGACGTGCAAACATCCACGCAATCGACGAACCAGACCGTTACCAACAACATTTCTATTGGTGATTTCGGCGAATCGACGCGGTCCTTGCTCCCGTTCCTGGGGGCGCTCCCGGCTCCCTATGCCACGCCGAGCGGCTACAGTGCGGACTCGTTCCTCTCAGGTCAGAGCAGTATCACGACCTATGCTCTTGTCGGCCTTGCGACGCTCGCGGCGGTGCTCCTGTTCAAGAAACTTGGGTAACTATGGCGTTCAATATCTTCGGCAGCGACAAAGGACCGGTCACAACCAACACGATCAACCAGACGGTCAACGTCGGCGTGGAGGTCAATCCAGCCTTTCACTTCGGGCCTGAATTTCTCCAACCGCTCGCGACGACGTTGGGTGAAATCAACGGCAATCTCATTGATCGGTTTCAACCGCTGGCGGAAGGCATCCAGGGCAGCATCCAAAACGCCAACCGTCTCGCGGGAGACCTTCGCCGGACGGCTGACTTTTCCGTGAATCCGGGCCTGGGTCCCGCGTCCTCTCTCTCTCCGGTGCTTGTGATTGTCCTGGCGCTTGGCGGTGCATTGCTTCTCAGAAAACTTCTATGAGGTGGTCCCATGTTCGAGGATATGTTCGGGTGGTTCAGCAGCGACGACAGCGGATCGAGTGCGGTGATCAATCCCGTCAACGATCAGGAAGCGCTTGGGCGCGGTATCGTGGAACAAGCGATCTACGATCAATCTGCGGCGGATCTCGCCACGGCCAATGATCGTGCGGCCTCTTCGTTCGAGGGGCAATATCAGCATGCGACGGCGGGGCCGGAATATGATCCCACGGAAGCAGACCCCTACGGGTTTCAGCAGATCTTAGGCCGGGCGATTGTGCAGCAATCTACCCCGCAACACTTGGTCGATGACAGCCCACTCAATCGCATCGGCTCGGCAGACGTGAGCGCCTGGGCCACGCAGGCCGCGGGGGCCTTGCGCTCGTTTGTCTCGACGCCAACCGGGCCGGGCACGGCGGGCAATGTCCCGCGTCAAGTCTTCAGCAATCGCCCTGGGCAGGGCGGCGGCTATGTGATCACCCCCAGCCGTGGGGCGGGGGCGTCAACGTCTTCAGGTAAGGCGATCCCCTCCCCGCTGTTGCTGGTGGGGCTGGTGGCCGTGGGGGCGTATCTTGCCTTCAAGTGAACTGCTCATAGGCGGAGCACTGGCGCTGGGTCTCGGCTATCTCTGGTTCAGGGGTGGAGAGGCTGCGGCGGCGGAAGTGCAAGGGCCACAGTTACCCCAGGATCAACAACCGCCACAAGCCACGACCTACGACCCTCGTTTTCTGTCTCGGCCTCAACAGATGGTCGCAGACAAGATCCTCGTCGCCTCTGAAGAGGCCAGCATCAACCCCGCGTTCATGCTGGCCCTCGCGGTGACGGAATCGAGCCTCCGGCCTACGGTGGTGGGTGATGACGGGGTGAGTTTCGGACTCTTTCAAATCCAGCTCGGCACGGCGAGGGATCATCGACGCGATGTCACGCGGGACGACCTCCTCTCGACCGATATGAATATCTCAATCGCCATGCAGGAAATGCGGCGGCTTATGCGAGTCTATCCCGGCTTTCCGTTGGGCGACTACGCCGAAGCCTGGACCTTGGGCGGGCGCGGGCGCTTCGTGCTCGGCAGACGGAATCTGACCAAGCTGACACGGATGCACCAAGCAATTTCAGACCTGAAGCTTGACCTTTTACTAAGTGAGGTGGCGACGTGAAACTACCAGCGAGAAAAGGCCCGGCATCGGCTACGGTGGCTCCGGGAGCATCCGCCACGCTCATTGAGCGCACCAACGCGGACAATTCCGGCCATGACGTCTATCTCCGAAAGCTCGGCACCGGGATTGATCCGACCTCCAACGCGGCCTATGCCACGCAACAACTACTCGTCAACGGGGTGCCCCATTCAGAGTTCGGCAATATCACCAGTCAACTCGGGTCGATCTCACAGCCGGAAACCTTCGAGCTGCCCTACTATCTCGGGCGGTCGGTGTCCGTGGCGATGAAGGGCGTCATGGCGGCTGGCGCAAGCGGCAATACGGAAATGGCGGCGATGTTCGAGTTGATCCTGATGACGCCGGGAGAAAGGCCTTAAATGCCTGGCTGGTGGCACGAATTCACGTTTGACTTTCTCTGCATCGTGAACAGCCTGGCGGCTGGCCTCGCCCTCGTAGGCGTCGTGGACCTTCGGCACAAGCTCAAGGTTGTGATGGGGAAGACGTGAACCGCTTCCCCGCGGCCCTTCGCATCGTCAATGGCTGGCTTGAGATCCTCGCGGGCGGCTTCGAGATCAAACGGGCAAAGGTGGTGGCCTCTGTGACCGGCCCAACGGCGCTGGTTACAGCGGTCGCAGGCAAAAAGATTCGAGTACTCGGGTACCGGCTACAGGCGCGGGCGGTCAACGGGGCCGTGGTCAACGCCGGGTTTGTGGATTCGACCGGCGCGGCCATCTCGACGGCTCCCGATTGGGACCTGAACCCACGCGAGGGAGTCGTCGCCGAAGGGCTCCCGGTCGGATACGAATTTGAAACGCCTATCGGCACCGGTCTACAGGCCAACCTCTCCGGGAATCAGGCGGTCATGTATCACGTGATCTATTGCGAGGTGTAGATGGGCCTCGTTTCAATCGTCAAGGCGGGCCGGTGGGGACTGAGTCAACCACTCAGAGAGCTAGACGGTGGCTGGACCAGTCAAGCGGCCTTTCAACGGCTCGCGCCGATTGTCGAAAACTATTTTCCGCCCAGACAGGCCAACGGGGCCTATGCGATCCCCGCCGTGTTGGTGCGGCTCATTGGGCCGGTGACGCCTCCCGGTGATGCTTCTACAATTCTATTTCCACGGGATATTGCAGACCTGACAGACCAAACGCTGGGAGACCTCACGGCGGGACAGCGGAACGCCTGGCGGACCGCGCTCGAAAGCTGGCTGCCCGGTTTTTCCTATGTCGATTATCAGGGCGGAAACGTGATCGTCCCGGCCTTCCAAGAGAAGACGGCGCTGTACACCGGGGCCACCTCGCTCCGCCAAGTGGCGCGGGATATTTTCAGTCACTTTCAACATTCCACCGACCGGCCACGCACGGCCCTGCCGGAACTCCATAACACCGAATACCTTGACGACTTCGCAACCGATCCCTTTAGCCTACCTCGCTGGACCAACGACCTTGGCGGCGCGGCCACGTGGGATTCTGGGAATAATGAGATCAATTGCGATAAGGCGACAAACTGGATCTTGCGCTACTCCGCGAACGGGCCCGGCTCGCTCGATCAGGAATCACAGGCCACATTCAAAACAAATTCTGGGAACAATCAGGCGGGAGCAGGTGCGGGACGCTTTAACAGTACGGTGGCGGGTGATTGCTACGTGTGGTGCGGGTTGGACTGGTCCGGCCAAGATCAGTTGACACTCGAAAAGTTCGTCGGCGGCTCGCGTAGCACGTTGACGGCCATCTCCTTGACACAGGCCGACAACGATTTTCTGACGCTTCGCGGGGCCTACGAGGGGGCAGTCGGCGCGAATGTGCTCTGCTCCGTCTGGGCGAACAATCACGGCAGCACGAAACCCTCTGACCCTGGATGGTACGGGGTAGACGGCTCTCCCTTGTCCACCTATACCGATACGGCCTCGGACAGGCTCGATGACGCGGCCCACGATCAATGCGGAGTCGCCGGGCGCACGGGCGGATTGACCTATAACAATCGCTATTGTTTCTTTAAGGAACGGGCGATCAGCGACAGAGGCGGCGCGGCCACAGAGCGGCACCAAACGCGGCACATGATCCAAGCGGGAGGATTTTACTGATGTGGTTCCACCTGACACGGGCCTGGGGCCGGTTATTTTGCAAACACAACGGCGGGAAGCGGGAAGTCCTGCTAGGCCGGGCGCTGCCGGGCTTTGCTCATCCGCTCTACACTATCTGCCTCGATTGTGGGGCGGTGAAATTGGAGGAACGAACCGATGGCTAGAAACGGATTCACACTTACCCCGACGGCTGAAATTGCCCTCTCTGCGGCCACGGCGAAAACCGTGGCGCAGCTCATCGCGCCGGCCAATACCATTCTTGCCGTCAATGGGGCCTGGGTCTCGTTCGACGGAGTCAGCAACACGGCAGAGCCCGCCGTGGTCGAAATTCTCACGCAGACGACAGCAGGCACAATGACCAGCCGAACCCCTCAGAAGACGAAAGACACGTCGACGGCGCTCGGATGTACGGGACAAGTCAACGCCTCAGCGGAGCCGACAGCGGGCAACGTGCTGAAGACCTTCCATGTACACCCACAAGCCGGGGTGATTATCCCCCTCGACTTCGATAAGGAAATCGAAATCGCAGGCGGCGCTCGGCTCGGCATGCGGATCACGGCACCGGCAGCGGTCAACTGCCTGGCGGGGTTTGAAGGCGAAGAATGACAGCGAGAGAACGGCGCCAACATCGGCGCAAGCCGTCGCGGGTGCAGGTCTTCGCGCCTCCCGTGGTGCTCGATACCGGGCGCGCCGGGCGCTTCCATGTCGTGAGCACAAGGGCCGCTCGACCGAAGCGACATAAGGCCCGCTACACCATGCTCTTTCACACCGGCGCGACTCCGCCCGTTCCGGTCTCTGGCGATCTCAGGCGGCTACTCTTGGGGGTGGGATTATGAAACGACTCGAAACAAAATTCCTTCTTGCGCTCTTGCTCCCCTTCACCCTCATCTTGGGCGGCGGCATCTGGGGCGGCACGGCGCAGCATACACACCGAAGCGCCGATCAAGGCGGCGTCATTTCCTGGATTCCCACCGGCTTTATCGGCTGTTACGCCGGAACGACTCCCCCAACGAACACCCTTGAGACCTATGGGCAACTAGTATCGAGAGTCACCTACCCCAACCTGTTTTCGCAAATCGGCACCACATATGGCGCTGGTGATGGTGTCACAACCTTCGGCCTTCCAGACACGCGGGGCCGCGTGATGGTGAGCCTCGATAACCTCGGCGGGAGTTCGGCTAATCGCATCACAGCAGCGGCGGCGGATACCTTGGGCGGATCGGGCGGAACGGAAATCATGAGCATTGCTCAAATGCCCTCACACAACCATCCAAGCACGCAGTACACCAACACAGTAGGAGCCGGGGCAAACTATAGAACCTACGGCACGGCGGCCAATACTCTTGCTACAGACCCAATCACGAACGCAGCTGAAAGCGAAGGCGGCGGGCAACCCTTCAACCCTCCATTCCTGGCCCTTAAGTGCGTGATCGGAACCTAGAGCGATGGCTACCACGGTCGGCGAAACCTATTTCTGCCCATTCCCGCGCTCGTTCTACGGGCCGGAATCGCCATGCAGTCAGACCGATGAGACCATTACGGGGACACCTCAACAACCGTGGGTTCAGCCGGGCGGCAACTTCGATGGGGTCAAGGTGGTGTTCTATGTCGGTCTCGCGCTGGTGGTCTTCTGGCTCTCCGTCCGGGCGATGGAAGCCTACGCCGAAATTAAGCAGGCTTGACAGTCTCACGTCTGAAGCATAAAATGCGCTCGGCTTGGGAATGCAATATCTACTAGGGTTTCTTACAGTCTCCCTGTTAGCGCTGCCCGTCTACGGGCAAACGCTCTCCGATTTTCGGGACTTCATCCTCTCCCCTCTCGCAACCCAAGCAGCCAACGAACAAGCCGACGCGAAGCGCAACGCCTTAACAAAGGCGATGGCAGAGGCCCAATTTAATCGCCTCTCTTGGGCTGGCTTCCCGATCGTGAAAGACTTTGCGCCACTCCTAGACGCAGCGAGCGGCCAACCGACTAGCGATCAACTCGTAGCGTTCCATCAAGTCATTCTTCAGCATCTCAACGCACAAACTAAAAGCCGGGCCGAACAGTACGCGGCGGATCTTCTCCTGAAGACCAAGACCGAACCGGGCGGCGTTTTTGCGGTGTGTGACCAGAAAATAGCCCGGCGCTGGAAGGCCAACGCCGGAAACTTTGAACGGCTGGCGGATTCACCCTGCTGAAAGGAGGATCCCACTAGATCGACTGCCCCCCTACCCCCGCTTTTTCGACTTCCTACGAGAACTATTATGTCAACTCAGTCACTGATCGATATATTATCTCTCCACCCTTTACTCTTCTTCTCGCCTCTTGGCAATAGACAAGGCCTCGCTTCGTTCAACCTCCACCATCCTGTCGTTCAGTTGATCATCTTGCCGTGAAAGAGGTACTGTCGCAGAGGCTCACAGCGCGAAGACTACATATTCCTAACCTGTCTCAAAGGATCATCTCGTGGCTCATCATCCTCACGCAGGCCAGCCAGCACCGGCATCAATGCTCGTCAATATCCCTCGCCTAATCACGGCCTACTATACGGAAAAGCCCGATGCAAACGTGCGCGAGCAGCGCGTCACATTTGGGACCTCAGGGCATCGAGGAACATCTTTCAAGCGATCTTTTAACGAAGTCCATATTATCGCAGTCGCACAGGCTATTTACGAATATCGCAAGATGGAGAACATCAGCGGCCCACTCTATCTGGGGATGGATACACACGCATTATCGGAGCCAGCCTTTGCAAGCGTCCTAGAGGTGCTGGCGGCCAATGGCGTCGAGGTCATGGTGGACCAGGATGGCGGCTACACGCCAACCCCGGTCATCTCTCACGCCATCCTCACCTACAATCGAGGCAAAAGCTCAGGATTATCCGATGGCATCGTCATCACTCCCTCGCACAATCCACCGGAGGATGGCGGGATCAAATACAATCCGCCACATGGTGGCCCGGCCGACACCGCGGTGACGAAGTGGATAGAGGACCGTGCCAACGCCCTGATGAAGGTCGACCTCCATGGAGTAGCCCGCCTCCCCTATGCCCGAGCCAGACGAGCGGCGACGACCAAGCCCCATAATTATCTCGGCACCTTCATCGATGACCTCGCACAGATTATCGACATGGAGATGCTTCGATCATCCGGGTTGAAGCTTGGCATCGACCCGCTGGGCGGATCCGGCGTAGCCTACTGGCAGCCGATCGCAGAGCGGTATGGCTTACACATTGAGATTGTCAATCCCGCCATCGATCCCACCTTCCGGTTCATGCCGCTCGATTGGGACGGCAAGATTCGGATGGACTGTTCCTCGCCTTTTGCGATGGCGAACCTCATCTCGCTGAAAGATCGGTTCGATGTCGCCTTTGGCAACGATGCAGACAACGACCGGCATGGCATCGTCACCCGCTCTGCCGGCCTGATGAACCCCAACCATTATCTGGCGGTCTCAATCTCCTATCTTTTTACGAGCCGTCCCGGCTGGAAGACCGATGCCGCGATTGGGAAGACGTTGGTAAGCAGCAGTCTGATCGATCGTGTTGCTGCCAAACTCGGACGCACACTCATTGAAGTGCCGGTCGGCTTCAAATGGTTCGTGAAGGGATTGTTAGACGGCTCGCTCGGCTTTGGCGGAGAAGAAAGCGCGGGGGCGTCATTCCTCCGTCGCGATGGCACGGTCTGGTCGACGGACAAAGACGGCATCATCATGAACCTGTTGGCCGCAGAGATGATGGCGAAAACCGGCCGCGATCCCGGTGAACTGTATCGAGAACTGACCAAAGAACTCGGAGAACCCCTGTACGCGCGAATCGATGCGGCCGCCACGCCTGTACAGAAAACGATCCTCTCGAAACTTTCGCCGGACCAGGTCCAGGCTGTTGAATTGGCCGGTGACAAAATCATAGCCAAACTGTCGACAGCCCCTGGCAATGGTGCCGCAATTGGTGGACTGAAAGTCGTCACCGAACAAGGCTGGTTTGCGGCTCGCCCGTCCGGCACCGAAGACGTCTATAAGCTCTACGCTGAAAGTTTTCGAGGGAACGCACATCTCACGCGGATTCAGGAAGAGGCCCAGGCCCTGATTACACAGGCACTGGCATCTGCCACGTAAGAGGAGTGGGCCAGAGTGAGTAGCACGGCCATGCTCATGTGGGGCATGATTTTTGGATCGATCGGTTGTGGATATTGTCTCTATGGAAAGAAGCAACGAGCCGTTGTGCCGCTGATCGTCGGCATTGCGCTCTGTGTCGTTCCCTACTTTACTGCCAATGTGTATGTACTTCTAGTGGCTTCCCCCTTTTTTGCAGGCTTGTGAGGCCCGTTGAGATGTGTCACTGGCCAGAGCTGAACGCTTCCATGGCAACCAGCGCTGCGGGGCATTCAGGGAGAAGCCCAAGCATCGATTGGCAATGACTGCCCCACTCGACTAAGAACGAGTTCCTGGCCTGGCTCAAAATCCTAGTGCAACACCGGCATCCTGGTCGATTACGTTATGGCCGTGCGTGGCCGAGGCGCAGCCGCCTCCACGTTTCCGATCGTCGACCGCGTATGATTCGAGCTCATGGAATGTTCCCTCGTATCGCGTCCAGCAGGGACTGCTACGGACTAGGAAGCAGGCCAAGATAGACCGCCATGTAGTAGGCCAGAAGATAGTCCACGGCCGACCCTTCTCTGAGGCGATGGTTACCTGGAGCGCCATTCTGGAGCACTTCCATCTGGTCAGGCGGTGGTACGCCGGGTCGCCGAATCTTTTCATCCATGCCAACTTGGAAGGGATGTCGTTGCCACATGAAGTCCATCCCTTGCCCGACTCGTCCCCAAAGGGGGAGGGCAAAATTTGAGATCCATTTGGGGTTGCCGCCCAACGAGGCATAGAGACTCACGTCGCGCGGCCAGAGCTGGGATTGATAATCCCATCTCGCCACGTCGTTTCTCGGGAGGCCGTTGGGACCCATGACGAGGCTGCGGCGAATCAGCCACTCGTTCAGCAAGGACTGGATCTCCTCGGTGAGATTGATCCGGGAATTGGGGGAAGACAGGCTGGCTGCTGCCGCTGCACGCTCAGCCGGTGTCTGAACCAGGATATGCAGCAGGTCGAAATACGCGTTCTTATGATGATGGATCGCGCCCCAGAGCATGTTGTATCCAACTATCGCCTTTGCACGGATAGACGGATCTGTTTCGAGGAAGAGCAGTGATGAGAAGGCGGCGTGCGAGAGATTGAACTTGTAATATTCTTCGGGCGGGTCGATCGAGCTGAACCAGGTGGGAATCCAGGTCAACTCGGCAGCCGGTGCATACTTGTCGTACAGCGGGCCGTACTTGGCCGGATTCACGGTCTTTCCGATGCGGAGATACGCCAGTTGCTTCGCGAAGTCGCCAAGGTAGGACGAGGTCGGGGCGATGCGATTGTCCGGGGGAAGGACCACGTTCCAGTTGTTCCGAAGCAAATTGTCCAAGGCGTCTTCGATGAGCTTCTTCGCTGTCGCCTGCACCTCAGGGTCATTCACGTTCTGATAGGCCATGGCCAATCCCATGAAGACTCCGACTTGTTGGTCGCGGCTTACCGGATGGTTGGTTCCGCAACCCCAGCCGTACCAGATGGGACCGACCGGTTGGATGAGTTGAGGTAATCCCGTGCGAGTGGCTTCCGGAACCGCTCCGTAGGTTGGAAAGATGGTCGGATTTCCTTGTATTTGCCATCCGCCTTCCGGATGCATGTAGTAACAGGGTTGAGTGGTGAGCGGACCGGTCGTGTAGTCGCTGGGGTCATCGGAACGGTGAAACGTCCGTGAAAGAATCCCTGGCCCAGCGGTGACTGGAATGAATGCGGCCCCTCCGAAGTTGAGGCCACCGATGCTGCCTTGACGCACCGGTGGTCCCACCACGTCGCCTGTGACGTCAAAAAGCCTCTTGATCCCGCCTAGGACGAACTTCACGCGCTCCAGGGCCGCTGGGCTGGGCATCGCGGCATAGCGAAAGGACTCGGCTGCGAGATAGTGTCCTGTCCAGAGGGCGGAATCGGCTTGTTGCCCATACGTTGGCAGACTCTTCCCGCTCAGAAGCAATGGCCGCCCAACAGGCGGATCCAGTTGGAGCCAGGGATAATCGAGCGAGAGCACCGTCCCGCTGGGGAGATGCCGGAGGATGCCCGTCTCGATCTCGTTCGCCGGGGTCGCGAAGTCGACTGGTGTCTGGAGTGGCGGAGTCATGCCACCAGGCTGATTTTCCCCAAGGGTTCGCGGCATCCCAGGTTGAAGCCCAGCGATGAGCTGATTGAGTTCATCGGTGGTGGGCACGACGAATGGCAGGGACAATCCGAAGGGAACCCCCACGCGCTTGTCGTATTTCGTGCCCAGGTAGGAGAAGCCTAATCCGATGCTCAATTCCCCTCGTACGGTCACCGTGACGAGCTGAAAAGCGGCATGGAAAGATGCACGTCCAATCTTCCCACCCATTAACACGTCGTCCGCGTTGTCGCTAAGATCAACTGCAAGTTGTTGAGGAGAGGTGTTGCTGTCTATATCAACGCCCCGCGGCGTGCCAAACAAATTTCTGTAGTCAACCTCAGCCCCGATGTCGTATCGCACCGGTTCGAACGTCATGATGAGGTCTCCGGTAAGCCGTGCGTCGAAGCCCCCCCCAAGAGCAACCGGAAGGTTGGTGAAATGCCCGACCATGTGCAATTTTCCGCCGGAAACTTGTGTTTGGATGGACACAGGGATCGAGACCGGGATGAACCCTTCCCCTCCCACTGAAAAGTGGGGAGTGATCGTCGCATTGATGAGTTTCGGGCGTTGTGGATCGCGCGGGTCGAGTCTAACGTCTGCCCGCGTCTGCAAGTTCGAGATACGAATACCGAAGGGAAACAACGAAGGATTCCATTTTAGAACGTTTTTGTTCCCGACTTCGACGTTTGCTCGTCCTTCAATCTGGCCCCGAAGCGCGATATTCCATGACCGCCCCAGCGGCGCCTCCAGCGTGAAGCCATTCAGCGACGCGCGACGGAATCCCGGCGGCGCTGCGAAGTCCAAATTGGCCCCGACGTTGGTCATTTTGAGCGAGACGCCCCATTCGGCGAGACTGTTGCCTTTCACCGAGAGCTTTCCGCCGCCATGGGCGAGCCGCTTACCCTCCAGAGATTCTCGAATGTTGCGCTCGCTGTCTTGTTCTCGCTGCTTACTCAGACCCACCCAGGGGCAGGCCATGAGTTCATTTGCTGCATCAATTCCGATTCCGAGACCGGTCACGGCTGGAGAGGGACAAGGCGGAGTCTGCCCCTTGAAGGGGAATGTTTGGGGTATCGCCAATGGCGGGATTGCCTGTAGGCTAGGGGCCACCACCGGTGGTCTGGTTGGCACACCTGTGCCCTGGCGAGGAATTGCCAGTCCCGGGACGGCGCGCTCAGTGACGTTTCCCTGCTCAGTCTCTGCAACCGAAGACTCACTCTGTGCTACAGCCGGCGACGGGGCGAATCCTGCGGCTGCACCAGCGATGACAAGCGCGACGACTATCCCGATCCCAATCACGTGCGTCTTACGCATGATGATCTCCTTTGGCTCCATAGCCGCAAGATTGTGCGTTGAAAGGCGTGCGAGGAAACTCATCAGACTGGCCAACGTCATGTAGACCATTGCCCCGATGAGACCACTCAGGCTGATGCGGCCGACCGGCAGTCTGAGTTGCCTGACCCCGCCGCTCCTTCTGCCCTTCTCCCCTGTCGCATACGTTCGCATCACGCTCTCCTTTCATGACACATCATGGGTGGAGGCTTATACGGTCCGATCTGGCTATGAGTCGTTGAAGGTCAGCTTAAGGTTCATCGGGTTTGTCCTGCGCTGGGAGTGGCGCGATGAATTGCGCATCATCCTTGGAGCCTCCTCGCTCACAACCGTTCAGCGCATGTCCTGGCGGCTGTGCCGAACGGCCGCGCCGACGCCTGAGGATTGAATGCCAAGGTAGTTGCCGTTGGCCGAGTAGAACAAAATGTCTACGCCGGGGTTCGCATCAAAGCGACCGACTGCCGCAAACATCCCCGGACGCGACGGGAGATCCGTCCAATCTCTCCGGCCATCGTAGGAAATACTTTTCCCATACGCCGTGGCCACATCGGCGCGGCCGTTTCCGTTGAAGTCGGCGATGATCAAACCTGCCATGGTCTTCGTCAGCGCCGAGCGCAACGGAAATCCATCCCAAGGTCCAGTGGCGTTCAACGAGACCTTCCACTTGCCGCTCTCGACGCCCACAACATCCGTCTTGCCATCGCCGTTGAAATCCCCAAACCCGAGATCAGCGGTTCGTTTGCTTGAATCCTGCGTATTGACGAACGGACCAACGCCGCCATCGGAGATCCACCAGCGCTGCCCGTCGGCATAAAAGATATCGGCACGCTTATCGCCGATGAAATCGCCGACGCGGAACTCGCTCAGTGCAGGATTGCTTTCGTTGATCTTTTCCCATAGCGAGGCCCCACCCCAGGAGACGAGCCATTCGCGCCCATGCTGCGTGAAGACGTCCGTACGTCCGTCGCCGTCGAAATCTCCGAATAGAAGAGTGCCGATCCCGTCCGTCTGGGCGTTGAGGAAACGCCACTCGGCATTGCCGGCAGGGGCGTAGTACCATGCCGACCCAGTGGCGAGGAAGACATCGTCCGTTCCATCGCCGTCGAAATCACCCACGCCTAGGCGAGTCGTCGGATTTGGATTCGTATTGAACTGATTGTTGTCGTATACGAAGAATTTATTCTTTGCCCCGCAATCACTGCAGACCACGGCGTCTTCTCGGCTTCTGAGCGACACGTTGTGATGAAACTCGACTCGGTAATTCGGTTCACCTCGAAGGTCGAAATTTTCATGTTTGTATTGGGTGCCCAGGAACGTATTCCCTGCAATCTCGAAGTACTGCCCTGCGCGGCCACCAAACCCGTTGCCACCAGTTCCGTGCACATCAAAGTCATGGGCTGTCCATCTTGCGACCAAGACTTTTGTCTGCGTCGGCGCCGCCCAGAGTACAAGGTTGTTCCAGGCAAGGTAGCTGGTGCATCCCCATCCAGAAGCCTTGATGGCGTGGCGGTTAGAGACGAAGGTGTTGCCCTCGATCAGCGGGAACGAGTTCATCTCCGCCCGAACACCATATCCAGCCTCCTGCTTTTGGTTATGGTGAATGAAATTGCGCGCTACGCGGAGGTTATTGGGACGTGAACCCCTGGGATCCCCCATGTCTGTACAGATCCCCGGCTCTGCAGCCCCCGAGACAGTCATCGCTGCGCCCGGCCAGTCCGAGATGTCGTTATGATCGATGATCACCCTGGCCTGGAGATGGTCTTGCTCAGTACCAATTCCCCAGACGGGGGTTTGATCAATGTCTGTGTCCCGGCTTGGTCCACGCAACCGTAGTCCAGTGATACGTACATCAGGGCCTTCAATGGCGATCATCGCCCCCTTCGTGACGTTCCGCATCGACAGTTCCGGCCCCAAGAGGGTGCCACGCCGATCGCCGCGAATCGTTATGCCACCCCCAATGTGGACATGGGCATAGTCCAGAGCCGGATTATAGGGATTGGGGTAGTCTCTCAACTCGATCGATGTGCCTGACGCAATTTCAATGACGGTGCCCCAATGTGCTTGTTCCAAGGCCCTTCCAAAATTCATTTCCTGCGGCACGCGCACAAAACCGCTGGTGGGTTTCCGGTTGCTCTTGTCGGTGGCCACAACGGTCCAGAACTCGTTATCTGCAAGATTTCGTGAACCCAGCACGAGAGGGGTTCGGTTTGTGCCGCGGTTGTTTAGCACCTTCACCACACGAGTACGATCCGCCGCTAAGATAATACTGTCTCCATCCAGCACAAAGATCTGCCCCGAGGCCGAGCCTGAGAGCGCAGTCACCTCCATTCGCCCCCCTTGGCGACTCACATCATCCTGCAATTCGAGCAGCAGATTGCCTGCCATACTCGGCTCAGCCACGGGCGTCATCATCACGAATGGCGGCGCAGCAAGTTGGGCGTTGCTTCGTTGACCCTGCAGAATGGCCCCAGTATTCGGGAGAACCAGTGATGGTGGTGGAGGCGGCGACGATAGCGGAGGGGCACCGCGATGATCTCGCACGATCGGGTCTACAGCTCGGGAAAGCACGGCAGGCGGTGCAGATAACTTGACGCCGATAACCTTTGTCCCCGCGCGCAGAATGACCTCGTGGCGGGCGTTGATCTCTTGCACCACGACGTGTTGCGCTATTGTACCGTTGCAGGTGTAGATGAAAACCGGGGCGCCGGCAATTTGTGGCGGAGCGCCGAAATCGAGACATTTTCCCCCGTAACTGATCACGGTGAAAGTGGGCGGTTGCGGCTGTGTGTAGAGTTGCAGGTCGCCTAATTGGGGGGAAACCAGCCCTTGGAGGACACGTCCTTTCTCGACCCCATATGGTACGGGTGGTTGCGTGGGTGGTGTTTTTTGTGTGACCACAAATTGGATCTGCGCTGAGGAAGCCAGAGGATACTCCGTCCCGCGTGGGCGAGCGCCGGAGATCGAACCTGCCGCATCCAGCGCTTGACCGTTCGGCAGGACCAATACCACGTGAACGACATCTGGATCGTCTCCCGATACGGTCACGGCCAGCGGCGCTTCGATCATCTCACTGTGGGTCGTTGCGCGGGCGTCGAGAAAAAGCGGCGTACCGCCCTTCGCGTTCAATCTGAGGCGCGACCCCACCAGGGTATCCACCTCGTAGGTTCCGGCGTCAACAGTGACATCGCTGCCGTCTGACGACGGAAAATGGACCGACTGCTGTAACGTGATGATTGGCGCTGACCCAGCCCACGAGCTGAGACCGATAAAGAGAAGGCCTGTGCTCAGCGCGAGGATTACGCGTTTCCGGGAAGAACGAACAGATTGTCTCTTCATTGCAGAGCCCCCTATGAACCAATTACTTGTAGGGAATCAGAATGTCCCTCTTTCAAGTACCATGCTTCAATCGTCTTCACGGTGCGGCAGGCGCCGGAGTTCCACTGTCTGTTGCTCCAGGTCCCGTCTGCGAATCAATAGGGTCTTTTTCAGACTGTTCACCGTCGATGCCGCGTTTCATGATAGTGCCTTGGGCACTGGTGGTCTGGTCATGCCGCGATCGGCCGGTGGGGAGCCGTATCGTTCATAGGATTCTGTTTGCGTTTTGTTGCCTGCTATGACGGCCTTGCCATTTTTTGTTTTGCACTGAGCCTGCTGGCAGGTCCGGCAGGTGGTAGTACCCTGGCCCCCAGGATTTTCCCACTCCAGCACAATCGTGGGTCGTTGGCCCTCGTCCATCATTCGATGCGCCAAATGCCCATAGCTATGGAGCACAGATGAACCCTGCCCCAAGGAATGCAGTCATGTATCTCATGGTTTAGCCTCCGCCAGGATAGGTGGTTCGGTGTATTCTTGTCTTGCTACTGTGGTCGTGCGCGTGCGACGAGGTCTTTTAATCCGTTCAGGTCCAGCGCCCCAGGCACGAGTTCCGTACCGACAATGAAGCCCGGCGTACCATTGATACCGAGGTCTCTTGCCAACGCACGGTTGCGATCGATGACCGTCTGCCATTCGGGATGTGCCATATCAATTTCGAGACGTGTTGCATCCAAGCCGACCTCTCCGGCGATCGACAGGATCGAATCTTTCGTGATGTCGCCGTTGGCTGCCAAGAGCGCTTCATGAAAGACCTGATGTTTGCCTTGTGCCTTCGAGGCGAGTGCCGCTTTTGCTGCGAGTTCAGAGGTTTCGCCAAGTATCGGCAGGTCTTTGTAAACGACCTTTACTCGCGCATCGTCTTTTTGCAATTGCGTCACGGCGGCGGCCACGCGTTTGCAATAGCCGCAGCGGTAGTCGAAAAACTCAACCAGGGTCACCTCCCCTGCTGGATTGCCGCTGACTGGCGACGAGGGATCCTGCAACAAGTCGCTCTGCCTTGTTACGAGGGCCATCTTCGAACGCTGTCGTTCGTCTTCCTGCCGCTTGGTGTCTAAGGCTTGAAGCGACTGCTCGATGACTTCCGGGTGTGTGCGGATGTACTGCTCGATCACTTGTTCGAGGGCCTGATTCGAGGCGGGATCAGCAGAAGTTGTCGGTTCAGCAAACGAACGCGATGCTCCGAGGAGCATCACGGTAAAGACGCACACGGTTGATGCACTGCCTCGCAATGGGAAACCCGCAGACCGTTGGATCATGGATGGGGCTCCTGTATCGGCCTATTGCCGGGAATCGGTGGAATCGGACATCGCTTGCCGGCCATGACGGAGGAAGATCCGACGAGTCGACTGAGCAGCGCAGTCACGGAGCCGGACGAGGGCGTTTCGCCATCGCAGTCGGGAGCGGTGTTCTGTGGAAGGGGGGCGACATGGTCCGACGATGGCTGAGATGGGTTGGTAATATTTCTACTGGATTGGGACGTGGTCATGTGCAGCGGCGGCGGTATCGTGTCAGGCCCGCTCGAAGCCTCCATCGAGTGAGCGGCAGGCAGTCCGCCACTGATCGTCACCGCGATGAGTGCTGCCAGCGTGATCTGTCTCACAGGACCCTCAGCTTGAGGTGAGCGAGCGTACCCATACTGTGAAGTACGTCGACTGAGTGCGGTGAAAGGTTCAATGAAAAGGAGGATGCGGACGGAAGAGGGGAGATGGGGTCGATGGACGGTCTGACTCTCACGCGAAGCCCTCCGCGCTACCGAGTTGTGGGACCTAACCGGACACCGATCTATGCCCTGTAAGAGGGGGCAAGGATATGCGACAAACGGGCGCTTGGTCAACCGGCGGACGGGCCGTCGTAATCGACCAGTCTGTGAGAAAGGGTCGGGAGTCTTAATTTCCGATGGGCCGGCCAGAAACGACTCCCGACCCCTTTGTTGTCACGGAACGAACAGAGCATGAAGTGGTCCAGAGGACTTTCCCGATGTAAGCTGCTCAGGGAACTCATTTAAACACCTCTCGACCCCACACCCCTTTGGCAGCGGGACCGGTGGGACCGTCATTCAATCGGCATTCTCCAACGCACATTCCGCTTTCCGGATTGCCCCAGCGATAGATTGCCCCTGCCGCCGGGTCGGCGGGATTACCTGCCCCTGGATTCTGGTAATCTGTACTCATCCAGCCAGGCCAAGAAAGACCTCCTAGCCCCTTCTTCGCTGCATAGTCGTACGTGCGCACGTTGTTCCACGTCGGCCATCTCGTGCCCTGACTGGTTTCATCGGTAAGGGAGATTTCGTAATTGTGAGAGCCAGCCCGAGTCCAGAAGCCATGGGATCCCCATGCAGAATATACGATGGGGTGTGTCCCTTGACTCGACTCGTTTCCCAGGTTATCGGCCTTGATGACATCGCCCCACGGGTAAGCGCCGCCAAAGTTGTGCGCTGAAAGGTACATCCCAAGTGGTTCCAGCGACCATTGTTTCGTTCGCGAATTGAGAAGCCACGCAAGACGCACCGTAATATGTTCCCAGTCGCCGACATGGTTGCCCCACTTTGTATTGAGCACTTCCTTGCCCCGATTATAGGGGTAAAAAGTAAAGTATATGAGGTCGAGGAACTCTCCTTTCTCGACTGCGAACGCATATACAGGTACCTGGTTGAGATTTTTGTCCCCCTGAAAAAGTGGGAGACTGTTGTCGGATGGACTCCTTAGAGGAGTCTTTGTTTTCAGCCAATAGTTGCCATCGGAATTTCTAAAGCGTTCAAGATAAGGAAAGGCCCATTCAACGGATGATGGAAAGTATGTCTCCCCTTGTGCAAGCCAAACGAGTGGAGCATAGTCCCTCAGGAGCAACTGCTTGTCATTATCCGTTTGGGGGGGGACGCTGGGGTATCGTGTTTTGTAGGTAATTGCGCCAAGATCTAATTTTGCTTGGCGTTCGTTGGGGAAGGACACAACCTGAATGATCTCGTCAAAACCATCACCTCGGATATCAGCAATAATCCAATTGTGGGCCTCAACGCGCATATTCTGCAAGTTACTTGTGCCCCAAAGCCTCGTCATGTCATGGCCTGATCCGGTTGCGCCATAAACGATCATTCCAAGGGTGCGGTCGTTGGCCCAAGGCTGGATCACTTCATCCCGACCATCACCGTTGAGATCGCCGACCAGCCAGGCGATCGCGCCCGGGCCGTCCCCTGACACGCGAGGGGTCGACCAGAGTTCCTCTAAAACCCCACCCTTTTGGATCCCATAGACAGTCATGGCGAGGTAATTGCCATTGGCCCATAGTTCAATCACCTCTTTCTGGCCATCGCCGTTGAAATCGCCCGTCACCAAAGAGGGTTTCGCGCATTGAGGTTTCTTCTTCTGTACCCGCACCTCTTTCTTGCAAGAACTTAGGTTCTCGGTGCTCCAGAATTTGGTGACATCGACCCCTTGGACAGGAGTCATAAGCCCTTCTCTGGGAGAAACAGGAGGATCTACTAAAACGTGGGGGGCAGTTTGGAGTTGGGGAGAGATTCGAAGATAGGATCCTCCCGCAAATGTGAAGCCCGTAATCTGGCCATTGTTGATGATCAGCTTAAACTCCCGTAACCCCTGCGCGTAGTAGGGATTATCGGGACCGGTCAACAGCCGCTGGTTGGCGAGATCCGGTTCCAAGCGCCAGCTGACCCCAGCTTTGTTGGTCCAGCGCAGTCCGGTGCTGTCTTGCACGATCGAGCCAATATGCCAGTCGTTCTGCACCGGATTGTGCTGGTAAGCCCCAAGCACCATGTCCACCGTTCCCGCTAGTGCACGCGTCGTGATGCCTTGGTCTGGAGCGGTCTGCTCAATCCCCCCAGTCTCTCCCTGAGCCCATAGCATCCCCGGCATTGCCACACACAGAGCCAGAACCGCGGCTATACCCAGGCGTCGGCTGGTCAAAGGCTGAAGGTCCATACTCCCACCTCTCTTTCCATTTCTCCATGCACGTGCGTGTTGTCGGTCATTTCCCATTTCCATAGACCTCAGATTACTACTGGCATGGTGCGTGAGGCTGTCTCATGGTATCTGGAAACGCTTGGGGTTCGTCTGCATGAGATTATTCTGTTGAATCTGGAGATCCGGTTGAATCGTGAGGACGGCCTGCTTCGTGGCGCTGGGCAAGGCCAGCGCCTGGGAAGCAATCACTGCCGATTTAACTTCTGACAGGGCGGCACTCATGGGTGCCTTTTGAACGGGTGTCGCCACAATAGCATTTGATGCTTGCGATAACGTTGTGGAAGGACGGAGGGTCAAGTTTCTCACGCCGCGCTCCTGCACGTCCTGGCTGATCTCGGATGTTTCCGATGGAGTCGGCACTTCAGTGGATGCCACCGGCTCTCCGGTCGGTTCGGCCAGCTTCTCTTCTGTTGGAGCAGACTCAGTCTGCTCGGTCCCTTCAAGGCCTCGGGACAACACGCGGAGAGAATTGGTCTGTTTGATATCCGCAGCGATGACTTGTTGAGAGAAAGGGGCGAGGAGTGACGCCGTGATGGTAACCTGCCCCGCTGATATGGGAGATCCACTCCGAAGTGCGACGGTCCCTCTCGATGTACCGCCGGGTATGACGATGGAGGGAGGGACCGGGACAAGCGACGCATTCGAGCTTGATAGATAAATGGTTTTCCCCCGTGGTGGCGTCGGCCCTTCCAATACGACGGTCGCGGTGGATGCTTGCCCTGGGCGAACAGTGCCTGGATTCACCGTCACCTCGACCAACTGGTTCGGAGCGATTTCAAAGGCCTGTGTGGCATTTGATTGCACCGGAGCAGGGACGGTCGGTCTGACAGTGAGACGCAGTTCGTAGCGAGCCGCGGGCAACCCGATGAACGTGACTTGCGACTCGGACTGCGATCCGGACCATCCGCCGGAACAGGGTTGTGCGGCATAGGCACAGGCGTTTTGCATGATGGTCGGTTGAGGCCCAAGCATCCCGGGCTTGGTATGGGTCCAGTCTTGCAGTTCCCAGCTGTATTGCAGGTTCGGTGTCAGTTCCGGCTTCGCGCCGCTCGCTCGCCATTGGATGTTCAGCGGGGTGCCTTCCAGGACGGACGACTTCGCGCTGGTTCGGAACGTGACTCGATATCCCTGCTGGTCGTTCAGCAACTCTCCGCAGGTCAGATGCACGCGATCGAGGAATAGCCCAGCCCGGCCTTCCAGGGCAACGCCCACTCGAGTCCAATCATCCTGTGAACGGTTGTTCCCGGCCAGCGGGCGATAACAGAGGTCTTGCGACGCCTCAACCTTGAGGGGGTCGGGATCTCCATAGATGCCAACCTGACGGAACCCTTTGATGACCGGAGGTTGATATTCTGTCCTGATCTTTAATGCCGTGCAGTTAATCCCCAGCGATGCAACGACGTTGGTTCCGCTGAAGTATTTGATGGTGCCCTCAAGGCCGACAAGCGCCTGGCCGACGGGACAGGCATTGTGGAACCGTGAGCCTCCGGTGCCGCCAGCCGGTGCTGTCTCGTAGACGCCTCCGACCCACGTTCCGGAGACCGGGTCGATTTTCACGCAGAGACCGGCAAGGCGATCGATCACTAGACCCGATTGCCCGGTGACCCCCACCAGTACTGCCGATTCACCGCAGTCGAGCCGGTATGGCGCCCCGCCCGCTCCTCCGATTCCATCGAAGGGAGCGAGCCTTGCCCATGAAGGGGACGCCAATGCCAGCAGGCTCACAACGGCGAAGACCATTCCTCGAATGAACGAAGTGAGGACAGGCTTTGGCGTCAGCACTTCAAAATGGAATCGATTCGACTTTCGGATGTTCATCGTGCGCTCCCTATTTTACTCTGCCGCGCATCCGTTCAGGCCACGAAATGAGACGGATTCATACGACAGGGTTGCCTCACGCTATCTGCCAATATTTCCACTGATTTCCTGTGCTGCACTCTTTCGCTTGGCAGAAACGCAGCAGGGGTTTGCCGTCTGAGCCGGCACCGCTTGCTTGAGATAACATTGTCCAGCCGAGACGCCGAATGGTGGTTTTACAAAGGTAAAGGCCTGACAGGCGCCGTCAGCCGAACAGATCGCTCGACAGGCTTCCGGGCTGACCGTAGTCCGCTGCCCGTAGTCGTTTCCAGGGCGATTCATGTTGTATTCAAGATGGAACGATTCGCTCTGCGCGGCGGCAATGTTGGTGGCAAGGGCCAGTGCTGTTGCGCGATTAGAAAGGGCCGATTGCAGCTCAATCATCGAGAGTTCAGCGCCCTCTGTAGAAGTTGCGCCGATGTTGCCGATTGCCCCTGCCCCAAGGCGATAGTTGGACGCCCCTCGCGATTGGTTGCCCGGGGGCCGCTGTCCAGCGACGCCGTCGCCGAATTGCACCTGACCGGTTGCCTGATCGAGTTGATAGGCTAATTGATAGTGGCGTCGTGCCCTCACAATGTCGCGTGTTCGCAGGCCACTCAGTGAACCTCGTGCGTCTAATGCCGTACCGTCGGGCATGAGGAGCACCACGTCACGCGCATCGTCGTTCAGGGCAAGAATGAGTGGAAAGGGCGCAGATACCTCGAGGTCATGGGTGCCGATGTCTGCCGCGAGGAGCAACGGCGATCCGCCCTTGTCTGGTACAAGCTGAAGCTGCGCATCCGCTGTCTGCTCGACTAGGTACTCATCCTGCGCAGCAAGAACTGGTGCGCCGTCCGGAGCGGTAAAGTGCACGGTCTTGTCGAGTTGAATGGACGTAGAGGTGCCCGAGAGACCTGGTGTTGTGTCAGCGGTACTCCCTCCTCGTGTCGCGCAAGCTGACAACAAGACCGGCAGCAGCAAACAAAAGGTCCACCTCGCTACTCGCGCCATAACAATCTCCTCTGAACAACAGCATCACAACAGTGATGCTGTTGGCTCCAATCCGCACACGCGCCGGTGAGGTGCAATCTCATCAGAGACAGTGTTGGTGCAGTTTCCTTGTTATCCAGTGAGTCGACGATTCGTTGAAAATGGTTCAATCGACGTCACTTTCCAGTCGTCCGTAACGCATCTGTCCAGGACTTGGCGGTCTTGGCATCTGTCGCCGCAGGCTTAGTACATTTCTTCCCGCGCACGCCATAGCTGATCGTGTCGGTCCTGATCGGGCAGGTGCCGAATGGGGTGCCAAAGGACACGACACCTTCAATCACGGTGAGAATGCTCTGTCCGTCATCCTGGACTTTTAGGTTGAATTCAGTTTCTTTCACTGCCGCGGTGGCCACCGGCGTTTCCACTTCAAAACGCTTGGGGCCGCCATTGGTCTTGGCCCAGACTTCGCCTTGCTTCAAACGGAGGATTCGGACGACGGGCATATCCTTTTCCCAACGGGACAGGAGCTTGAAGTTCGTATTTTCGTTGAGTGCCACGGTCACGCCATCGACAAATTCGATCATGGCCTGACTGCTGCCATCGGTCTTGAGGACGTCGCCCTCATAGAGCGGGACGTTGCCTTTCCCCTGTAACCGTTGCTGCACGCCGTCGGTGCGCACGATGACGAGTTCACCGATGGCATTTGTGGCGGTGCCGACCGGCGCGCCCTGGGCGGAGGCAAGCACCGTGAAGATGAGGTTGAAGCTGAGGGTAAGAATGGCTGTGCCTGTTGCTGTTGTTTTTGTCATGGTCGTGACTCCTTCAGTCGTACGTTCTGGGCTTCTATCGCGTTCTGTTTACTACCGTGAGACGACGACGCGAATGGGTTTGCGTCCAACGGGCACTGTGGCGATGGTTTGTCCCGTGCCGGTGTCGATGACGCGAATTTCGTTCCCCTTGTCGTGGGCGACAAAGAGCCTGGTCCCTTCCTGATTGGACCAGATGCCGTTCGGACCTTCGCCGACGGCGATTTCATCCACGATTTTGAGGTTGCTCGGATCGCCGCCTAGTCCAATCACCTTGTTCAGGCTCCCGACGGTCACATAGGCGATCGATCCGCTGGTTCCTTTGAAGGCAAAGGCGATTTGCTGTGGCTTGTCGCCGACGATAAAGGTGCCGACTTTTTCATGTGTCTCTGAGTCCAAGACGTAAATATCGTTTTGTCCCGTATTAACGCCCCACACATGCCCGTCACGGCTCACGACCATGAAATGGGGATTCGCACCCACCGGAATCGTCTTGATGACTTGGTGGGTGGCGGTGTCGACAACACCGACCGTTTTATCTCCTTGGCCGCTCACGAAGGCAAACCGGCCATCGTGCGAGAAGGTCAGTCCGGTCGGTCCTTTTCCCACCGGGATTGTTCCCAGGATTCTGAACGTCTTCGTGTCGATGATGGAGATCGTGTTTTCGCCGATGTTGGCCACCCAGAGCTGTGAGTCATCGTTACTCAAGGCAACGACGTGACAGCGCTCGCCGGTATAGATCGAGGCGATGGTTTCCCGCTTGACCGTGTCGATCACCGAAACGCGACCCGATGCGAGATTGGAGGCATAGAGGCGGCGACCGTCACGGCTCACAGCCAAGTCGTGGGTTGAGTGGTTCAGGGAAGGAATGGTTCCGATCGGCTGAAAGGTAGTGGCGTCGATGACGCTGACGTCATTGGTGCTTTCGTTGGCCACGTAGATCCGTGGAGGTAGCGACGCCGACAGAGGAGCGTCTTGTTTCAACGCATACGATCCAATCTTTGCCGGTTCCAGCAGGGACGCCGTTTCGGCGCAACCGGCGATCGTCATGGCCAGGGACACGGCGAGTATAGATCGATGTGGGGACTGTGTCATGATTCCTCCATTCAATACGGTGAACGTCGTACTTAGCGGACATGGCCGAGGGCCAGTTGGCCTTCGACCTCGCCACGCTTGACGGGATGCTGATTTTGACCTGTGACTTCCGGAACCTTTTTGGAGACGTAGGCATAGACTTCGTCGACTGTCACAATACCGTCTTTGTCGGCGTCGGCTTTCCCCTTCAGCCCTTCGAGCAGGTAATAGGTAAACACCCCGTGGCCGAGATCTTCCCGTTCTTCGCTGACCTCGCTGGCCTTGCTGGCGGTAAGCACGACTCGACCTTTGCCTTTGGAGAGACGAGTCAGGAAGTTTTCCGAGACGATGGCACGCCGTGAAGCCGTCGCGAAGGTCCGGCCTGCCGTGGCGCCGCTATAGCAGGAATCGGAGATAAAAATGATGCGTTCCGGGGTGAGCCGTTGGAAGATGGTTTCGATCTCGCGCATCGGCAATGCGGTGGTGTAGAGGTCCCTTGGGTCGGCGTCGTATGGCACGATGTATTTCTCCAGACCATCGTCGTCGCCGGCTGAGGCATCGGCCTCCGGCGCGCCATGGCCGGCATAGTACACGATAACCGTGTCTTTCTCTCCAGCCTTCCTCTTGAGTTCCGTACCAAGGGTTCGTTTGAGGCTCATGAGGGTGGCGTGGTCGTTGAGGAGCAACGTGATCTGTTCCTTGGGAACGCCGAGATGTTGTGTCAAATAGTCGTAGAAGGCGAGGGCGTCCTTGTCGGCGTAGCGCAGGGGCTGCACCGCTTTATATTGCGAGATGCCGACGACGACCGCCCAAATCTTGCCGCGGTCGACGATGCGCGTGACGGAGAGCGTTCGGCTGGACGAGAGGTTGTCACGGTCAATGGCGGTCACGACGACCTGGTTCTTACCTTCCAGGAGAGTGAGTTTCTCGGCAAACTCCATATTCGTCGGCGTTTCGGCCTCTCCGGGCTTCACAGCGATGCCACGATTGTCACGGTGCGACACCAGCTGCCCGTTCAGGCGAATCTCAATTCTGGAGACGCCTTTTTCGCTGGCCGCGGCGCCGGCCAAGCTGATCCGCTCCACGTTCACTTCGATGCCGTCAGACGGAGTCGCCAGCGCGATGACGGGTGGCGCATTCTGAAAGAGCTTCACCACAGGCGCACCAGTGATCGCCGGAATCGGCATATCGCCTTTTGCCAGTTCCTGCGTCTCTTTCACCGCGCTCTTGGCGATCCAGCCAACCTCGGTCTCGGATATGTGCACGCGATACCACGCTCCCAGTTCGCCGGATACCGCCAGCTCCTGGCCTTTCACACCGGAGGCGATGACCGACGTTTCCTGACCTGCCCCGCTGTGAATATTCACAGAAGGCGATTCGATGGCCACTATCTTATTGGTGGCCATAATCTGAGGCGCAACACGGTGGTCGACTGCGAGTGTGACCGTATCGTCGAGCATCTGATTCACACTGCGTTCTCGAATGAATAGCCTGACTGGCAGATGTTCATCGCGCAGGTCTTTCCCGACGAACAGGTTGACGGTCGCGCTCTTGGCTTCGTTAGGTTTCAGCGGACCGATTTCGACGAGACCTTTATTGAGACGGAGACTGTGATTCGAGGGTATTGTTACTTCCACGGATGTCTGTTGCGCGGTCACGGTCCCGACATTCTTCACCGTGATCAGCAGATCGACAGCCTCTCCTTTTTGAATACGTCCGTCGCCGTTGCCAACCGAGTTGCCGGTCCCGTTGTCGATCACCTGCAGCGTGTAGGCAAAGCGAGGACGGGATAATCCCTTGAGGGTCAACAGGGCCTTCAACTGATCCGGCACAAACCCGTTATATTCCTCGAATACGAGATGTAACGGGATGTTGGCGTCGGGGCGGTCACTGGGGATCTTGAGCGTAACGATGTCCTCGCTGCTCTGCCCTCCATCGATTCGTCCGAAATAGAAGAGGTGACCGTCAAACGAGGGCTCCTCGCTTTTCGTTCTGGCTTGGAAACGATAGAGCGGACCTTTGCCTTTGTTCTTGATCGTAAGCGAGAGCGTGACCTCACTCCCCGCTTTCACCTCGGTCGGTCGAAAGACGAGATCGGCTTCAGGCAGCGGCGGTGGTGATGGCACGATGCCGATTTCATTACCGCGTTTCTGAATCTTTTCCGTCAAGGAGGCCGTCAGCGCCGGCGAGATTGGCGGTTGGAGTCGGACGGTACGGTCTCGCCCTCCTGACGCGAGCAGCAGGCCATCCGGCGAGACGGCAACCGACCAGACCGTGCCCTTGTGTCCACTCAGTGAGTGACGTTCGTTTCCGGAGGTCACGTCCCAAACACGGACGGTCCCATCCGCACCGGACGATATGAGGACGCGCCCATCCGGCGAAAAGACGAGTCCATAGACTTCCCCCTGATGGCCGGTGATCGTCAGGCGCTCTTGAGATTGGTCCAGATCCCAGATGCGAAGCGACCCATCGGCCGATGCACTTGCCAGCCATCGGCCATCCGGAGCGAACGTAACCGCCCGAACGGCGCCAGTGTGACCAGTCAGAACCGTGCGTTGTCTGCCTGTGGCGACGTCCCACAAATGGACCTGCGTATCGCTGCTTCCTGTCGCCAACATCTTCCCGTCAGGCGAATACCGAATAGAGAAGACCACGCCGAACTGTCCCCGGACGGATTTGATTTCTTTGCCTGTGGCGGCTTCCCAGACGCGAAGGCTGCCGTCGTTTCCTCCGGTGGCGATGGTCTTGCCGTCCGGCGAAAAGGTGACGGCTCTGACGGCCCCGAAGTTGGACGTGACCGCGTTGAGTTCTTTTCCAGTTTCTACGTCCCACAGACGAATCGACGTGTCGGCACTGCCGGAAGCAAGGACCCGTCCATCCGGTGAAAATGCAAGCGCGTGAATGGTTCCCATATGACCGCGCAGGAGACGAAGATCCCGGCCGGTATCAGGGTCCCACAATCGGATAGTCTGATCGGTACCGGCCGAAGCCACCAGTTTGCCATCCGGAGAAAATATGACGGTGAGGACTTCGCTCGTGTGACCGATCAGAACTCGCGTGGCCTGTTCAAGGGCAAATCCGATGGCTGGCAGCGTGATCAGTCCCACCAGGAGCAGGATGGTCAATGCAGGGCAACGACCAATGCCACGACTCCTGAATTGTCCGGCCATGGAGCCATTTCTTGCGTTGCCCGCACATGAGGTTGAAAGGGTACGATGCATGGTCCTCTCGTCGAGATCCATGTGTAGGTCGCTTCATCCAGGTCGCAGGTTCGAAAGACTGAGGCGCGTTAGTCTATTGGTCGGTGTTGGGCCTTGTCAAAGGAATTGAGCAGGTCTCCACCCAAAGAGGGGGTATACAATTCTGCAGCAAAGGGGCGACGTTTCTATTGATCAACATTGAGGAATCGACCGGCGGTGAACGCAGGGGCCGTGATCAACAATCCTCCTTTATGAGACTAGCCCGCACTCCTGTGAGCTCATGCCTCAAGTTGTGCGATCATACGAACGGGATCCCAATAGCCCCACATCGTTTGAATGGTGCCACCGTCGTTGACTTCGAAAACATCGATGCCCTCGCAGGTTGCCGTTTTCCCGTTGGCGGCAACTCCCCGAGCCGTAAACTTCATGGCCGCACGGTTGCCTGTGACGGCAAGAAAGTCTTCGGTGAACCCAATCTCCGTGAACGCAGTCGTAACGGATAGAAAAAAGGCTCGAAGCTCATCCTTTCCCTGAATCGGCGGCGCTCCATAGGGATCGTAGCTGACGGCATCGTCCGCAAAGCAGGCCAGCCAGGCCTCGACATCCATCGCGCGCGTCGCGGCAAAATAGCGGGTAATGAGGATCTGCATCGCCTCAGGTGTCATGAACGCTCCTTCATGAAATGTCCCGGCTGGATCATGTCTCGCTCTGACTGCTCCTACGCGGCGTATGCCTTGTTGGATCTATGCCGAGGGACCCGCCGTGAAGAGATGCTGTTCCGCATGGTAGGAGCTACGGACCAGCGGACCTGATTCGACATGGGTAAAGCCGAGGGCCACCCCCTCCTCTTTCAAGACCGCAAAGTCGCTGGGGTCGTAGTAACGAGCAACGGGCAGGTGCTCTCTCGTCGGCTGAAGGTATTGACCGATAGTCATGATATCGCAGCCGACGGATCGGAGATCGCGCATGACTTCGCGGGCTTCGTCCATGGTTTCTCCCATCCCGAGGATCAGCCCGGATTTAGTGCGCATGCCCAATTGCTTCGCCTTGCCGAGCAGCTCGAGCGATCGCTGATATTTTGCCTGCGGTCTGATTGCCGGAAACAGTCGCCGGACAGTTTCAATGTTGTGATTGAGAATCTCCGGCTTCTCGGCACAGACCGTCGCGAGGGCGGCCTCATTCCCTTCGAAATCCGGAATCAAAACTTCAATCGTGCAGTGAGCGTTGAGCTGCCTGGTTTGCCGGATTGTTTCGGCAAAGATAGCCGCGCCGCCATCTGCTAACTCATCCCGGTTCACCGATGTGATCACCGCATGTTTCAGGGCCAAGGCATGAACCGCCTCTGCGACGCGTCGTGGCTCCCCATGATCGATTGCCATCGGCCGGCCAGTCTCCACTGAACAGTAGTGACAGCGCCTGGTGCAGATGTCTCCCAGGATCAGGAAGGTCGCGGTGCGCGCATTCCAACATTCCCAGCGGTTCGGGCAACGCGCTTCTTCACAGATGGTATGGAGCTTGAGCCGGTCCATCGTCTGCTTGATGTCCAGGTAGTCCGGACCGGTTGTTGCTTGGACTTTGAACCAGGGCGGGAGACGCTGCGAAGAGCGGATGGCCGATGGCTGATGGCTGATGGCTTGAGATGATTCAGAGAAAGAAGCGCGAAGTTGGTTCAGTGGGATAAAGCTCATGGAGTCTCCTTCGAGGGGAGTAGTTCCGAGGGGTGTTCAAGGATGCGTTTGAACTCCTTCAGGAAGCCGGCCCCCTGCACACCGTCCAGGGCCCGATGGTCGCAAGACAACGTCACCTTCATGCGTTGGCCCGCCCTGACTGTGCCGTCTTTAACGACGGGCACGTCGCGAATGGAACCCACCGCGATGGAGGCAGCCTGAGGGGGGATGAGGATCGCAATGAAGTTTTCCACATCGAACATTCCCAAGTTTGAGATCGAAAAGGTGGCGTCGGTGTATTCCTGCGGCTGCAAGCGTTTGTTCCTGGCCCGGTCGATCAGCGTCCGCGATTCGGTCGAGATATCCTCCAGCGACCTCGCGCCACAATTGCGAAGAACCGGGGTGATCAAGCCGTCGTCGATGCCGACGGCGATGCCGATATCAATGCGCGCATGTCGCCTGATGGCATTACCGGTGAATGACACATTGATGTCCGGATGGCGGGTGAGCGCGATCGCTGCGGCTTTGATCAGCAAGTCGGTGACGGAGGGATGTGTGGTGCGGTTGTGTTTGAACTGATCGCGGAACCGCTCTGACTGTTCCATATCGATCTCGCTCGTCAGATAAAAGTGCGGCACCGGCGCTTTGCTCTGTGTCGTCGCTCGTGCGATGGCTTTCCGCATCTGGCTCAGCGGTTGGTCTATTCCGGCCGACAGAATCTGCGTTGGCGGTGCCTGGGCGTTCACGACATCTTCTTCCACGATGCGTCCACCTGGACCGGTTCCGATGATGGTGGAGAGATCGATTCCCCGGTCGGCAGCCAGCGCTTTCGCGCGGGGCGAGGCGATAAAACGAGTTCCCTCTGGACTCGCGGGTGAGGTGGATGCTGGACCGGCAGCAGGCGGTCCGCTTGTCCTGGTTCCGCCGCCAGCCGATGGCGCGGCAGTGATCGTGTCGGTCAATGCCGAGGTGATGTCCTCATCCATTCCGCCAATGACGCCGATCAATGTTCCGGACATTACGGTTGCGCCGTCCTGCACCAGGATTTTGCGTAGGATGCCGGAGGCGAAGGCCTCGAGATCCATGATGGCCTTGTCGGTTTCGATTTCAGCGAGCGCCTCCCCTGCCTGCACCGAATCCCCTTCGCGTTTCCTCCATGCAAGGAGGACGCCTTCTTCCATCGTGTCGGTTAGTTTTGGCATCACGACGCGACTAGCCATGTATGTCCTCTCTTCGTCGCAGGAAACAGCGGAACAATCGTTTCAGCCACCCGTCTTGTTGCTCCGTGCCGCGCGCGGGGTCCGGATACTCAATCCAAGGCTCCTGAGAACCCAAGTAGGTGCCCTCCCGGACGCTCAGTTGGCTACGAAGTTGCGAGTAGCCCTGTCCTTGGAGCGCGTGGATTAACTCCTCCAGCGCGGCTCCCGGTGTGTCTTGTGCTGTGGTCACCACGCGCATCGTCTCATATCGCAGCATGGCTTGATAGCCTCCGTCGGCTCGCTCAACCACGACCGGCCTACTGAAGCCTCGTTCGCGTGTATCGAAGCCAGCCAATTGATGTTTTTCCTGTGCCTGATCTGACATGAGCCGATCACTAGAAAGCTCGGTTGACTGCCCTGGAACTCGCTGTCCTCTTCGTACGTCGTTCGTCTCTCGTTACAGAGCCAGCTACGGTTTGTTGACGAGATACAGCTTCACGGCTGTCGAGCGCGTCGCTAGTAACCTGCTTCACCATTCATCCTGTCAGAGAGCCCGAAACACGGCTAAGAGATCGCTCAGGGCAATGGTCTTGTTCCGTAGGATGGCACGTTGCGCCTGCATCGGCTCCATCGCCGAGACTCGCTCCTGGCCGCCTTTTAAGATCGCAGCTCCGAGGGCGAGCACGTCCTTGCATTCCTTCTCGACGTTGCTCTTGACCACTGGATTCACCGCGAGGATGTCCGCCATTGTCGCGCGCGTCTTGGCAAGATGCGCGTGCAGTTCCTCATCCGGGTATGTCTTCCTGGCTGCCTCATCGAGGCAGCGGTCGAGGTATTGCGTCAGGAACACATAGAGCCGAACGAGGGTCTCCGTAATCTCGATATGACCGGGAGTCTGGGCTTGTGATGACATGGGTAATCGTGCCTCCTTCGTTTACTGTATGCCACACACGGATTTGACGGCTTCGATGACACGCGCCTTGTCCGGGATGGCAGCATCTTCCAACGGGCGGCTATAGGGCATTGGCACATCTTCGCCGGTGACGCGCTGAATGGGGGCGTCCAGGTAGTCGAACGCCGCCGCGTATACGCTCTCGGCAATCTGCGCACCCAGCCCGCAAAAACGCCAGCCTTCTTCGACGATCACGAGACGCCCGGTCTTTTTGACCGAGGCCACGATCGTTGAGAGGTCCAAGGGTTTGAGGGTGCGGGGATCGATGACCTCGACTTCGATGCCCTCTCGACTCAGTTGGTCGGCTGTCTCCAGCGCCAGCAGGAGCATCTTCGAGTAGGCGACGATCGTCACGTCGCGTCCGGTACGCTTCACCTCGGCGACACCGATGGGGATCGTGTACTCGCCGTCTTTGACATCCCCCTTCGTTCCGTACAGCAATTGCGCTTCGATGAAGATGACAGGATTGTTGTCCCGAATCGCGCTTTTGAGCAGGCCCTTGGCATCGTGCGGCGTGGCCGGCGCGATCACTTTCAATCCCGGCACATGACAGAACCAGGCCTCCAGACTTTGCGAATGCTGCGCGCCTAACTGGTGAGCGGCGCTGCCAGGTCCACGAATCACGAGCGGCACCGACAGCTGCCCCCCCGACATGTAATGAATTTTGGCGGCATTATTGACGATCTGATCCAGCGCCACAATGCCGAAATTCATGGTCATGAGTTCGACGATGGGATGCAGCCCCGCCATGGCGGCGCCGATTGCCAGGCCCGTGAAACCGGCTTCCGTGATCGGAGTATCCACCACCCGTTGCGGGCCGAATTCCTCCACGAAACCCTTGCTGACCTTGAAGGCGCCCTGGTAGTAGCCCACTTCCTCGCCGATCAGAAAAATGCGCGAGTCTCGGCGCATCTCCTCCCGCATGGCTTGGTTGAGCGCTTCCCGATAAGACAGCACCATGAATTATCTTACTCCTCCCGCATCACGTCGGTGTACAAGGCCGATGGGGCTGGGAAAGGACTGTCATCGGCGAACCTGACGGCAGCCGTCACGGCCTCGCCGACCTCCCGCTCAAGCTGTATGAAATCGGCTTCGGCGCCGAGGTTGTTGTTCAGAATCGTCTGCTTCAGCAATAGAAGGGGGTCGCGTTTGCGGTGCTCATCTACTTCTTCTTTGGTTCGGTAATGTCCGTGTGCCGGGTCGGACATGGAGTGGCCCATGAACCGGTAGGTCATCGCTTCAATGAAAACCGGTCCCTGCCCCGCGCGCACCTGCTCGACGACCTTGCGCATCGCATCGCGCACGGCCAATACATCCATGCCATCCACACGCTCAGCCTTGATGCCATAGGAGCGGGCTGTCTCTGCCACATCCGCATAAAGTGCGATGGCCCGTTCAGCCGATGTTCCCATACCGTAGCGATTGTTCTCGCAGACGAAGATCACAGGAAGTTTCCACAAGGCTGCCAAATTGAGTGCTTCGTGTGCCTGGCCGCTCGGGATCGCCCCTTCACCGAAGAAGCAGACGGTCACAAGGTCGAGTTGTTGATACTTGGTCGCGAACGCGAGGCCTGTGGCAAGGGGAATGTGGCCTCCGACAATGGCGTAGCCACCCATGAACCGGCGCGGGGCATCCACCAGGTGCATGGAGCCGCCTTTGCCTTGGCAGAGACCCGTCGCTTTGCCGAACAGTTCAGCCATCACGTGGCCGGGATCGGAGCCTCGGGCGAGACAGTGCCCGTGGTCGCGGTACGCGCTGATCGCATAGTCATCCGATCGAAGCGCAGCGATGGCCCCGACCGCAATGGCCTCTTCGCCGATATAGAGATGCAGGAATCCGGCAATTTTTGTGAGGGCGTACATTTCCGCCGATTTCTCTTCGAACCGGCGGATCAGCAGCATTTGACGATAGAGGAATAGTACGTCGCCCCGGTCCATACTTGGCATTATGAAGCGCCTAGAAACCGGACTCAACCCAGACTATCTGAGGTCAGACAAGCACCTTCACGTCGGTGCCCTCGACTTTGACTTCATACCGCTCCACTTTCGCCGAGGGATTGGCCACGCAGACACCAGTGGTGACGTCGAATTTCCAGCCATGCCAAGGACACGTGACGACGGATCCTTCGACATCCCCCTCGCCAAGCGGGCCGCCCCGATGGAGGCAGGTGTTATCGATGGCGTGAAAGGTGCCGTCCACATTGAACACCGCAAGGGTCTTCCCGTTCACTTCTGCGACGATCCCATGGCCCGGCTTCACATCGGCGGTGCCGGCCACCCGTACGAACTCTCCCATCGCCTGTCCCATCCTTTCGTCCGTCAATTATGTTTTCGCAAACGGTTTCTTGAGTTTACTCAACAGACTTTCGATCGGTGGAACCTCCGTTGTGGCCCCGGTGATCCCTGCCACAATTTTCTGTGCAATCTCACGAAACGCAGCCGATTGTGGAGAGGCTGGATCGGCCACGACGATCGGGTTGCCGGAGTCACCGCCGTCTCGAATCGCCGGGTCAATGGGCACTCGGCCGAGAAACGGGACACCGAGTGTCGCGGCAGCACGCTCCCCTCCTCCGTGCGAAAAGATTTCTGTCCGCTCGCCGCAATGGCCGCAGAGGAAGTAGCTCATATTCTCCACAATGCCGAGGAGCGGCACATTCACCTTTTTGAACATCATCATGCCCTTGCGGACATCGTGCAGGGCCACTTCCTGAGGCGTCGTCACGGTGACGGCACCGGTCAGCGGAACCAGTTGCGTCAGGGTGAGCTGCGCATCTCCGGTGCCAGGCGGCAAATCGATGAGCAGATAATCGAGCTCGCCCCACAACACGTCGCGGAAAAGCTGCTGAATAGCCGTGTGGATCATAGGCCCACGCCAGACGACCGCCGTATCTTCCGGGACGAAGAAGCCCATGGAGATGAGTTTCACGCCGTGACTTTCGGCGGGAACGATCTTGCCGTCTTTCTGCTCCGGTGGTTTGCTCACTCCCATCATCATGGGAATGTTGGGACCATAGATATCCGCGTCGAGCAGTCCAACCTTGGCGCCCGTTAGTGCGAGAGCCACGGCCAGATTGACGGAGACGGTCGATTTACCGACCCCGCCCTTTCCGCTGCTGACGGCGATAACGTATTTGACGCCTGGAATCAAATTGTCTTTTCCGTGACCAGTCTGTGGTCCGGCAGGATGTTCATCAGCCATGGAATACTCCTTCTCTAGAGGCACAGACGAATTCAACTGGCTCATGGGCTAGCCTCGCCATCATAAGCGAATAGTAGGGTGAAAGAAAATGGGCCTATTGCGCGAGGGGGAATGGCTCAATGGGGGAATCCATCGAGGGAGGATGGATTCCCGGGCAGCGAATGTTTCGTAAGCGGACTACCCGACGGTGGGGTCGTTACGGCGCAGATTGTGGGCTAATCCGAGCATCCAGAGGGTGTAAATGATCCACTTCGAGGGATCGAAATTGTACCACTTCGGTCCATTGCGAAAATCGCGGGCATAGGTGTGATGAAAATTATGATACCCCTCGCCGAAACTGACAAAGGAGATCAGCCAGCTATCGCGGCTGCTGTCCTGTGTGCCGTGGGGCTGTGTCCCGATCATGTGGCAGAGTGAATTGATGGTGAAGGTCGAGTTCAGCACCATGAACATGCGGAAAAGTCCTCCCAAGAGGAAGGCACTGATGCCGCCTTGCCAGCCACCATGCCAGACACCAAGGACAAAAGGCAGCAGGAGTCCTGTGACGACGATGGGCCAATAATAGCGATGTTGCCACATCACGACTGGGTCGCGGCGCAGACGGATCTCGTATTTCTCCGTGCGATGGGGCGTATTATAAAAGAGCCAGCCGCAGTGGCTGTGCCAGAATCCCTTGGTCACGTTGTAGGGATCTTCTATTTGATCCGTCTTGGCGTGATGGCGGATATGGTCGCCGCCCCACTTCAGAGCAGAATTTTGAAGCGCCCACCCACCGGCGACGAGGATAGAGGCCTTGACCCAGTCAGGACATTCGAAACTCTGATGCGACACCAGCCGGTGATAGCCGACGGTGATACCCATCCCCGTGACGATATACATCACAAAGGACAGGACCCAGTCAAAGAGGCTGAATCCGTAGTAATAGCCATAGAGTGGAATGCCGACCACCGTGGCGGCAACGATCGCGCAAAACAACACAAAATTTAGCGGGACAAACACATCTTCGGTCAATGCGGTATCAGTTGTTGTAGCAGCCATTTGATCTCCTTGGAGAGCTCACCCATCGCTTCATCTGACCTCCTCACGGGGGAGAGGAAGTACTAAAATATCATACTTAATTTATCCAAATGTTTCAACAGAATGCTCAGAGTGTATACTGACGGTGTCCCTTCATCTCACAGAGAGTGGGGTATCGATGTCGATCGTTTCATCTCCTCTTGAATCAACTGTTCATCGTATCGGTGAACAGCTCGCTCGTCTCTCTGCCGGTCGAACGCCAACAGTCTTCACCCGCCACTGGTGGTCACACCAGGCCCTTAACCTGGCCATGTATGACAGTCCCTTTAAGACACAGTTATTTCGATTCATCGATGCCCTGCCATCGGTCACCGACGATGAACAGGTGGTGACATTAGCTCGTGAATATTTAGGCGATGGAGAGACGCAACTCTTCGGCGCGCAATGGGGGCTCAGCGCCCTTGCCTCCACCAGCCTGGGGGCTCGTCTCAGTGGTAAGGCAATCAGAAGCCAGGTCGAGCAGATGGCGAGAAACTTTATTGCAGGAGCGACGGTCGAGGATGCGAGCCCGCGATTGGCAGATCTTTGGCAACAGGGGCGGGCCTGCTCGGTCGACTTGTTGGGCGAGGCCACCATCAGTGATCGTGAGGCCGATCGGTACCGTGATCGCTGCCTGAACGCCCTCACCCAGTTGACACAAGTAGCGGAGGGCTGGCTATCGATCTCCTTATTAGAGCGAGACCATCTCGGGCCCATTCCACGAGTACAGCTCTCGCTCAAAATATCCGCCCTCTCTCCGCATCTAGACCCGATCGACCCCGAAGGAAGCTACTGTTCAGTAGCGGCGCGGCTTCGCCCCATCCTCGATCTGGCGATGCGCCTCCCCGCTTCGTTGATCTTCGATATGGAGCAAGCCGATACCAAAACCTTGCTGCTCGACATCTTCACCAGGCTTTTCGCCGAGCCGTCCTACAAGAACTATCCTCATGCGGGTCTGGCGTTACAAGCCTACCATCGCGACACGACGCGAGATATCGAGGGTCTGCTGTCATGGGTTCGTCGGCGTGGGGCGCCCATCACCATTCGGCTCGTGAAAGGGGCCTACTGGGATTCGGATACGATCCGCTATCGGCAACGCGGCTGGCCTGTTCCGCTCTTTGAACAGAAGACGGAAACGGATGCGAATTATGAGTCGCTGACGCAACTCCTCTTATCTCAGTCATCGCTTATTCGACCGGCCTTCGGCACACATAATCTCCGCACACTGGCCTATATCGAGGCGGTTGCGGAGTCGCTCGGACTCTCTCCTGAAACCTGGGAGTATCAGATGATATATGGCATGGCCGAGCCCTTTCAGCAGGCCATCGCACAACATGGGCGGCGGCTGCGACTCTATACCCCGGTGGGCGATCTATTACCGGGCATGGCCTATCTCGTCAGACGACTATTGGAAAACACGTCGAATGAATCATTTCTCCGCAAGGAATATGTGGAGTCCCAGTCGCTCCACGCACTGTTGTCACCGCCAGTTCTTGAAGGACCACGCCAGATGCAATCCCTCTCATCTCAGCAAGCCGGCAAGCGGGAGTTTCGTAATGAACCACAGCGTGATTTTGCGCAGGCAGACCACCGAGCGGCCATGCAACAGGCCCTGGCGGCCGTACGGTCACAGCTGGGCCGGCAATGGTCATCGTCGTTCCAGCGATTGCGCCTCACGGGACCTCTCGTTGAATCTCGTAACCCGGGCCGCCCTGAGGAAGTCGTGGGTCGGTTGTCCAGCGCGAGTATGGCTGATGTTGAGCAAACTGTAGGCCTGGCGATGAAGGCATGGGATGCCTGGCGTGCCACCACAACAGCACGACGGGTGGAGATTTTGCGTGCAGCCGCCACGCTCATGCGAACGCGGCGTCACGAGTTGGCTGCCTGGGAAATTCTGGAATGCGGAAAACCCTGGCGTGAGGCAGATGCGGACCTTGCCGAAGCCATCGACTTTCTAGAGTTTTATGCAGCGGACTGGCTGAGGATCGCTCCCCCAAGACAGTTAGGGCAGGAGCCTGGTGAATTCAACCAGCGGGTCTATCATCCTCGTGGAGTCACGGTCGTCATCGCACCCTGGAATTTTCCATTCGCGATTCCTGCCGGCATGGTGTCGGCGGCACTTGTGACGGGAAATCCTGTCATCTTCAAGCCCTCCGAACGTTCGCCCATGATGGGGCACTGGCTCACAGAGATTTTGCAGGAGGCCGGTGTGCCAGAGGGAATACTCAGTTGCTTGCCGGGTGGGCCAGACATCGGACAGGCATTAGTCCGCCACCCAGCGGTCGCCACGATTGCCTTTACCGGGTCGAAGGACGTCGGGCTCGGCATTCTGAAAGACGCCGGGACCCTTATCCCTGGGCAACAGATGGTCAAGCGGGTGCTGGCAGAAATGGGAGGGAAAAATGCAATTATCGTGGATGAGACTGCGGATCTCGATGATGCGATTACCGGAGTGGTCGCATCGTTCACCGGCTATGCAGGACAGAAATGTTCCGCCTGTTCGCGGGCGATCGTCCATGCGGCGATCTACGACAGTTTTCTCGTTCGCCTCAAAGAGGCGGTACTGAGCTTGAAGGTCGGAAATCCGGAAGAGCCCGGTACCCAGGTTGGGCCGATGATCGATCGTCGAGCGCAGGCGAAGGTGCAGGATTACATCGAAATTGGAAAGAAGGAAGCCCGCTTGCTGGTGGAAGGGGCTGTGACGGAACCTGGCTGGTATATCGGACCGACGGTCTTTGCCGATGCCGCGCCGACCGATCGAGTCGCCCAGGAGGAAATCTTCGGGCCGATTCTCGCGGTGATGAAGGCAGCCTCATTTCAGGAGGCGCTCACGCTGGCGAATTCGACGGCCTATGCCCTCACCGGTGGCGTCTACTCACGGAGCCCCGTCAATCTGGAGTTGGCACGGCAACGGTTCGACGTCGGGAATCTCTATCTGAATCGTCCGATCACCGGTGCGTTAGTCGGCCGCCAGCCGTTTGGTGGCCATCGGCTCTCCGGAGTCGGAACGAAGGCCGGAGGTGAAGAGTACCTGACGCAATTCGTCGTGACCCGTGTGATCAGCGAACAAACCCTCCGTCGTGGATTCGCGCCGGCCGAGTGAGGCCTTCGATGGCTTGATCTCGTAGGATTCCAGCTCCTCACTAATATCCGTGATCACGCCCCGGTCTTCCAGCGGAGAGAGTTCCTGCCGTTCAACGTATTTGACCAATCCTACGCCCTTCACAAACCAGGCGGTCATCACATCGGTGCCCTGCGCCGTCTTGTTCGAGCCGGAGAGATGAATTTGCATATACATGCGCGCTTCCACCTTCACCGCGTCTTTGAAGGTGCCAGCCGGCACGGTCACTGACTCCTGCCCCACCACCGTGGAGTCGCCCTGTGCGTCGACCTTTTCATTCTCGCCATCGCGATCCATATCGGTGCCAAAGTCCAGCCCTTTACGGTTGAACTGCTGAAACGAGGTCGCAGCCTTCATGGGAAAACGCACGATCTGATAGGGCACGAGCTGTTTTTCCAAGGGTGTACCAGGCTCAGAACCGTAATAGACGATGCCAACGCTATCACGCCGGTAGAAACTGTCCGAGGGGCCATGATTGCCTGGATTCGTATCGTGGAACACGGTGGCCGTCATGCCTTTGATGGTTTTTGTGCCGGTGACCGAAGACACGTTTGAGAAAAACTTATGTTCGATCGTTTGCAACGGCCCTTCAGTGATCTGGCCACGATAGTGCCATTCGTTCCCGATCTGATCGGGAAAATAGTCGGAGGACTGCGCAATAATACCGGCGTCCTCTGCTGCAAGCGAGGCCGACCAGGTGGAGCAAGTGAACAGCAGAACTGCGCCTAACATGATGGCCCTTCGAGATCCAGGCGTATTGATCGACATGCGTGAGGTTCTCCACTGGTTGAGCAATCTTGTGACCGTACCATAGGAATCCTGGAGGCAGCAAGAAAATCGGTGTACGTTCTGGCCGAGCTGGAGGCTTGCCTTCATCTGATATCCTCCCCATAATCGCATCCCTATGCGAAGCCACGCGGTTGCAAGCCTATCCCAACGTGCCGTACTGGTGACCGGTGCATCCGGCGGAATTGGTCGAGCGATCAGCCTGGCCTTTGCTGCCACTGGCTGGTCTGTCGGGGTGCATTACCATCGCAATAAATCGGCGGCTGAGGACACGCTCTCTTACGTGGAAGCCGCTGGGGGTAGTGGAGCATTGTACGCCGCCGACATTCGCGAGTCACAGTCGGTGCAACAGATGGTGGAGGCCTCCTGCCGACAGGCACCGATGCCATCGGTGTTTATCTGCAATGCTGGAATCGGAGGGAGCCAACTCCTGCTTCGACAACATGAAGACGCGTGGGCCGACGTGGTGGCCACGAATTTGACAGGAACATTTCACTGCCTCCGCGCCATGGCCCCTCCCCTTCTCGCTCATGAAGGTGGGTCGATCGTTGTGATTGGATCGCACGCCGGATTCCATGGCTCGATTGGGCAAGCTGCCTACGCCGCGTCAAAAGCCGGTCTCATCGGTCTGGTGCAGACCGCAGCAAAAGAGTGGGGAACAGGCAACGTCCGTGTAAACCTCCTCTTGCCAGGCTGGCAGAAGACGGGATTGGCTACAGGAATCATGCCTGAGGGCAATGACTGGAAAGACCATCTGTTAGGCCGTCCACCGTCACGCGAGGAAGTGGCCAAGACCGTCTTGCATCTGGCTCAACTCAACGATGTGTCGGGACAGGTGTGGAATTGCGATAGCCGGAATCTCTGAGAGGAGCGTATGGCATATGGCTAATAGCTTATGGCGGAGAACGGATTGGGAAGCGATATGAAGGATCTCTATTCAGATACTATGTGCCATATGCTATTCGCCATCGGCTCTTTTTCATGAAGTACGGCGTCTTTATTACCGCGACCGATACCGGTGTCGGGAAAACGCTCGTCACTGCTGCGCTGGTGTCGCATCTGAGGCAACGAGGAATCGACATCGGTGTCATGAAGCCGGTTGAGACAGGGATCTCGCGATCGACCAGGGCTCGGTCCGATGGCACGCGCTTGCGACGAGCCGCTGAATGCCATGATCCGATGACAAAAATCTGTCCCTACGTCTTTCGACTCCCAATGGCGCCGCTCTCTGCTGCGCGCGCGGAACAACAGACGATACGGCTGGCCACCATCCTGCGAGCGTTCCATGCCCTCTGTCAGAAACATGACTTTGTGGCGGTCGAAGGCGTCGGTGGGCTACATGTGCCGATAACGGACCGCATCGATGGATTAGGCCTCATGCAGCGCATGGGACTTCCTGTCATCGTGGTGGGCCGATCAGGGCTGGGCGGGATCAATCATGCATTATTGACGCTTCACGCACTCCGCCAGCGAAAGGTCCCTGTCATTGCGTTGGTCTTGAATCAACCTGTGCCTATGCGTACGAAGATCGCGCGTTTGCAGGAGCAATCGACCGTGACTCTCCTTCAACGTCTCGCGAAGGTTCCTGTGGTGGGTCCACTCCCCTATAGCTCGCGCATAAATAAAAATTGGAAGGAGGGGATCATTCAACTCGCGTGGGCGGCAGAAATTATGAGGCTGGCGAAGCTGGTGACGGCATCTGGGCGAGAAACGTCCTAACGGCCTCTCGAATATCTGTGGCTTTCAAGATGGCTGAGATGACGGCCACTCCGTCCGCTCCTGCCTGCATGACTGCCTGAACCTGCTCGATCTGAATGCCCCCAATCGCAAAGACGGGTAACGAGGTGAACGAACGCATCGCCCGTAACCCCTCAAGCCCAACCAACGGGTCGTGGTCCTGCTTGGAACCTGGTTTGAAGATTGGACCAAAGCCCAGGTAATCCGGTTTTCCGGCAGTGGCTTCTCGTACTTGGTCTGGATTGTGGGTGGAGATTCCGATCAACTTGTCCGGGCCCATCATCTTCCTTGCCATGTCGATCGGCAAGTCTCCCTGTCCCAGGTGCACTCCATCAGCATCCACCGCCAATGCCAAGTCGCAGCGATCGTTCACGATGAAGAGGACCCCTGCCTGTGCTGCGACTCGTCTGAGGGCCAAGGCCTCCTCATAGGCTGCCTTCATCGAAGCGGACTTGTTGCGATATTGAAAGAGCGAAGCGCCGGCCTCAGCTGCGATCGTCAGGACCTCCACCAGGGGGCGGTCAGGACAGACCGACGGATCGAGAATGATGTAGAGGCGGTTGCGCATGGAGTGGATTGGTCCGGACATTCTGGAAGAATTGTAGCTGGAAGCACGACGCACTGCCAGTCGGTTGACCTGATGCCGTCAAACCGGACTGGATTAACTGACGAGGAATCGTTCGAGGAACGTGGTGGAGACGTGCCCCTTCTGAAAATCAGGGTCGTTGAGGATGCGTTTGTGTAGTGGAATGGTCGTCTTGATGCCTTCGATGACGAATTCGTCGAGGGCGCGGCGCATGCGGGCGATGCATTCCTGCCGGTCTCGGCCATGGGTAATGACCTTGGCGATCATGGAGTCGTAGAACGGAACGACCATCATGTTCGACTCCATGGCCGAATCGACACGAACGCCGAATCCGCCTGGCACACGATATTTCGTGATCATCCCAGGGCATGGCGTAAACTTTTCAGGATCTTCCGCGTTGATGCGACATTCGAGGCTATGTCCGTTGAGCTTGATATCTTGTTGCTTGAATGAGAGGGATTGCCCATCCGCGAGTGTGATCTGCTCCTTGATGAGATCGATGCCCGTCACCATCTCCGTGATCGCATGTTCGACCTGGATGCGGGTATTCACTTCCATGAAGAAGAAGTTGCGGTCTTTATCGAGGAGGAACTCGACGGTCCCGACATTCCGGTAATGCACGGCTTTCACGGCTTCGACAGCGACTCGGCAGATTTCACGGCGGAGCTTCTCGTCGACAGCGGGCGACGGCGTTTCTTCGAGCAGCTTCTGATGCCGGCGTTGGATCGAGCAATCGCGCTCGCCAAGATGCACGACATGCCCACGGTGGTCGGCGGCGATTTGCACTTCGATATGGCGGGGCTCGAGGAAATAACGTTCGAGGTAGACAGCATCGTTGCCGAACGTGGTCTTTGCCTCCGCTTGTGCGGCTTGAAATGCACGCGCGAGGTCTTCGGCCTTGTTCACGACACGCATGCCGCGCCCGCCCCCACCGGAGGAGGCTTTGATGATGACGGGATACCCGATCTTAGTGGCGGCTTCGAGTGCTTCCTGTTCGCTTTTGAGCTCGCCAGGGCTGCCAGGCGTGACTGGGAGGCCTCGCCGGGCGACGATTTCTCTCGCTTTGGCTTTATCGCCAAGGAGCGCGATATGTTCAGACGTCGGGCCGATAAATTTGACACCGATAGATTCGCAGACTTCGGCGAAGTGGGCATTCTCGGAGAGGAATCCGTAACCGGGGTGAATGGCGTCTGCCCCGGTGATCTCAGCGGCGCTCAGAACGTTGGGAATGTTTCGATAACTGAGCGCTGCGTCAGGAGGCCCGACGCAGATCTTTTCATCGGCTGCGCGCACATGGAGGCTCGCCGCATCGGCCTCGGAGAAAATTGCCACGGTCTTAATGCCGAGCTCTTTGCAGGCGCGAATCACCCGGAGGGCGATCTCACCGCGATTGGCTATCAATACTTTCTTGAACACGCAAGTACTCCGATGTGGGTCGAGGGAAGAGGGATTAGGGTGTGGCTGTCGGATCGACGAGGAAGAGCGCCTGGCCATACTCCACCGGCTTCGTACTTTCAGCCAGAATTTTCGTGATGCGTCCTTCTACCTCGGACTCGATCTCGTTCATGAGCTTCATCGCTTCAACAATACAGAGGACCTGGCCCTTTTTCACAAAATCGCCCTCTTCGACGTAGGGATCGGCATCCGGTGAGGGGGACCGATAAAACGTGCCGACGATCGGTGATGCGATGGTAATCATGCCGGTCGTATCTTCGGTCTGTACAGCTGCCGCACCAGAAGGTTGAGACGCGGAGGCCGTGCCGGATGAGCCATGGTCGGCGACGCTGGTCGTGATCGTTCTGACTTCGACCTCATGGCGCACACGGATTCTGAGGCCTTCGCGCTCCAGTTCCAGTTCAGTCAGATTGTTCTTCTTGAGCAGGTCGATCAGCTCTTGGATATGTTTACTCTGCTGCCCTGATAACAGGGGAGTGCCTTGGCCGCCTGGAGGGGTCGCAAAGGCCTGAGGGAGAATAATCGGCTTCCCTCGTTTCTTTGACTTGCTCGATTTTTGTGTGCTCACCGAACACGCTCCACGTAGGCTCGCGTCCGCGTATCAATCTTGATCACGGTCCCACTTTCTAAATAGAGCGGCACCTTGAGGGTAGCGCCAGTTTCAAGGGTGGCGAGTTTCGTGCCGCCCGTCGCGGTATCGCCACGGAAACCCGGTTCGGTGTCCGTAACTTTTAATTCAATAAAGTTCGGCAGCTCAACATCGATCGGGCGATGCTCGTATACGAGAATCTTCACGATCATGTTTTCCTTCAACAGATCTGCATTGTCGCCGAGCTTGCCCTTTTCGAACGTCAATTGCTCGTATGAATCTGTGTCCATGAAGGTATAGGCGTCGTCGGTTGCATAAAGGAATTGCATGTCCCGTTCATCGAGCTTCGGCTCTTCGAACCGTTCCCCTGACCGAAACGTACGGTCGATCACACTACCCGTGAGATAGCCCTTGAGCTTGGTTCGTACGAAGGCTCCGCCCTTGCCTGGTTTTACATGCTGAAACTCAATGATATAAAATGGCTGGTTATCGACCATCAGCCGTACGCCACCGCGAAAGTCGGTCGTGGAAATCACTCGATACTCCCTTCACACTGTATGCGTCCACTCGACGCGCTCCGTAATTATTTCGTTCCTGTTGTCGTCCGTCGCGCTGTCGCTGGTACGGATGTCTTCTTCTGGCGTTTGGATGCGGTGAGATGGTCCTGAAGCCCACGAAGGGCAAGGAGATAACCCGTCACACCTAAGCCGGTAATCTGCCCAAGGACGACTCCTGCGATATAGGACCGATGGCGAAACTCTTCCCGCTGATGGATATTAGACAAATGCACTTCCATCGTTGGTAGGCTGACCGCCGCAATCGCATCCCGAATCGCAATGCTTGTATGGGTATAGGCGGCCGGGTTGATGATGATTCCATCGTATCCTGTCCGCGACTCTTGAATCCAGGTGACCAACTCTCCCTCGTGATTCGACTGGCGTATGTCCACCTTCATGTTCAACTCTTTTGCCAGCTTTGCAATGGTTGAGTTGATGACATCAAGTGACAGTGTGCCGTAAATGGACTGTTCTCTGCTCCCGAGGAGATTGAGATTTGGACCGTGCAATATTCGTATGCGTAGCATGACTCTATTATTTAACTACTCAATAGGTGAGAACGACTCCTCCTGCCACAGTCCAGCCGGGCCGCATTGTAGCAGTCCGCCTCAAACCGGTCAAACTCGCAAAATTATTGGGAAGTCTTGGAGAGGGGCCTATTCGTCGTGTCTCGTTCTCGACGCCGTGCTTGAATGGTGCGAAGCCACGCCTCTAATTGAGCCACGACTTCGGCATGAGGAGATGGAGAAGGCATCGCCTCAACGGCACTGACTTGAGGATCCTGCTCGGGTACCGCAAGTTGTTCGCCTGTGTGATCGTGCGTATGGAGAACCGTCTCCATCAGCTCCGAAGCTACGATCAGTGGATCGGTCGCCACGGTTTCTGATTTGGCAGGCATTGAAACTGATAGGTCTTCATGTTGCGTACTAACTTCCGGAATAGCTGCCTTGAGTGGGTCAGAAACTATTGGAGCTTCCAGCACCTCTTGCACGGAGCTGTTTTGTGTGACTGGATCAGCCGGCCTTGGTTTCTCCGGCTCTTTTTTGAGAGTCAGGGGTTTAGCCAGCGCCGATTGGACTGAGAGCGCCTCCTCATCCCGCGGATTTACTCTCAAGATGACAGCGCAGGATTGCAGGGCCAGGGCATGTAGTTCCTGGCTCACATAGATCTTGATCAAAGTCCGGTGTGCACGCAAGTTTTCAGGACTTAACTTGATGGATTCCTCTAGAATCGCTTTAGCCTTGGTGGGCTGCCCCATCTGATCATAAGCACGACCGAGCGCGACCATCGCCGTAATGAAGCCGGGATAATATTTCAACCCGTCTTCGAGAACACCTGCGGCTTCCTGCCACATGCCGACCTTGCCATATTCTTCAGCCAAGGGCATGAAAACCTTGGATTGCGGATTTTTGGCCAATTGGATGGCCAGTCGATCAATTTCCATCGCCGTCTCGGTTGATTGCTGATTCTGTGCCATGGTGTATTAGCGTCCTCCTACAACCGACTTTGGGCCTGTTCCGACGCTCTGGTGCGAAGCAGTTCATGCGCCCGATTCAAGATCGCGTCAGCAAGCGCACGCTTTGGCATCAACGGCAGTTCTGTGACAGCCCCCTCCCGATCGATTAACGTGGCAGCATTCTGTTCACTGCCGAACCCCGCGCCTTCCATCGTGACATCGTTTGCCACAATGAGGTCGAGCCCTTTGGCCATAAGCTTGTCTTTCGCGTGAGCGATCAGATCGCAGGTCTCAGCGGCAAAGCCAACGATAAGTTGTGTGGTCCGCTGAGCGGATAAGGAGGCCAGGATGTCGGTCGTTCGCTCGAGGTCAAGGGTCTGGTCGGTCTGCCCTTGTTTCTTCATTTTTTGTGAAGCAGGGTGTTTGGGGCGAAAGTCCGCGACGGCGGCGGCCATGATCACAGCGGAGGACCATGCCAGACGTATCGACAGGGCTTGTGTCATTTCTTCAGCCGTGGCGACCGAAACAACCTCGACGCCTTTCGGAAGAGGAATAGCCGTAGGCCCAGTCACAAGGACTACCTGGGCTCCCCTTGCCTGGGCGGCCTCTGCGATGGCATAACCCATTTTTCCGGATGAGCGGTTTGAAATGAATCGTACGGGATCGATCGGCTCCTGCGTTGGGCCGGCTGAAACTAGGATGCGGTGCCCCTGCCAATCGCGTAGTGGCGCCAATGCTGCGTGAAGCGCCTCTAGAATCCTGCTTTCCTCTGCCAAGCGGCCTTGACCGATCCGTCCTGAAGCAAGGGGGCCTTCTTGGGGATCCACAACCATGGTTCCCCTGGCACGCAATGTCCGCACGTGCTCTGTGACAGAGGGATGTGTCCACATCCCTCCATCCATAGCGGGTGCCACAATCAAGGGGCATTGTGCCGTGAGAAGCATGGTCGAGAGTAAATCGTCACCCAACCCCAGGGCTATCTTGGCCAGGCAATTGGCCGTGGCCGGCGCAATCACAATGGCATCTGCCTGCTCAGGCAACGATAAGTGTTTCATCTCCTGATGCGCCTCGAACACCTCCGTCGAGACGGGATGGCCTGAGAGCACTTCAAACGTCAGCGGAGTGACGAATTTCGTAGCCGATTGCGTCATCACGACGTGCACGACCGCTCCTTCACGGAGCAAGGTTCGCAGCAACAAGACCGCCTTATAGGCGGCAATGCTGCCCGTCACGCCGAGCACGATCCGTTTCCCGATCAACGTCGGCCCTGTAGAGCCGGAGATCTCCACGTATTACTCCTCGCTCGTCCCCACTACCGCCTTCGGGGTATCGTCGACATAGACGCTCAGTTCTTTCTTTATCTCCTTCGCATCGTCGCCGGTCATCATGGCGATGCGCTCCATTTCACCTTCCTTGCCGCGCTTCGATTCCTTCATCGCATCCCGGGCCTCTTGGCCAACGAGATACGTCGTTTGTCCTCGAAGGACTTCATCGAGGGCAATGGTCGTTTCCTTGTTGAAGCGCGAGGCGGCATGACGCGATCCTTGCAAGATATGCTTCGCCCGCTGACCCGCAATGATTGCGAGACGGTGGCGTGAGTCAAATTCACCTGGTGCGTATTGCGGCAAGAGTCTCAACATGTCGATCATGGCTGCAGTGCTCCTTTGTGTGATGAAAAATCGTTGCGAGTTCAGGATTTCTGTTCGTCATCGAGAATGAAATTATTTTCGAGCCACGTCATATTCAATCGTTTCGTCTTCAGACGCTCCGACCAAAAGATGCTTTCAAGGTCGCGAATCGATCGGTTGATGTCGTCGTTCCGGACGATGTAGGCGTATTCCCGATAGCTCCAGACCTCTTCTTTGACTTTTTGCAAGCGTCGTTGGATCTCTTCCGCCGTGTCGGAGGCTCTGGTTTGCAGCCGGGATCGGAGGACGGCCATTGAGGGGGGAAGAATAAAAATCGATACCGAATCCTCAAACCGCTTCCTGACCTGCATCGCCCCTTGCACGTCGATCTCCAGTAAGACATCAATCCCCTGATCGATCTTTTCGGTCAGTGATTTCCATGGTGTGCCGTAGAGGTTCCCGTACACGCGGGCCCACTCGACAAACTCATTCCGATTGATCATCTCTTGGAACGGCTGTTCGTCGATAAAATAATATTCGCGCCCATGCTCTTCGCCGAGCCGTGGTTGTCTTGTCGTATAGGAAATTGAGTGCCACAGATCGGGAAGGTTCGTCGTGAGTTGCTTGCAGAGCGTGGTTTTCCCAGTGCCAGAGGGGGCAGAGATAATGAAGAGAATCCCACGGCGATCCGTCGAGGATCGCGGTTGGCCTGACACAGTCGCGGTAGAACTTGTGGTTGTACTAGTACTCATTCGACGTTTTGGACCTGTTCGCGAATACGTTCAAGCTCGGCCTTCATCTGCACCACATGACCGGCAATTTCTGCGTCGTTGGCTTTGGAGCCGATCGTATTGACTTCCCGCCCGATTTCCTGGAGCAGGAAGTCGAGGGTCTTGCCAACAGATTCTGCACGTGTGAGCGTCTGTTCAAACTGTATCATATGCGAGTCTAATCTGACTATTTCTTCCGTAATGTCGCCACGATCCGCGTAAACTGCCAATTCCTGATAAAGCCGCGGAGGATCTGGGATTTCCGATCCCAGGAGCTTCTCCACACGGGTCTTCATGCGGACAAAGGCCTCTTGGGCCAGCAGCGGGGTCCGTGCTGCGACCAAGTCTTTGTGGCTCCGAATGGTCTGGACCCGCGCGCGCATATCCTCGGTCAGGGCCTTCCCTTCGCTCGTTCGCATCTCCGCAAGGTCCGTCAGTGCCTTGGTCATCAGTTGCTGCACGAGCTTCGCCAATTTCGGGTCTTCCGTCGGCTGATCCGATACCGACACCACGTCACGGAGCCCAGCCATGAGCGCCAGATCGACCGACCCGCTCAGCTTCAGGGATTTCTTGAGAGTGAGGAAGGCCTGATGGTACTGCTTCGCGAGGGGCAGGTCAAGGTTGACCCCTCCGGCGCGGCCTTTTCCAGCCTGAATCGTCACAGTGATGTCGACACGACCGCGGGTGCAGCGTTGCTGAATGGATTTCTTGAAGGCGTCTTCCAGATGACTCAGGGGCCTGGGAAGGCGGCAGGCAATTTCAAGAAAGCGATGGTTCACGGAGCGCATTTCGACCGTGACGGACCCATCTTGCCAAGGAGCTTGCCGACGGCCGAAGCCGGTCATACTATGAATCATTGCAGGCCTTTCTCTTTCCAGGAGCACTGTTGGTAAACCGGACAAGTACCGCACCGGGGCTTTCTCGCCAGACAGGTATAGCGGCCATGCAGCAGCAATCGTTGCGAGACGGCTGTCCATTGGGACCTTGGCATCAGCTGCTGCAGGTCTTCTTCTACACGTTCAGGATTATCAGATTTGGTCAGAGCAAGCCGCTTGGCCACCCGTTTCACATGGGTATCGACGACAATACCGGGCTGTCCAAATGCATTTCCCAGAATGACATTCGCCGTTTTTCTGCCGACGCCAGGCAGTGTAATCAATTCCTCCATTGTCTGCGGAACCTGTGAATTGAATTGTTCGGTCACGGCCTTGCCGCAAGCAAGAAGATGTTTGGCTTTATTCTTATAGAATCCCGTCGACCGAATGAGTTGTTCGAGCTCAGGCAACTTGGCGGCTGCCAGTTCTGCTGGTCCCGGATATCGGCCAAAGAGTGGCGGAGTCACCTGATTCACCCGCTGATCTGTGCATTGTGCTGAGAGAATTGTCGCCACGAGCAACTCCCACGGCGACCGGTGATCGAGTTCCATTTCCGGTGTCGGCATGGTGCGCTGAAGCGCCTTGGCAATGGCCTTGAGGCGTCCTCGGCGATCCACAGCTGGTAAGGATTTCGTAGTCATGGCTGGTAGACGACGTGCGATTGTGCCGTGAGTTAGGACTGAGATGCAAGCGGGCCAGGGGGCGTTGATTTCCTGGAAGAGCCGCCCTCCGGGACGAGTACGGCCAGCCGTTCTTCAAGCAGCCGAATGAGCGGACGCAAGGTCTCCGGATGCAGAGCTGAAATTCCGATCGCCCCATAGCGTTGACAGAGCACTTCTGCCTGCCCGGCCGGAAGCTGGTCGCATTTATTGAAGACCAGGATCCGCGGAAGCTCGTCGAGGGTGAGGCTTTTCAGCACGGTATCGACGGCGGCGATATGGGCGTCCAGATCTTTGGTCCCTGCATCCACCACATGGAGAAGGAGGTCGGCATCGCGTAACTCATCCAATGTCGTTCTGAAGGCAGCGAGGAGATCTTTGGGCAGGTCGCGAATAAACCCCACTGTGTCAGTGATGATGACTTCCCTGCCCTGCGGAAAACGCAGACGGCGGCTGGTGGTATCGAGTGTTTCAAAGACACGCGGGGCTGCGCTCACCTGACTGTTCGTGAGGACGTTGAGCAACGTCGACTTGCCTGCGTTCGTGTACCCCACGATGGACAGGACCGGGAAATCCTGTCGGACGCGGCGCGAGCGACGTTGATCTTGGTGGCGGGCAAAACCCTCGATTTCTCGCTCCAAATAGTCGATGCGCTCTCTGATTCGACGGCGATCCGTTTCGAGTTTTGTTTCGCCAGGCCCTCTGCTGCCGATGCCTCCGCCTAATCGAGAGAGGCTTATGCCCTGACCGGAAAGACGCGGCAGCATATATCGAAGTTGCGCCAGCTCGACTTGCACCTTGCCTTCCCGGCTATGCGCGCGTTGCGCAAAGATGTCAAGAATCAGCTGGGTCCGATCGATGACGGGCAGGTCGCTGATCTCCGCAATCGCACGTAACTGTCCGGGTGCTAAGTCTTGATCGAAGATCAAGAGATCTGCGCCCTGCTGCATCGCTTGTGTCAGCACATCTTTGAGTTTACCGCTGCCTAATTGAAATCGATGGTGGCCACCCTGTGTCCGTTGCACCAAGCGATCAATGACCGTGAGATCCGCGGAGGAAGCCAATTCCGCGAGTTCGGCGAGGCGTTCTTCCTGTTCGGCTTTGCTCTTGGGTGAGGCGCTCACGAGGATGGCGGTTTGCCCCTGAGCCATCGTGTGCGATGTATTCTGACGCTGCAGATCCGACTCCAGGTCGTGAATGAAGGTTTCGAAACTCACCGGGCATTGATGGACCAAAGTGGACTTCAGCAGTGTGTATAAGGACTTTTCAGGACCGGGTGGATTCAGATGGGCCAGGGAGAGCAAGCCTGGTTCCCCCTTAGGCGTGACGGCCAACGTTCCAATCATGTCGAGTCGAAGCAGACCCAGCATGGTGAGGTCTTCTTGAGTGATAGGCTCATCTTTCAAGCTCGAGCGGATCAGGCGAAGGCCCCTCAGCGATCGCGGACTCGCACGAAAAGTGGTCAACGTCGTTGGAGAGGGTTCGGTGCCAGCGCCGACCAAGACGTCTTGCACGGCACCACGCCTCGTGATGACCAGTCCGATGGGGCGGCGAATCTCGTGCGTGAACTGCGCAAGGGTTTTTGCCGCTTCAGATGAAAGGACATCATCCACTGGCATACGTCGGCGATACAGCCGTTCAAGCATGGCGAGCTGGCCGGCACGGAGACCCAGGACTTGTCCGTAGATTTCAGGAATGAGCGTCGTGTCCTTCTCTAAAGATTAGATCGCCTGTGCCAACGGTGAAACCATTGAGGCGTGAGCATCCAGGTCGAGGGGGGCCCTTGTCCCTGCGCACAGTGCCTGCCTCCCCGCCGCCGCGATCATCGCAGCATTATCGGTGCAATAGCTGAGTGGAGGAAGGCTCAACAGCAGCCTCTCGGATGCGGCTCGCTCTTGGAGCAGTACGCGCAAGCGGGAATTTGCAGACACCCCGCCGACAACAGCCAATGCACGAACGCCGGAAGATTGGACCGCAGCAAAGGCCTTCTCAACCAAAATGGTGACGATAGCCTCCTGATAACCTGCCGCGAGGTCAGCCAGTTTATCCGCCCAATATTGCTCATGCATTGCTTGAACTATATAAAGCAACGATGTCTTCAGACCGCTGAAACTAAAATCAAGGCTACCCTTCTTAAGATAGGACCGTGGGAAGGCTATCGCGTCTGGATTTCCCTGCCGAGCCAAGCGATCTATGGCTGGTCCTCCAGGATAGTCCAGTCCAAGCATTTGAGCGCCTTTGTCAAAGGCCTCCCCTGCAGCATCGTCTTTGGTCGCACCAAGCAGCCGGTGATGGCCGGTGGCTTCCCTGAAATACAGATGAGTATGCCCGCCTGAGACCACCAGAACCACACAGGGCAATGGAAACGCTGGGTCCTGCAACCAGGCGGAGGCAATGTGGCCCTCAAGATGGCTCACGCCGACTACAGGAATACTCAAGGCATAGGCCAAGGCTTTTGCATAGTTGACCCCAACGAGAAGCGCACCCGCCAGACCAGGTCCTTGAGTGACAGCGATACCAGCGAGATCAGTCCATACCAAACCAGCTTGTTGTAACGCCTCAGCTGAGACAACTTCAATAGATTCAATATGGGCGCGGGAGGCGAGTTCAGGCACGACACCACCGAATCGCTGATGAACCGCATGTTGTGACGTTATAATATTTGAAAGGACGGTGCCATCTGCCGCCAACACAGATGCCGCCGTTTCATCACAGGACGTCTCGATGCCAAGGATAGGCCCTGGTATCCAGGCATTGAGAGGCTGATCAAGAGTTGCATTCATGACATCATGGCCTATCATGTGAACAAAGCGATGAACGAGGTCTCATGTTGAAGGGCAAATAACATGGCCCTTGTGGCGCTGACGCCACAAGGGCCATGTCGTAATCAATGTTCTAATATCGAACAGGTCAAAGCTGAGCTTCTAGACTCCAGCCATGGCCTCCTGCGCGATGAATGCCGGAGCGCCATCGCGAAGCACGACGCGGATTTTACGGCATTCCTTAAACCGTCCCTTGATCATCTCTTCAGAGAGTGGATCACCGATCGCACGCTGAATCGTCCGACGCATCGGCCTGGCTCCGTAGAGCGGCTCATAGCCTTCCTTGATCAGCCATTGCTTGACGTCATCCTCAACTTCGAGTTCCACACCCTTCTCAAGAAGACGAAGGTTGAGTTCACCCAGGAGAATGTCGAGAATACTGGTGAGATGGGTCTTGTCCAGTTGATGGAAGACCACGATTTCGTCGATTCGATTCAGGAACTCCGGACTGAACGAGCGTCGCAATTCCCCCAAGACTTCTTCCTTCTTATGGCGCTCCTGATCGCCTTCCGTGCTCTGGAATCCGAGCGAGACGCCCTTCTGGATCATCTTCGTCCCGATATTAGAGGTCATGATGATGACGCAATTCTTAAAGTCGACCTTGCGCCCGAGGCTATCGGTCAACACCCCGTCGTCCAATACTTGTAGCAGGATATTGAACACATCCGGGTGAGCCTTTTCGATTTCGTCGAAAAGCACCACTGAATAGGGCCGACGGCGAACCCGTTCAGTCAACTGGCCGCCCTCTTCATATCCCACATATCCAGGAGGCGCCCCGAAGAGTCGCGTACTGGTGAACTTTTCTTGATATTCCGACATGTCGATTCGAATGAGTGCATCTTCACTATTGAAGAGGAACCCCGCCAACGTCCGTGCCAACTCGGTTTTCCCAACCCCGGTGGGTCCCAGGAAAATAAACGAGCCGATCGGCTTCCGTGCCTCTTTAAGGCCTGCACGTGACCGCCGAATGGCTCTGGCCACGGCCGAGATGGCCTCGTTCTGACCAATCACGCGCTTGTGAAGGAACTCCTCCATGCGCAACAGCTTGTTCGACTCTTCTTCTTCAAGCTTGAAGAGCGGAATGCCGGTCATCTTGGAGACGACATAGGCCACATCTTCTTTGCCAATCGTCGGCTTATTTTTTTCCTGATTCTTCTTCCACTCGCGCTTGGATTCATCAAGCAACTTGCGCAGCCGTTCTTCTTCCTCGCGATGACGAACGGCTTCCTCGAAGTTCTGCAAGGAGATGGCCTGCTCTTTTTCGCGAGAAACCTTTTTCAGCTCTTGCTCCATGGCCTTCAGCTCTGAAGGTAATGCATAGGTCTGCAGTTTTGCCCGCGAGCCAGTCTCGTCGATTAAATCGATGGCCTTGTCAGGGAGGAAGCGATCGCTGATGTAACGATCGGATAACTTCACCGCTTCGAGAATGGCCTCTTCGGAGATTTCGACGCCATGATGTTCTTCGTACCGATCGCGAAGTCCCTGGATGATCAATACCGTTTCATCGATGCTTGGGGGCTGAACATGAATTGGCTGGAATCGCCGCTTGAGAGCCCCATCTTTCTCAATATGCTTTCGGTATTCATCGAGTGTCGTGGCACCGATGCACTGAATCTCACCACGCGACAATGCTGGCTTGAGCATGTTGGAGGCATCGATCGATCCTTCTGCCGCCCCAGCTCCCACTAAGGTATGAAGTTCATCGATGAAGATGATGATGTTTCCGGCCTGGACGATCTCCTTCATGACGACCTTCAGCCGTTCCTCGAATTGGCCACGATATTTTGTTCCCGCGACCAGCGCTCCAAGGTCCAGTGCAATGACGCGCCGTGAGAGAAGGTTGTCAGGGACTTCAGACTGAACGATCCGCTGGGCAAGACCTTCGACAATAGCCGTCTTACCGACGCCGGCTTCTCCAATGAGCACAGGATTATTTTTCGAACGTCGGCTCAAAATCTGTAATACACGCTCGATTTCATCAGCGCGACCGATGACAGGATCCAGATGTCCTTCCTGGGCCAGCTGGGTCAGGTCACGACCGAACTCGTCGAGTGCCGGAGTGTTGCTCTTCCGGTCACGTTCGCGAGGGGCGGATTTCCGCAAGAATGTGACAGTCAATTGTCGGGCGGTCAGGAGATTGGCGCCTAAGCTGCGGAGGATTTTGCCACCGATCCCTTCCTCTTCTCGGAGCAATCCCAATAAGAGATGTTCGCTGCCGATATGATTGTGTCCAAGGAGACGTGCTTCTTCGACCCCGTATTCGATGACTTTCTTGACCCGGGGGCTGAATGGGATTTCCCCAAAAGTCATGGTGGTCCCTCCGCCGGGCAAATTCCGTTCAATTTCCAAACGGATTTGTTCGGTCGAGAGTCCCATCTTTTTCAAGATCATCAGCGCAATCCCATCGGACTCACGGAGAATCGCGAGGACGAGATGCTCGGTTCCGAGGTAATCGTTTTGGTGACGCTCAGCCTCTTCCCGTGCGAGGATGATGATCTTCCGACCCTTGTCCGTGAATCGTTCGAACATCCTGCCTCCTTTTAGGTGAAACCTATGACCAGTTCCATCTGCGCAAACCTATCGAAAAACTTGACCTAATCTTAACTAGAAGGATTTTGGGTGTCAAGGCTACGAGACAATCACACAAGCCTGGAATTCGACGAGATCCCTTCCAGGAGATGGCGGCTTGAGTGGCTCCGGTTCGTTGACTTCAAAAGAACCCTCCCGATACAATCTCGGACTTTTTCATCAGTATCTTAATAGCCGTACGACAGGGCGTTACACATGAAGAACAAAAGTATCGGGATCTTGACCAAGCCCAAGTTCCCTGAGATCAAGAACACATTGCTCGATGTGGTGACCTGGCTCAGGGCTCGAAGCATTGGTGTCATCTTGGATACGACATCGGCAGCCTTGCTCAGCGAGCAAGGGGGAGTCCAGAAAACTCAACTAGCCAGCAAGGCAGATGTCTTGCTGGTCCTGGGCGGCGATGGAACCATGCTCAATGCTGCCAGGCTTGCCGGGGAACGAAGCATTCCAATCCTCGGCGTCAATATGGGCGGTCTGGGTTTCTTAACCGAAGTCCGGCTGGAGAACTTGTACCCCTCCCTTGAACGCGTGTTTGCCAATGACTTCGTGCTCGACGAACGATTGATGCTCCAGACGCATATTCATCGACATGGAGAAACCGTCGCACGTGGAGTAGTGCTGAACGATGTCGTGATCAGCAAGGGGACCCTGGCCCGGATGATCGAGGTGAAGATTTCGATTCAAGGCCAGTTCGTCACGAATTTGCGTGGCGATGGCGTCATCGTCAGCACCCCAACGGGATCGACCGCCTACTCTCTCTCGGCCGGAGGGCCAATCATCGACCCGGCGGTCCAATCTCTCATGGTAACCCCGATCTGTCCTCACACTCTGACGCATCGTCCCCTGATCGTTCCAGGAACCGCAGAAATCGAAATCACATTGACGAGCAGAGACGATGGCGCGATGGCGACGTTAGACGGTCAGGTCGGCGTGGCGATGGTTCAGGGGGATACGGTTGAAATCAAGATGTCTGAACACCGGACGAGACTGATTCGTTTCCCGGAAAGCGGATATTATGAAGTCTTGCGTGAAAAGCTGAAGTGGGGGGACGGCTAGCGCAAGCTGATGACTCGCGGCCTCGTTACGGTTTCCCCTTCTCGATCAGATCGATCATCTCCCGGTTGCTTGCGTATTTGAACACCCCGATACAATCGGTCGCACCCTGGTGCTTATGCTCGATCGATTCGAGTACGCGGAGGCCCTTGGCATCGACCGGATGGCTCTTATGGTTCTTGAGCGCTGTGGCCAGCTTATCGAGAATGACCTTTGCCCCAGTGTGACTATGTGAGGCGCTGCTTGAAAGGTAGCAAGTCACAACTTCCGCGCACCAGTCACCATCTCGCTTGGCAATTCCCACCAACCCTTCGCTGGCCTTCCTGGCCCAACCAGTCAGGAAGACACCGTCCACAACTTTGCCGGTGGTCTCATCGAAAGCCTGAAAGAGCGCATCGTCTGGATCGTTGGTAGTCTTGTTGGGGTTCGTCACAAATAAGCCACTCTTATAGGGGAGCCCGACAGTCTCATCGACTTTGTCGCCGACGGCAAAAACCACCGCGTCGCAGGGGAATTCATAATATTGTTTCAAGCCCACCGCCGCGGTATCGCTCCCCTTCGGCTCCAACTTGTTGTCTTCCATCTCTAAGCCACGTACGCGATTATGGCTATCCACGAGGATGCGTTTCGGAGAAGCCAAGAACTTAAAGCCCATCTTTGTGTCGCTGACTTTCGGCTCGCACTTTACAAACTCGTCTGTCAGAGCCTTGAGTATCTCGTCAGCATTCTGGCCGACCGCAGCGAGGCGGTCCTTAATCCTAGCCACTTCCTTGGTAATTCCGTCCACATCCATATTGGAGCAGACGGCACGAATTTCTTTCGGATTGTACTTACGCTCAGCAGGCCCACGCCGCACGATTGCCGTCACGCGCTCTACTTTTTTGTACCGAGTCAGCCAATGGGCGATATCGACCATGACATCGCCTGCTCCGATGATCGCCACATGTTTGCCCATCTCAAATGGACGATCGCCGAAGCCCGGGAGCCGATTGAAGTGGTAGACCACATCCTTCGCATGAAACACGCCCTGGGCCGAATCCCCTTCCACGCCGATCGCTTTAGTGCCCTGCGCGCCGATGGCAAAAACGACCGCGCTCGCGCCAAGGGCACGAACGTCCTCTACTGTGAGGTCTTTCCCCTTGCCGACCGAAACATTGCCGAAGTAATGGACATTCGGCTGCTGGAGCAGCTCCCAATATTGCTTCTTGAGACCGCTGCGCAGCTTGAGCTTGGCCGGGAAGATGCCATATTCAGCCAATCCACCGAACTTGATGTCTCGATTGAGAATAATCACTTCATGGCCGGCCTTTGCCAAAGAACTGGCTGCCGCCATACCTGCCGGCCCTGCGCCGACCACAATAATCACATGGGAGTTCGTTGCGCTCATGCGTATTTTCCTAGATGAATTTGATAGATAAATGTCTAGAAGCTCAACAGTTCCGCGGACTTTAGCACAGGGTATTTTGAGCTGTCAAAGGAAAGTCTATCCTCCTGCGCTCCCTACTGGCCCGCCCGGCATCGTCATGCGCCAGGGGTCGAGGAGTTCGGTGAGTCGTTTGTCCGAAAGGACTTTCTGTTCCTTGGCCATCTCGCGCACAGTCTTGCCTGATTTATAGGCATCCTTGGCGAGCTTTGCCGCAGCTTCGTACCCGATCTCAGGAGCCAGGGCGGTACACATGGCCAGGCTTTCCTCGATCAAGCTCCGGCAGCGTTCTTCGTTCGCTTTGATGCCGTCGATACACTTGACGGCGAAATTGGTGGAGGCGGTCGAGAGGAGTTCGATGGATTGTAATACGTTGTAGGCCATCACCGGCAACATGACGATCAGCTCAAAGTTGGCCGCCTGCCCTCCTACGGTGACCGTCACGTCATTTCCAATCACCTGGGCGCAGACCATCGTGACGGATTCGGCAATCACCGGATTGACTTTGCCCGGCATGATGGACGAACCGGGCTGTGTCTCCGGCAGATTGATTTCGCCGAGCCCACAACGCGGACCGGAACCGAGCCAGCGAATGTCGTTGGCAATCTTCATGAGGCTCACGGCAATGGTCTTCAACTCCCCGCTCGCCTCGACCAAGGAATCCTGGGCGGACTGCGCTTCAAAGTGGTTCTTCGCTTCCTTAAAAGTGCAGCCGGTTTCTTTCGACACGATGGCCATAACCTTGGCTGGGAATTTCGGATGGCAATTGAGCCCTGTGCCGACCGCGGTGCCGCCGAGAGCAACTTCGCTGAGCGCTTCTTGTGCCCGCCGGACTCGTTGAATGCCCAATTCAATCTGGCGTGCATAGCCACCAAACTCCTGGCCCAACCGCACCGGCGTGGCATCCTGCAAATGAGTACGGCCGATCTTGACGATCTTGTCGAACTCGTTGGCTTTACGCGCGAGCGATTTCTGTAAACGAGTGAGTGCTGGAATAAGCTGCTGCTGCATCAGTTCCCCGGCGGCAATGTGAATGGCCGTGGGAATGACGTCGTTGCTGGATTGGCCCAGATTGACGTGATCGTTGGGATGCACCAACTTACTGCCTCGGGCTCCGCCTAACAGCTCGGTGGCGCGATTGGAGATCACCTCGTTGGTATTCATATTCGTCGAGGTGCCTGAGCCGGTTTGAAAAATGTCGACGGGGAACTCGGCATCGAGTTTCCCCTCGACGACTTCAGTTGCAGCCAGCTTGATCGCATCTGCCGGCTTTTTATCGAGGAGACCCAGTGACTGATTGACCGTCGCGGCAGCACGCTTGATCATTCCCATAGCCCGGATCATGGCGCGGGGAAATCGTAACGAGCTGATCGGGAAGTTCTCAATGGCGCGGGCAGTCTGGACACCATAATAGGCCGTGGTCGGCACGGCCAGTTCGCCCATGGTATCGCGTTCAATTCTCGTCGCAGGTGATGATTGAGTCGCTGCCGCTATCTTCTTCATGCGTCCTACTCCATTGTAAGGGTTCTCAACTGCCGCGGGCGACATGATAAACGTTGGCCACCTGCTTGCACAAGGGTGTTGGTCGATCTGGGAGACTGCGATCCGAAACAGATTGGATGGGCGGACATGGGGTCAAAAGAAGAGGCCCGCCGAAGCGGGCCTCTGTTCCAGCCGGAAGGGATGGGTGCCGATTAGCCGACCGTGACCTCGATCGCTTTCGATTTCACCTTTTCGGACTTCGGCAGCTTGAGATTCAAGACTCCGTCCTTGAACTCAGCCTTCACGTTCGCCTCATCGACGAGATCGGGCAAGGTGAAGCTGCGAACGAAGCTCCCGTAGGACCGCTCGACCCGATGATATTTCTTCCCCTTCTCTTCTTTTTCAAACTTGCGCTCGCCCTGGATAGTGAGCACACCATCTTCCAGCGTCACCTTCACATCCTCTTTCTTCACGTCCGGGATCTCCGCCTTGATCTGGTACTCTCCGTCCGTTTCGCTGACATCGACGGATGGCACCCAGTCGGCAACGACGATCGCTTCCTTGCCGTTCGTCTGCGGCGCAGTCGGACGGCGGTACATTCAATGTAACCGATTCGACATGTCTTCAAGTTCACGAAACGGATCCCACCGTACGAGCGTCATAGCAGACCTCCCTCTTATGTATGTGGACTATCTCAGAATGACTCTGTGCGTGCGCAGGTCGTCTCTCTAGAAAGGGAGATAACTCGGACCGCCGCAGAGTCAAGAGGCGGGAGGCTAACGTTCGCCGATGGGAACATAGGTTCGGTTGTGCTCGCCGGAGTAGATTTGATCCGGTCGGTAGAGTTTATTTTCCTTCAGCTGTTCCAGCCAATGGGCCAACCACCCGGACACTCGAGCCATCGCGAATAACGGGGTGAAGAGATCGGTTTCGATGCCCATTTTCTTGTAGACGATTCCGGAGTAGAAGTCGACATTGGGGTAAATCCCCTTCCCCTTCAGCCGCTCTTCCGCGACGCGCTCGACCTCCAACGCAACCTCATACAACGGTGAACTGCCACATTCCTTGAAAAGGCGTTCACAGAGCGTCTGGAGGATTGTCGCCCGGGGATCTTTCACCTTGTACACGCGGTGGCCGAAGCCCATCAGTTTCTGTTTCGCACCGTCCCGTTCTTCGAGGTACGAGCGAACCTTTCCTGGTTCGCCGATTTGCTTCAGCATCTGTACGACTTCTTCATTGGCTCCGCCATGCAACGGCCCCTTCAGAGCCCCAATCGAGGAGGCGACGACCGTATAGGGATCGGCCAGTGTCGAAGCCGTGACCATGCCGGTGAAAGTTGACGCATTCATCGTGTGTTCCGCATGAAGGATCAGGCAGTCGTCGAAAATCTCGGCCCATAGAGGAAGTGGCTCCTTCTCCGTCAGCATATAGAGGAAGTTTTCGGAAAAGCCGAGATCGTCGCGCGGTGGGATATATTCGTTTCCATGCCGAAGGCGCGCCCACGCTGCAACGATCGTGGGCAGTTTGGCCACAAGTCTAACTGCCGACCAGTAGTTGTTCTCAATGTCCTTCACGTTCCTGCCAGGATAAAACATGCCCAAGGCAGCAACGGCTGCTTGCAAGGCATCCATCGGATGGCCTTGCTCCGGCAAGCATTTCAGTAAGTCGACGATCTTGAACTTAATACGGCGGTGATGGACGATATCTTCCTGCCATCGCGCGAGCTCCGATTCAGTGGGAAGGTGACCGAAGAGCAACAGATAGGCGGTTTCAAGATAAGAGGATCTAAGACACAGTTCTTCAACACGAATGCCGCGATATTCCAGCACGCCGCGTTGGCCATCTACATCGCTGATCGCGGATTTGGCTGCAGGGACGCCGGCGAGCCCTGGCATGAAATCATGAGGCATAATCGTGCTCCTTCACCTAAGTCGCAAGAGAGAGGGCGAGTCGAAACAGTTTATCATGTTTGGCCTGACGCGATCTTGAAATGGCTTCTACCGGTTGGCATACTGCATCCGTCAGCTATTCATGAAGAGGCACCGCCCGATGTCATTACGGGTCATGTTGCTCCTGGGAGTTCTCGTTCTCATTCTTGGTTGTCAGGAGTCCTGGCTCGCGCCGATGACGACATCGCAGCCTAGATCGTTGACGTCGATCGGTACGACCACCGTGAGCCATGGAAGTCCTTCTTCTCCCCCCAGAAGGACATCTCGTGAGGAAGTCGATATACCGAAGAGGTAAGCGATGACTCAGAAGCTGTCGTTACTGCTCACGCTGTCCTGCCTGATTGCTGTCGGGACAGCCTCCTTGGTTCAGGCTGAGGGCGAAGTTCTGGCGTTTGCCGTCGTGAGAGAGGCACCGAAAGATAAGGCGCGGATATCGGTGAGAGTCTCCATAAGTGACGCTGTATCGGATCTCAAGCTACTGGCGTCGGAGACGATCCTGAACAATCTGATTTGGAAAAAACTCGAAATCTGTCATGCGATGAAAATTCAAGGATACAAAGTGGCTGAAGGCTTTCAGGTTGTCACGGTACATGTGATCGACGCCAGCATGTTACCGATGTCGCTGCAGTCCTTTGCCGGTGATTGCCTGATTAAAAAAGCGATCGAGATCGCACCGCTCGTCGATTAGATGAGGTATGGCTATGTGCCGCGGCATTCCGAACAAGAGGTGGGCTCTTCTATGGCGTCGCATTCCTGGGCTGTCAGGGCGAAGAATTGTTCACACTGCCGGCAGGGGCGAATCTCGAAGTAGGCAATGCCTTTATCGTCGATGTCGGTGGGTAAGAGCAGCTCCAACGGATCATACCCGATCGCGCCGCCGTCGGAAAACTTCACGATGGCCAGACGGTCGTTAAAGACCTCGAAGACACCTTCCTGCCCTTTTCTGGCCAATACATGGCCAAGGACGAAGACCGGCTGTCCCTTCCGCTTCGTGCGGAGATCTCGTAAGGTATGTTGCGTGTCTGTGGCACAGGAAAACTGACCGGTAGAGCTAGTTCCGAAGATTGGTGTTGGCATAGTAGACATTGAGACGAGGCGATCGGTAATGATGTATCACATGGGTAAAAATGGCGTCAAGGCAGCGCGGACGCTGGAACAAGGAGTGTAGCATGGCCGAGGTAACAATTTACCAGAAACCTACTTGCAGCACCTGCCGTCAGGCGGTGCAGTTGTTAAAAGAGAGCGGAAAGCCCTTTACATCCATCAACTACTACGAGAAGCCATTCACGAAGGCGCTCCTCAAGAGCCTCTTAAAGAAGGCGGGGCTCACGCCCAAAGATGTCTTGCGAACCAAAGAGGAAATCTACAAAGAGCTGGGTTTGGCCAAAAAGAATCTGTCAGACGATGAATGGCTCGACGTGATGATCGCCCACCCTGATCTCATTCAGCGTCCGATTGTCGAAAAAGGCGAGAAGGTGATCTTGGCCAGACCGGCGGAGTCAGTAAAAGAATTGCTGTAGCCGTCACAAGACGTTTCATGCTGATGCGCTTGTCGAGCTCGTCAGCTTGTTGCGCTTGAGAGACCGTCCTGGGACATGCGAAGCGCACCGGAGGTTCGGTCTACGGTAATGGTGACTGCGCCATCCAGCACTTTAAGGAGCAGGTCCCCGACCAGTTGCCGACGCCAGCCACGGAGAATGGGCACATCGAGGGTGCTCCGATTCTGTTTGGCTTCCACGAGTGTTTGTAAATCTGAACTAGTGGCCAACATCGTGGGGGCGATCCCCTGCTCCGCGGCACGGGCCTTCAGCACGGCTTGCAGCAGTTCGACGATGCCGGTCGACTCAGGGTCCGGTTTCCGTTCGCGTGGAACCTCAGGCCAGGCTGACGGTGGCAGAGCTAAGGCGGAGGTGATGGTGGCCAACAGTTGTTCTCCATGCCGGTCGACCTCGGAAGAATGGACGCCGCGGAGACCACGGAGCTCATGGACCGATTTGGGGGGATGGCGTGCGAGCTGGAGAAGGACCTCATCCCGCATGACACGTCCGCGAGGCACATTCCGGCGTCGGGCTTCCGCTTCTCGCCAGGCCGCTAATTCACGAAGCACCACGGCTCCTTTGGGCTTGAGCGTGTCCCATCCGCGTATGCGCTGGTAGCGCTCTTGAGGCTCACGACTCTTTTCGCCGACCGCCGACTCGAGGCGGGCAAATTCCTCACTGACCCATTCCAACCGGCCAAGGCTGCTCAGGCGATCCTGTAAGTGCGTATGGATCGGTAGCAGAAATTCGACATCTTCTAGGGCATAGGCGATCTGGTCATCGGAAAGTGGCCGCGCGCTCCAATTCGTAAAAGTATGGGCTTTCTCCAGCTTCGTGCCGTGGAGACGCTGGACCAGGTTCGCATAGGCGACTTGGGCGCCATATCCGACCATGGCGGCGGCGATCTGCGTATCGAAAAATGGCTTCGGGATCTGTCCGGCATGGGTGGCAAAGAGATCGAGATCCTGCCGTCCGGCATGCACGATCTTTTCAATCTTCGGATCGCAGACGAGCTCCCAGAAGACATCGAGCGATCCGCTCGCCAACACGGCGGGAAAATCGATGACGGCGGCGGTGGCGGCGGTCGCGACTTGGATCAGTTCGAGCCGCGGGATAAAGGTGTCTTCCCCGACGAATTCCGTATCCAGAGCCAATCGAGGACTCTGCCGTAAGGTGAGGCAGAGGGTTTCAAGCGCACGCTGGTCGGTCACATACTGCATCGGTGGATTAGGTGTCACAAGGCTCTCATTCAGTTGGATTGTAAGTGTGGTCTGGTGATCGAGGAGGCTCAACGTTGCTGAGGCTCAAATACTCCTTCAAGAACTGGTAGGCCTCCAGCATGCGGCGTAACTCCGGCTCGGCGCTCCGGTCGCCGTTATTCGAATCGGGATGAAGCTGTTTGGCCTTGTGGCGGAACGACGCTGTGACTTCGGCGAGCGAACTGCCGAACTCCACGCCCATCGCGGCATAGGCATCCATTGCGTTGTTGATGCCGCTGGGTCCTTGTGATGGGTCGCCTCCCCCACCTGCGGCTTTCAGCATATCGGCCAGGCTAACTTTCTTGCGGCGGCGACGGGGGCGCTCCCGAATCTCGCTATCGAAATCGTCCCAGCGGTCTTCGACAAACTCGAGCCGGGATTCCAGGCGCATGGCGCCGGAAAGATCGCGAATTTCCACAAGCTCTTCTTCAATCTGGACTAGGGTCTTGATGATTTCCTCCAGCCCCTCTTCCACACGAAAGAAGCTATCGACCCGCTCCTGCATCATCGTGTCGACAGCGAGTTCCAGGCTCTCTTCGGCCTTCGGGCGCAACGAATCGATCCGTCGCCTCATCCCGCTCTGAAACTTAATGAATTTGCTTTGTGAAAATGCCATCTGAACCGGACTCGCTCCCTGGGCGCGCATTGTAGCACAGCCAGGTTGCGTGCCAGAAGGGCCCTGGAAATAGCGTGATCGGCACGGGTGACTGGTCAGCGTGAGACGAAGTCGTCGCTGATTTTGGTGCGGCGGCGGGCGACGCCCGTATCACGTGCAGCGGCCGCCACGGCTTTGGCCACACGTGGAACGACGGCCTTATCGAACACGCTTGGAATGATGTAGTCCTCGCTGAGAGCCGACGCGGGAATGGTCTCAGCCAAGGCCTTGGCCGCAGCGAGTTTCATCGCTTCGTTGATGTCGCAAGCCTGCACATCCAATGCACCCCGAAAGATGCCGGGAAAGGCGAGGGCATTGTTGATTTGATTCGGGTAGTCCGAACGCCCGGTCGCGAAGATCCGGCAGTGGGAGGCCGCCAATTGAGGAGGGACTTCCGGGTCGGGATTGGCCATGGCAAAAACAATCCTATCAGGCGCCATCAGATCCAGATCTTCCGCTGTGACGACATTGCCGACGGATAAGCCGATGAAGACGTCGGCTCCCTTCAGTGCCTCTCGAAGTGAGCCTTGAGGGCGGTCGTTCGTCATACAGGCGGCGAGATCCGTTCGGCAGGCCCGCAGCTGGTCGCCGTCTCCTCGTAAGACGATCCCTCGAGCTTCACATCCGATCAGGTGAGAGAGGCCTGCAGCCAGCAACATTCTGCAGCAGGCGGTTCCAGCGGCCCCAAGACCGTTGACGACCACGCGGATGTCCTCAATCCGTTTTCCCGTCACAGTGAGTGCATTGGTCAATGCGGCCAGGAGGACCACGGCGGTGCCATGCTGGTCGTCATGCATGACCGGAATATCCAGGGTGCTCTTTAAGCGGCGTTCGATCTCAAAGCAGCGAGGTGAACTGATGTCTTCTAAGTTGATCGCGCCGAACCCTGGAGCAATCGCCTGAACCGTGCGGACGATCTCATCGGGATCTTGCGTATTCAGACAAATCGGCCAGGCGTCGATTCCCGCAAATTCCTTGAACAGCATGGCCTTGCCTTCCATCACGGGTAACGCGGCCTCCGGACCAAGATTCCCCAAGCCCAGCACCGCAGATCCGTCGGTGACCACGGCGACCGTGTTGCTCTTGCTCGTAAACGCATAGGCTTTGGTTTTGTCCTTTGCGATGGCTTGCGAGACACGGCCGACCCCTGGCGTATAAACCATCGACAAGAGGTTACGCGTCGTGATGGGAAACTTGCTTTGGACGTGAATCTTTCCGCCGAGATGCAGCAAAAATATTCGATCTGAGGCGGACAGGACTGTGACGTCAGGCAGCGCCCCGATCCGTGCGAGTACGGTTTCTCCATGCGATTCGTCCCGGACGTCGAAGGTCACGTCTCGGACCATGCAGTTGGCTGTAGCAGAGACGATATCCACCGCGCCCAAATTAGCTCCTTCCTCGGCTAAGACCGCCGCGACCCGCGCAAACATACCCGGTGTATTGGCGAGTTGGAGGCGAACGGTCAGGCGATAGTTGGAATAGGGCCCAATGTCGGTCATGGTTGGTCCTTCATCAACAGCCTACCATAGGGGGAGTTCGAGCCGGAAAAACCTGTGTATTCTTATCATCGGCTCGGCAGCAAAACACATAAATTCCTGGTTGACAACGGGGCCCATTTTCGCTAACGTTCGCCCGTTTACCCTACTTGGATGGGTAGACAGCATCCTAACACTAACATTCAAAGGGGGTGACATATTATGAAGAGCATCTTGATGGCAATCATGGCAGTGGCAGTGGCAGTGACGTTCAGCGCTCCTTCCTTCGCCGGTGAAGAGAAGAAGGATAAGAAGGACGAGAAGAAGGGCGGCCACGTCCTCGTGTACGGCGATGAGAAGAAGGACAAGAAGGACGAGAAGAAGGGCGGCCACGCTGGTACGTTCGGCGAGACCAAGGACGAGAAGAAGAAGGACGAGAAGGGCAAGTAATTACGACATAGGTCGTTTGTCTGATCAGACAAGCCTGACTTGAACGATTCTGAAGAGGCCTGCGATCGTGAGATTGCAGGCCTCTTTGTTTTTCCACTTATTGACCCTTCTCTGAGGCCGATGCTACCGTGAGCTATGAATAATCCATCTGACTCAGCCAAGACGAATCGCCTCGCTCACGAAACCAGTCCCTATCTCCTCCAGCATGCCTCGAACCCGGTCGACTGGTATCCCTGGGGACCGGAGGCCTTACAGGCATCGAAAACACAGAACCGTCCTATACTACTTTCGATCGGTTATTCTGCCTGCCACTGGTGTCACGTGATGGAGCGGGAGTCGTTCGAGAACGAGGCCATTGCTGCACTCATGAACCGGCACTTTATCTGTATTAAAGTCGATCGGGAAGAACGTCCCGATCTCGACGAGATCTACATGCAGGCCACGGTGACCATGAATCGCGGCCAGGGCGGATGGCCGATGACGGTCTTTCTGACGCCAGACCAGGAGCCATTTTTCGCCGGGACCTATTTCCCTCCCGATGACCGATGGGGTCGTCCAGGTTTTCCCGGCCTGCTCAAGAAAATTGCAGAATCATGGGAGAAGAATGCCGCCGCTCTCACGAATCAAGCGCGTCAATTGACCGAACGGTTGAAGAAGGAACTCAAGGCGGTATCGCCCGTTTCCGTGAGTGCCTCTGTACTGGATGAGGCTGTGAGTCAATTCCGCGAGGATTTCGACGAGCAGCACGGCGGATTCGGCAAGGCGCCGAAATTTCCACCCTCTGCAGGGCTCTCGTTGCTCCTTCGTTGTTATCGTCGAACGGGAGAGAGCCGCACGTTACAGATGGTGACTCGCACGCTCGATGCGATGGCGGCAGGAGGAATCTACGATCATATCGGTGGCGGGTTCGCGCGGTACTCTACCGATGAGCGTTGGCTGGTTCCTCATTTCGAGAAGATGCTCTATGACAATGCCCTGCTGGCCAAAACCTACTTGGAAGCCTACCAAGTCACCAAACAGTCCTCCTATCGCCAGGTTACAACGGAAGTGCTCGACTATATTCTCCGGGAGATGACCGATCCTGCCGGAGGATTCTACTCCGCGACGGATGCGGACTCAGAAGGGGTCGAAGGAAAGTTTTTCGTCTGGACACCGGCGGAAATCCAGGCTGTGCTGCAGAATGCCGAAGATACCCGAAGACTCTGCGCCTATTACGACATTACCGATCAGGGCAATTGGGAACATCGGAGCATCCCGAATCGGCTGCGACCCATCGAGACGGTGACGAAGGAGTTAGATCTCACCATCGATGAACTAGACGAAACAATCCATCGCGTGCGGCCCCTCCTCTATCGCGCGCGCCAAGAGCGAGTCCCGCCCGGACTTGATGACAAAATCATTACGGCCTGGAACGGCATGATGATGTCGGCGATGGCTGAGGCCGGCCGAGTATTTGGGAATAGCCGCTACATCGATGGAGCCATGAAGGCGGCAGACTTTCTCTTGCAGACGCATCGGACTTCCGATGGCACGCTCCTCCGCACCTCGAGAAAGGGCCGGGCCCATCTCGACGGGGTCCTGGAAGACTATGCTTATCTCGCAGAAGGGTTGATCGACCTCTATGAGGCCTGCGGGCAGGAACGCTATCTTGCCGCCGCGCTTCAATTGGGAGAACGGATCGTGGATTCGTTTCGCGATGAGGACCAGGGAGGCTTCTACACAACCGCGAAGACCCATGAAACGCTGATTATACGAGCGCGCGAGGGCGCTGATGGTGCGACGCCTAGTGGCAACGCCGTGGCAATCTCCGCCCTCGCCAGACTCTCATTCCACTACGATCGCCAGGATCTGCGCGAGGCAGCGATTGGCGGGATTCGTGTCTACGGCCGTCAGATGGCCCGGTATCCGAGAGCCTTCGCGAAAAGTCTCGCCGTCGTGGATCTCCTGGCGGAGGGACCTATTGAATTAGCGTTTGTGGGAGCCCCGAACGATCCAGGATTGGAGGCACTGCATCGCGCTGTGCGCGATGTGTTCCTTCCGCATCGTGTGATTGCCTCCAGCGATGGGACTGGCAAGCCGTCCACTCATCCCCTGCTCTCCGGCAAGGGTTTGGTGGGAGGAAAGGCTGCACTCTATATCTGTCGCAATTTTTCCTGCCAGCGTCCCCTCACCGATCCACAAGAGGTCACCGAGGCATTGCTGTCCGAGGCGCGACGAACGGATCAACCAGCCCAACAGACGCTGTTGCAAGGAACCGCATACCCTGGATCTGCTAGCCCTGAGGGGACAGCGCGATATGCCGCACGCCTCGTGAGCCAATCACGCTATGCCGGCCACATGGAACATGGATATGGCCCGTTCGGCAACAGCGGCTTCACGACATCCCGACTGGGATTCGGGACCTATCGGGTCGATACCAGGGAGCCGGAGCAGCGAGAGGCCATGAAGAAGGCGCTGCAAGAAGGCGTCAACCTCATCGACACATCGACGAATTACATGGACGGCGATAGTGAGCGCCTGGTCGGTTCTGTCTTAGGCGAATTGTTCAAAGACGGTGAGCTGACGCGAGAAGAAGTGATCGTTGTCTCGAAGATTGGCTATGTGCAGGGGCAGAATCTCAAACAGGCGGAGATGCGAGAGCAGGCCGGGTGCCCCTACCCAGACATGGTCAAATATGACGAGGGCATCTGGCATTGTATCCATCCGGAGTATCTAGCCGATCAACTCACCCTGTCACTGGACCGGCTAGGGCTTGCCACGCTCGATGTCTGCCTACTCCACAATCCGGAATACTTTCTGTCCGAGGCAGCCCATCATGAAGATGGCGATCTCGTGATTGCGCGGGAAGCCTTTTATCGACGGATTGAACAGGCCTTCACGTTTTTCGAGTCGCAAGTCACGGCGGGACGGATCGGTTATTACGGCGTGTCCTCGAATACGGTCACGGCAGATCCGTCGAATGCCGAGGCGACGTCGCTCTCTCGCCTATACGACGCGGCACGATCTGCCGCGAAGTCACTGGGCCTGGAGCGCCATCATTTCGGGGTGCTGCAATGCCCCATGAATCTCTATGAGGCAGGCGCCCTGATGACGCCTAATACCGGCATGGATCAGCAGGAGACAGTGTTGGAGTTGGCGCAGCGAGAAGGCATCGCGGTCTTGGTCAATCGCCCACTGAATGCCATGCCGACGAAAAAGAGCGGTGTGCTTCGGTTGGCAGATTTTCCGCTCCAAGGCGATCCCGTGGATTTCGAGCGACAATGTCAAATAGTTGCGACGCTTGAAGAAGAATACCGCAAGGTCATTGCCCCAAACCTTCAACAGAGCGGTCAAGGCATGGCCCCTGCCGACTTCTTCACCTGGGCTATTGAGCTGGCCCGCGTGCGGCCTCAGATTCAGGGGCTGGAACATTGGGAGCAGATCGAGCATCAAATGATCGCGCCGCATTTCAATCAAGTGATGCAGGCCCTCTCTCAACAGCTCACCGAAACAGCAACTGAACAGTGGGAGGCCTGGCGCAATCGCTATGTGCCGCAATTGCTCACCCTGTTGGGCGGACTCCGCAGAGAAGCGACCGAGCGGAGTCGCACGAGAACGGCCTCGATATCTGCAGCCCTCAATCCCCTCCTGCCCAAGGCGCGGCACAACGAGTCGTTATCACGAAAGTCCTTATGGGTGTTGGCCAGCACACCAGGAGTGACCGCGGTGTTGAATGGGATGAGGTCGCGAGGCTATGTTGAAGATTCTGTCGCTATCCTCAAGTGGGAATCGGTACCGGCGGTAGGACCACTGTACGAAGTGGTGATGTCACGATGAGGATGGTGGGTTTCTTGTGAAAGGCCTCAGCTAATTCCCGGTTCGCCCGCTGCTCTGTCAGACCTGCAATGCCTGTCTAGCCCAAAGCCCCTCCTGTATCTACCGGTTGTTGATGTGGATACGTCTTGTACTCAATGATTCGATTCGTGCGGCGACATCCCGATATTGCGGGGCCTCTCGCCTGAGCCATCGATAGGTCTCCAAGCTTTCAGGAATACGCCCGAGGGACTCTAATGTTCGCCCTAAGAGATAGAGGATCTGCACTTGTTCTTTCGACGATGCTGAGGGCACTTGGAGGGCTCGGCGAAATGCCTTGACAGCTTCGTCTTGTTTGCCAGTCCTCTTAAGACACAGCCCCATTTGTGCGAGCCCCTTCAACTTGTACATGGGGTCCTGCGCGGCTGTTTCAAAATGTTCCGCGGCTTGTTTAAACAAGCCCACGTTCTTGAGCGCCGTTCCTCGTTCATACGATTCCTGTCCATTCAGCGTCTCTGTCGAACTGGGAGCTTCGATGGTCGAATTATATATGGCTGGTGTCGTCGTACGGTTGTCCGGATCCGATATGACCTGGAGTGACACTCGATGGTCCTGCTGTATGAGGGGAGAATGGTTGGATTCATTCACGTTTGCGTTTCCTCTATCGTAGGAACCAAATAGCAGTAAGTCAGCAAGTTTCAGGCCATATAGGTCAGCTTGTGAATACGTTGTGTTTCAATGCGTTCCCCCTGCTCGCCTACAGCTGAGAATAGGAGAAAGGAGTTTGCCCAGGCATCATTGTTCAAAAATGCCCTCGAACCTTGCAAGCATGGGTGGAACTTTCAAAAAGTAACTTGTCGAAGATTCTGGCGATTGGCAGCAAACCACTGCATGGTCTTCTTAAGTCCTTCCCGAAGCGCATGCTTTGATTGAAACCCGAACAGTTGCTTAGCCCGGCTGACATCCAGGCATCGTCGAGGTTGCCCATTTGGCTTGGTACGATCCCATTGGATCTGGCCTGTAAAATCAGCATCTTCAGCAATCATGGCGGCAAGATGCCGAATTGGCACTTCCTCCCCTGTCCCTAGATTGACAGGCAGACTCCCCCCGTAACGTTCAGCAGCGAGCAGGATGCCCTCCGCTGCGTCCTCCACATACAAAAACTCTCGAGTCGGAGATCCATCTCCCCACAAGGTAAGGGTGGATTGGCCCGCTTCTTGAGCGGTCACACATTTACGTATTAAGGCTGGAATGACATGAGACGTTTCCAGATCAAAGTTATCGCGTGGGCCATAGAGATTGACCGGAAACAATACGATCGAATTGAACCCATACTGTTCACGATACGCCTGCGACTGGACCAGCATCATCTTCTTGGCGAGACCGTAGGGTGCATTGGTCTCTTCAGGGTATCCATTCCAGATATCGTCTTCTTGAAATGGAATAGGAGCAAACTTGGGATAGGCACAGATGGTGCCCAACGCCACGAATTTCTTCAGCCCCCGTTGTCGTCCGACTTCGATAAGCTGGGTACCCATCATCAGGTTATCGTAAAAAAACTTCCCGGGATTGGCTTGGTTCGCACCGATTCCCCCGACACGTGCAGCCAGATGAATGACCATATCGGGAGTGCTATCGCTATAGAGCTGTTTCACCGCATCCATCTGAACGAGGTCATAATCTTTGCTTCGGGGCACAACAATGTCTCGGCAGCCCTTGGCTCGTAGTTGCTCAACGACAAAGGATCCAAGAAAGCCTGCCCCTCCCGTGACGACCACTCGCTTATTCGTCCAAAATGACATCGCTACCTCTTTCTCTGGGTTCCTTCAAGCCGCTCTTGTTCGAGGGCAAGATCCGCATCCACCATCATATGAGCCAGTTCCTTGAATCGGACATTCGGTTCCCATCCTAGATCCCGCTTGGCTTTGCTCGCATCGCCGATGAGGAGGTCTACCTCGGTGGGGCGATAGTATGCTGGATCGATCTTCACATGCTTCTGCCAATCCAGCTGAAGACGACCGAACGCCAGCTCCAAGAACTCACGCACGGTATGCGTCTCCCCAGTCGCAATGACGTAGTCCTCCGGCTTGGGGGCCTGCAACATCATCCACATCGCCTGCACATAGTCTCCCGCGAATCCCCAGTCTCGCTTCGCATCTAAGTTGCCAAGAAAGAGATCCTTCTGAATGCCAAGTTTGATGCGTGCTGCCGCTTTCGTAATTTTGCGTGTCACAAACGTCTCGCCACGTCGAGGCGATTCATGGTTGAATAAAATGCCGTTACAGGCAAAGAGGTCGTAGGCTTCGCGATAATTGACGGTAATCCAGTAGGAGTAGACCTTGGCTGCTCCATAGGGGCTACGGGGGTAGAATGGCGTGGTTTCTCGCTGAGGAACATCCTGCACTTTGCCGAACATCTCACTCGACGATGCTTGATAAAACTTCGGCTTCAGCCCCGCTTCCCGAATGGCTTCCAGAAGACGGATCGTTCCGAGTCCGGTAATCTCGCCGGTATACTCGGGAATATCGAAACTCACACGCACGTGACTTTGTGCTCCCAGGTTGTAAATTTCATCGGGCTGAACCGTTCGAATGATACGATTCAGGGAACTTGCATCGTTGAGGTCTCCATACACCAAATGAAGCCGTCGATGGGGAACATGCGGGTCTTGATAAATAGGATCAATCCTCCCCGTATTGAACGAACTCGATCTTCGAATAATGCCATAGACTTCATACCCTTTCCCGAGAAGGAGCTCCGCCAGATACGATCCATCCTGACCCGTTATGCCACTAATCAATGCTTTTTTCACAAGACCACTCCTTAGTTTGCCTGGGGCGAGGCTGAATTATGTCTCGAATACCTGATGTTGTCTACCTGCGATAGCGCGTGGATAGTTCCCCGGACATCGCGCTGTGTCCCTACACCTATTCAGGTTACATACTGGTGTGCTACCAAGAATGACCGACTCGCATCAGAAGGGAAGCGGGTTCTTCTTGCACGCGGCCTTTGCTTCGCACTAGAATATGTACGTAACTGAGAGGATTGGTTTACCGTCCGTTTCGAAGCCTATGAGTATGCGCAGGGGTATCATCTTCGCCTATATCGTATGTGGCACCTTACTGGTGGCGCATATCATCAACGCCGTGATTGCGGAGGCGTTGTCAGTTCCGGTAGGTCTGGTACGACCAGCACCGATTTCCAACCAGGAGGCTGAGGTACGGACCTCAGTGCCCGCGATGGTTGAGCATATTCGGACGAGCGGACTTTTCCCCCTCCCCTCCGCCCCTCTCGGTATGAGCCCCACAGCAGAACCTGGTGCAGCCCTTCCCCGGGTTTCGTTAAATCTCGCGGCGAAGCTTAAACTGCTCGGAGTCGTGATCGGCGATCATGGAGGGGTCTCCGTCATCGTAGAAGAGCTTTCCAGTAAACGACAACTATTTTTCCAGTTGCACGACCACATACCCGATGTGGGAGAAATCAGTGAAATCCGTCGGGATGGGATGGTCGTTCGCCAGGGCGATCAGCAAGAGTTGCTTGAGCTCGCTGCCTCTCAGGTCGAGAAGCCCCTAGCTCCCCCTGTCACCGCGGGATCGGCCGTAGCGCCAGCGCCTGGAAGTCCTGTGCGTACCGTGCTCGATCGGAGAGATGTTGAACAGGCGATGGGCGATTTGCCCAAATTATTGTCGCAGGCGAGAGCCGTACCCTACCTGGTGAATGGAGCGATGAATGGATTCCGACTCGATTACATTGCTCCCTCAAGCTTTTATGAAAAGATCGGATTGAAGTACGGGGATGTCCTCCAGCAGGTCAATGGTGTGAATATTCGCGATCCTGGCACTATGCTGACTCTCTTCCAGCAGCTTCGCAACGAGAAGACGGTGAAACTTGACGTGCTGCGTAACAATCAGCGAACCGCGATGACGTTCGACATTCGCTGAGTCCGCTGTATCCTCATTTGCTTCAGCTCCTTTCTGCTTTCGACAGTTCGCTGTTATTCTGGAGCCTTAGTGAGCGTAGGGTGAGGCACAGCTCCCGTTGAACGGCGAGAGGGGATAGCCGTCATGGCTTTGTCGGCGATATCAGACAGAAACGCTCTCTGTACGTCACAAGGATCTGCGGTCTTGCTCCAAGGCCTGTGACCGTTCCGAGAAAGAACAATCTCATCATGGATATTCTGTAATGAACGACGAACACAGCAGTCGTCCGCTGCTAGGCACGATACTCGAAGACCGATTCGGCGTGCTCGACTCCAAATTGCTTGAGGCCATTAATATTCAAGGGACAAAAGGGGGTCGTCTCGGCGAAATCTTGATCCGACTCAGGACGATAACCGAAGACGTCTTGCTACAAGCGCTCGCGATTCAGTTCGAACTGCCCTGGCTCCCGCATCTTGACGTCAGCCAGGTCGACCATGAATGGGTCAAGAAGGTTCCAATCCACTTTGCGCGGCGCTATCACGTACTCCCCCTCAAAACAGAAGATGGCGCGGTGCTTGTGGCCACGACAGACCCCATGGAAACGGCGGCGCTGGACGACCTTCGTCTGTTGCTCGGACTTCCCATCAAACCGATACTGACGACCAGCCTTTCGCTCCTCGCCTGTCTGAATCGTGTCTATGACGACGCGGCAAGTCCTGCAGGCGCGGAGCAAGTCATGGAGGATATCGCAGCCAGTGAAAGTCTGGATCAAATTGCCCATGAGTTAGACGAGCCGACAGACTTGCTCGACGCGACGGACGAAGCCCCCATCATCCGCTTAGTCAACTCCGTCCTCTTCCAAGCCGTCAGACAACGGGCCAGCGATATTCACTTTGAATCGTTTGAACGGGGACTGGTCGTGCGGTATCGCATCGATGGGGTACTCTATCCCGTCCTTACCCCCCCCAAACATTTGCAAGCGAGCATCATCGCGCGACTGAAGATCATGGCAAGTTTGAATATTGCGGAGAAGCGATTACCGCAGGATGGACGTTTCAGGATTCGCACGGCGGGCAAAGATGTCGACCTGCGTGTCTCGGTGCTGCCGACCTCCCATGGCGAACGAGTGGTCTTGCGGCTTTTGGAAAAAGAGAACCGTCTGTTGAATTTGTCGGAGATGGGCTTCTCGCAAGACCGCCTGGGTATCATTCAGCAATTAATCCAATTGTCCCACGGCATCATTCTGGTGACCGGTCCGACCGGAAGCGGGAAGACCACGACCCTCTATGCGGCATTAACTCAGATCAATGCGCCGGACAAGAACATCATCACCGTTGAAGACCCGGTGGAATATCAGCTGGTCGGTGTCGGTCAGATGCAGGTCAATCCCAAGATCAATCTGACGTTTGCTGCAGGGTTACGATCGATTCTCAGACAAGATCCCGATGTCATCATGATCGGTGAAATCCGCGATCGTGAAACTGCTGAAATCGCCATTCATGCCTCGCTCACAGGGCATTTGGTCTTCTCCACCCTGCATACCAACGATGCCTCGAGCGCGGCCACTCGATTGATCGATATGGGCATTGAACCGTTTCTCGTCGCCTCCTCGGTGGTCGCCGTTTTAGCCCAGCGGTTGCTGCGGCAAGTCTGTTCAGACTGTAAAAAGCCCTATCAGCCGACGGACGAGGAACTCATTCGCCTCGGTATCGTCCCTCCAAAGGCGCGCCCCACCTTCTATCGTGGAGCCGGGTGCCCGGCCTGTTCTCAGACCGGTTATCGAGGTCGAACCGGCATTTTCGAACTCCTCGTCCTCGACGATGAAATCCGTCGCCTCATCGGCAACAAAGCGGATTCGGCGACAATTCGCCAAGCGGCGATGGCAAAGGGCATGGTGACGTTGAAAGATGAAGGCGCGGAAAAAGTGTTTCACGGGCTCACGACGACAGAAGAATTGATGCGAATTACCCAGCAGGAAGTCGAGATCTAGCCGGATGCCTGTCTACCACTATAAGGGCTATAAGAACGACGGAGGGTCTGCAACCGGCATCATCGACGCCGAGAGCCAAAAGGTGGCTCGTGTGAAACTACGGAAGGTCGGCGTATTTCCCACCGATATGGTGGAGCAAGGCACTGCCTCGAGCGAAGACACTCCTGGCAATTCTTCCTCGGCGATCGGTCGCTCCCCTGCCCTCAGCACCAGCGATGTGGCCATGATGACCAGACAGCTGGCGACATTACTGGTGGCAGGTCTGCCGCTGGTTGAAGCGATCGGCGTGATGGTGGATCAAACCGAGAAAAAACCCGTGAAGAGCCTGATGGCCGATATCCGAGAAGGAATCCGTGGCGGCAAGTCCTATAGCGCGGTGCTGGAAAGCTATCCACGCGAGTTCTCTCAGATCTATGTGCACATGGTGCGGGCGGGTGAAGCTAGCGGCGCATTGGATCAAATCTTGTTCCGCCTCGCAGAGTTTCTGGAAAAGCAGTTGGCGCTCAAGCACAAAGTGACCAATGCCATACTCTATCCAGCCCTGATGTTGATTGTCGGGGTGTCGGTACTCTTTTTTCTGATGACCTTTGTCGTGCCGAAAATCACCGCGGTCTTTACGAGTTTGAAACAGGCCCTCCCTTGGCCTACGGTTGTCTTGATGAGCATCAGCCATTTTCTTGCCGACTATTGGATTGTGATACTCGGTGGAGTGGCACTTATTGTCTGGTCGGTGCGGCGAACCATGAACACGGAAGCGGGGAAGCTCAAGTCCGACCGATGGCTGCTCAAAATTCCACTCATCGGCGAAGTGGCCAGGATGGTCGCCATCTCACGCCTCACGAGCACATTGGCGACGATGCTGGCCAGCGGTGTGCAATTACTGGATGCCATGGATGTCGCAAAACGTGTCATGAATAATCGCGTGCTGGAACATGCCGTTGAAGGGGCCAGACAGAATATTCGCGAAGGGGAAACGATTGCCGAACCGTTGAAGCGGAGCGGTGAATTTCCCGCCCTGGTCACCCACATGATTGCGGTCGGTGAACGGAGCGGTGAAATGGAGGAGATGCTGCGTCGAATCGGACAAATTTACGATGGGGAAGTGGATCGGGTGATTACGCGGTTTACATCGCTGCTGGAACCCATCATGATTCTCGTCATGGGTGTATTGGTGTTTTTTATTGTAGTGGCCATCCTGCTACCCATCTTTGAGATGGGACAGATGGTTCGCTAGAAACCGTGATCAGTGAAGGGTGATACGTGATGAGTCAAATGGGAGGTGTTCGATGAGAGGCAAGGAACGGTTCGAGCGCGCGCAGATGACCTGGAGCAACAGGCACCGGATGCCGGGGCCTCACCTATCACCCATCACCCATCATCCATCATCCATCATGCCATATCCTCAGAAGTGAACGTGGCTTCACATTCATCGAGATCATGGTCGTGGTGGCTATTCTCGCGATCCTTGCCGCGTTGGTCGTTCCTCGCATCATGGGACGAACGGATGATGCCAAACGCACGGCCACTAAGGTGCAGATTCGCAATATCGAAGGCGCCTTACAACTCTATAAACTCGACAACGGTGTCTATCCCTCAACAGAACAAGGCTTAAAGGCTTTGGTCGAAAAACCTTCGGTCGGGGTGATCCCGAAAAAGTGGAAGCTCGGAGGTTATCTCCCGAAGCTGCCGGAAGACTCCTGGCAAAATCCATACAAATATTTGAGTCCCAGCCCGAAAGGCGATTACGAGATCATCTCCCTCGCCACTGATGGTGAAGTAGGCGGCGAAGGAATCAATGCGGATATTACCAATTGGAATCTCGATAAGGACTAGAAGATGTGGCAAGAGGCGAGGGGCATGGGGCGAGGGATGTGCGAGAAACATCTGTTGGCTCCCCTCGCCTCACGCCACGTGCCTCATGCCTGCCTGGCTACGGCAGGGTTTACGATCCTGGAAATCATCCTTGTACTCTTTTTGCTTGTCGGCTTGCTGGGCATCGTATTGCCTCGAATATCGCTGGAGGAAAACCTCGGCTCAGTGGGCCGGCGGATGGTCGGGACCGTGCGATCCCTTCAGGGCATGGCCATGTTGACCCAAAAAACGGTCCACCTGTACGTTGATCTGGATCGAGGAACCTATTGGCCGGTGATCCTGGATGGCAATCAAGAAAAAGTGCCGACCGACGCTACCTGGGCCACGCCGTTGAACCTTCCCGACACCATTCGCTTTTCAGACATGCTGGCAAGTCAGGGGAAAAAAGAATCCGGCCGAGTCGACCTGTTTTTTTATCCTACCGGAAGGATCGATCCGATGACGATGCATCTGGCGGATAAGAACAACAATATTCTGGCCATTGCCATTGAGCCCGTCACAGGAGCCATCCGCATGAGCGATGAACGGATCGAGCCCTCGAAGCCCCTCACCATTCCCGACCGTGTGAGACCATTACTTCAAACCGCGGTGGCAGTCAGATAATGAGCCGACGGTGAGAGTGACCGGGCACGCGTAGGATGCGCTATGGGAAACGAACGAGGGTTTACGTTATTAGAAGTGCTGATCGCGCTCGGCATTCTGGCGTTGGCACTGCCGATCTTGCTGGGGCTCCGCAACTGGGACCTCGATCTCCATGCGAGGGCCAAGGAACTCACGACCGCCACGGTCCTCGCGCAGGAAAAGTTGATCGAGACGGAGCTGGGGATGCTGTTGCCACTCGGTGAGACGGGTGGAGAATTTCAATCGATCCCTCTGGGATCGCAAGCCACTGCCGAGACCACGAATCGACCGGCCAATTATCGGTGGAAACGAATTGTCGCACCCACGCCATTACCGATCGTACAGGAAGTGAAGATCCAGGTGTTGTGGCCACGAGGCGCCACAGAAGAAATGGTCGAGGTCAGTACCTATGTTTTTTCGGCAAACTCCCCCCAGTAGTGAGGGCGGTTTCACTCTCATTGAAGTGCTGCTGGCCGTGTCTCTCGTCGCCATGATGGCGACCTTAGTCTTTGGATCGCTCTATGTCACGACCAGTGCGATCGATGCCGCAAGGGCAAGCTCGGCCAATGAACAGATTGTTCGAAGCACGTTACGCGTGATGACCGATGAGTTGTCGGTCGGCGTGAGCCTGACGTCTGGTCCTTGGATGGGGATCAACGGCCAGCAGGATGGTCAACCGGCCGATTCAATCGCCTTTCTTACGATGGGCCAGTTTCGAGGAGCGGAATCGACGAAAGATACCGAATTGGTTCGCATCGTTTATACCAGAGAAGGCGAACGCCTCCTTCGCTTTGTGCGGAGAAACCTCTACGGACTGACAGATGAGTCGGTCGAGCAAGTCGAGCTCGCCAGCAAGGTCAAAGCCTTCAACGTGCGTTTCTATGACAGCAAGAACAATCTCTGGGTAGACGAGTGGGATGGTCGTGGACGATCGGGAACTCCGAAAGCCTTGTTGATCGAACTGACGCTACTGCAAGAGAATGCCGAACCTCAGACCGTCCGCCAATGGGTCGCGGTGGGGGCATCATGACGGTATGGCCCATCACCTGGCTTGAAACATCGAAACTGAAAGGCCCTCTGGGCTGGGGGTTGGCGACGCTAACCGGCTTCATCCTCTCGCTGCTCCTGACATTTCCTTATGGCCCACTCCAGAGTCGTCTACTGGCTGAGTTTCATCGGGCGAGTGGATGGGAGGTGCGGGCCGCGGATTGGTCGGTGGGATTTCCCGCGTCCATTGAGTGGCGTGATGTTGTCCTCTCTGGCCCCACCATCGGGGCCATTCCACTTGAAGCCGTACGGACAACAATTGGAGTCTTTCAGGCATTGTTCGGCCGCCTGGTGATAGACTATGTCGTGCAATTACCAGGAGCAGCCCAGGTGGGCGCCGGGCGAGCCACCGGATCTCTCACAGCGGCCTCGTGGGGCTTACGTGGTCCAGTTTCCGTTAAAGGTCATCTCCAGCAAATGGAACTTGCGACGGTCCTGAAACCCTACGTCAGCCAAGGAACCGCCCAGGGGGATTTCATGCATCGATGGGATAACACGCAAGACGCCACGGCTGCCCTCAAGGGTGACGGAACCGTGAAGATGGAGATCAAGGACCTTGTCGTCGATCGAGTCACTGCCGGCTCTGCGGCAATGCCCTCGCTAGCGCTCGGTCGCATACAGGCGTCGCTCACCTGCCATGATGGCGTCTGCGATGTGACGGAATTAAAGGGTGACGGTGTCGATGGATCGTTTACCGCTCAGGGGCATGTCACGTTGCGGCAGCCGCTTCAGCAGAGCCTTCTGGATCTGACGGTGACGATCATTCCCGGTCCCGGGTTTGCGCAAAAAGCGGCAAGCCTGTCGTTACCGCCGTTTCAGCCCGGTGCCCCCTTAACGTTTAAACTGGCCGGGCCGATCATGAATGCGAGAGTAGCGCTGTAAGCACTCAGGGAAGTAGTTCTTTTCTCCTGTTCCCGAGCCTGGTACAGTACGGATAGTCTCGCGAGATATACGCACGTTGTGAAGACATTGAGGAGTACAGGTCGTTGTCGATGATTGCTGAATGTGTCGGGCTCGATATCGGACAGACGGCCTTCAAGGCCGTGCGATTCCGACGCCGCTTGAGCGGGCGTGAATCGGTAGAGTATTTCCACCGGCCTGTTCCCTATGGTCGACCGGAACAGATGGAGCCCGCGCATCGGGCGGGCATGCTCAGAGATTTTCTTTGGCAGCATGGCTTGTACGGCAGTGGAGAGATCGTCACGGCGCTCCCCTGCCAGGATGTATTTGTCCGAACCCTCTCCTTTCCCTTTCGCGATGCCTCCAAACTGGCGCAGGTAGTCCCCTTCGAAATGGAAAACCTGATTCCGATGCCCTTGGAAGACGTCACGGTCGGCAGTCTATTGTTGCCGGCGCGGGGATCCCAGGAAGGGACCGCAAAAGCCAAAGGGTCCGACGTCCTCGTCACCGCAGCGCCCAAAGAAAAAATCGCTGAACATATCCGGTTTATGGCCTCCGCCGATCTCAACCCCGCTGCGATCACCATTGACGGCATGGCCTTATTTTCGGTCAGCCAATTCCTCAAAGAGGAAGGGGCGCAAGTTCCAGGCGATATGGCGATTATCGATGTCGGGGCCTCGAAGACGACCTTGTGCCTGGTACATGAAGGTCGTCCGGTCCTGTTGCGGACTGTGCAATGGGGCGGGAATCATCTCACGCATGCACTCGCCGTGCGTCATGCCTGCAGCTTCGCTGAAGCAGAACGACGAAAGCGAGCCATGGCCGTGAACGAGGTCGACGCCTGGCTCGAACCAGTCCTCAAAGAATTGCGCGTCTCTCTCCATGCCTACGAAGGCAGCGTCCATCAACGATTAACCCACTGCTGGGTATCGGGCGGCGGTTCAAAATTGAAAGAACTGAGCGGGTACATGGCGCACCAACTGGGCCTGCAGCCTGTCGGGCCGCGACAAGGATTCGGATCGAGCTGTCCCCGCGCCTTTTCCATTGCATTCGGATTGTCGATCCATCCGAATATCGTGCGGCCACGCTGGAAATCGAGGTTGGCCGGATCTGGTCTCGTCCTGGACTTTAAAGCCGGAAGCCAGGATGTATCGGCCACAGGAGAGGCCTCGAAGCAAGACCGCCGGTTGGCTTTGTGGGGCGGACTCGTCCTGGCCGTTCTGGGTCTGATGGATCTCTCCACGCGCGTGATGCTCAAAGATTCGACGGTCAAGGACCTCAAGCGGGGGCTCCAGACTCAATACGAGCAAACATTTGGTCCAGGCGCCAGCCCCGGCGAAGAATTAGATCAGGCTCGGTATCGAGTGTCACAAATAGAGAACGGCCTCTCGGTGGTCGACGGGAGTCGCTATAACGTGTTGGCCAGTCTTGCAGAACTGGTCAAGCATGTCCCGCCAGGAGTGCCATTGAAAGTGCGAGAACTCACGATCGACGGAGCCAGTATCCATCTGGAGGGGGAAACGACAACTTTCGATGCCGTCGAAAAGATCAAGCAGGCCTTCGCGGCAGTCGAGGGACTACATGACGTGTCCATTAGTGACACCCGTGTTGGGGCTGTACCGAACCAAGTCGTATTTCGACTGACCTATACGGTGCAACGGCCATGAAACAGATGCTGAAAGAGCGGTGGCAGCATTTCTCGCAACGTGAGCGCATCATGGTGTCAGCCGGTGGAGCGGTGATTGTAGCAGTCCTCCTGTTCCTGCTGATCATCGATCCACTCACCGCGTCGATCGACAAACTCGACCGGCAGGCACGCCGGAAAGCGAAAGATAGCCAGGAGCTGGCGCTGGTAGCACAGGAATATCTGTCCAAGCAGGCGCGTATCGCCAAACTCGAGCAACGTATGCCGAAGCCGCCGGCGCAGTTTTCCCTGCTGGCGTTCATGGAAGAAGCGACGACGACGGCACAAATTCGCGATCGCATCGTCGGCATGCAGCCACAGGCTCCCCTGGTCGTCCAGGGCTATCAGGAAACCTCAGTCGACCTACGGCTCGACGGCGTCACGCTTCCCCAGATCCTCGCATTGCTCGTGGCCATTGAGCAGGCCCCCTACGACGTGCAGGTACACCATCTCCAGATGAAACCGAAATACGACAATCCAGTCAATCTCGACGCGACGCTGAAAATCGTGACCTATGCCAAGGTCTGATGAGCGTGGCATTGCCCTGCTGCTCACCCTCCTGGTTCTCACTCTCCTGGTTGCGCTGATTCTCGAGTTCGATGTCGAGGCGCGGCGTGAATACCGAGACGCCGCAGCATTTCGAGACAATTTTAAAGCGACCGTGCTCGCGCGTGCGGCGGTACAGGCTGCCCGTGGCGTGTTGCAGCAAGATTTCATCAAAGACAAGCAAACGGGAGAGTTCTTCGATGCCCCCACCGACATATGGGCCTTTCCCATCTCGAACTATGCCATCGGCGATGGAGTACTGAGCGCGCAAATCGAGGATGAACGGGGCAAACTCAACCTGAACGACTTAGCGGCCGGCGGAGATCTCATCGCCAAGAAGACCAAAGTTTTACGGTTCAAACGCCTCTTCGAACTCGTGCAGGTCAATCCGGATCTGGTGGACGCCATCGTCGATTGGGTGGATCAGGACGAGGTACCGGAAGCGTCCGGTGCAGAGGGCCCCTACTATCAAACCTTGCGCCCCTCCTACCGGGCGGCGAATGCTCCCTTGCAGACGCTCTTAGAGTTACGCCTGATCAAGGGAATCTCGCCCGAGATCATCCAGAAGATTTCAAAGCTGGTGACTGTCTATCCCCAAGAAGGAGAAAGCCGGGTGAATGTGAACACAGCCGACCTTCTGGTGCTTCAGGCCCTCGATCCTCGTATCACGCAAGGCGTGGCGTCGGATATTATCCAAGCGCGTCCCTTCAAGACCATTCAGGACCTCGATCGCGTCAGTAGCTTCGAAGCAGTTGGAAAGGAACTCCGGCTCCAAAACCTGTACGACATCAAAAGCGATCTGTTCCTGGCCCGTATGGTCGTGAGCGTCAACGAAGTGACCAGGAATGCGACCGCGGTGCTTCAGCGCAATGCCAGCACAGGAACGAGCTCGGTGCTGTACTACCGCGTTTTATGACGTCTGGAGCTTGCCTCATCGCCTGAACGGCACTCTCTGGTGCCCTCCCGATAGCCTCTTGAAAACGCCGACATAAACCTGATCCCCATCAAAAGTTAACAATTCTGTAACACCGCTGTCACGGATTCTTTATCTGTGTCCTGGATACTCCCTTGTGACAGGGCTGTGTTTTCATCGGCCCGCATGAGTCAAAAAACAAGGGAGAATGAAGCGTGCAGATCTGGCAATTTCCGCAACAATTGAAGGACAGAGGTGCGGTGTGTTCATGTGCCGTTTTGCGATCTGCCTCTATCGTGTGCCTGGTCCTCAGCTTGGGCACAATCAGTACCCTGACTGCAGTTGCGGCAGAACCGGACGTTATGGGACCTCACGGCGGTTTAATCGCCACACCTGTAGCCGACCCAAGCCAACGGGCAGGTGCCGGCCAGCGCGTCACCATTGAAAGTACCAATCTCGAAAGTCTGCTATTGGAAAAGGGCGTCATCACCCAAGATGACTGGATTCGCCTGAAAGCGGAGGAAGAACGGCGCGTCTTCGAGCAGACGCCGGAAATGCAAATGGCTGGCAATCCCCGCTGGTATGAGCGCATCCGGATCAGCGGGTACACCCAGTTTCGTATCTCCGCCGGACCCACCGACGGCAAGATGAGCATCCCTCAGGGCGATAGCAACGCAACCCACCAGCCGCGCGAGTTCTACTTCCGGCGCATCCGCCTCGTGTTCCAGGGGCAGGTTTCAGAACGGCTGGCATTCTTTCTTCAGGGCGCGTTCGAGGGTGACCAAGGAACTCAAAATATGTTTAATAAGGAAATTATCGATGCCTACGCCGACTACTACCTGACAAAAGACAAGATTCACCGGCTCCGGTTTGGTCAACACCGAGTGCCGAATTCCTTCGATACCTACCGCTCGAGCACAAATCGGCAGGAACTCGACCGGCATGAATCGATTCAAAGCGGAGCGCCGGGAGAGCGAGACCTCGGCATTGCGTATTACTGGAGTCCCAAAATCGCCCAAGAACGGTTTGCCCAATTAGCGGCCTATCACAATGGCCCTGGCGACTATGGCGTCTTCGGCGTCATGGTCTACAACGGGCAAGGTCGCAACAAACAGGAAATGAACGGCGACAAGCATGTCGGCGCACGATTGGCCTACCCATTTGAACTGCCGAACGGGCGACTCTTGGAAACCGGCGTGATGGCCTTTCGCGGGATTTACTCAGTCAGCGGCGCCGGTTCACCCACCAGCACCAGTTCGGCAGCGAAGTGTCACGATGCTTTAAATAAGGAGGGGGGTTGCGACGTCAACGATCAGCGCATCACTGCCTACCTATGGACGCCACCGCAACCTTGGGGACTACTTGCCGAGGGTACGATCGGACGCAATGCGAAGCGGAACGCGGGCAATAACACCATTGAAGAATCGTCGCTCCGAGGCGGTTATGTGCAAGGGTACTATACCTGGCAATACTCGGATGTCGGCCAGCTCACCCCCTATGTGCGCTTCGGTGAATATTATGGTGGAATCAAAGCAACCAGTGGCGCGCCAGACGGCCAATCGCGAACTTGGAACTTCGGTCTGGTCTGGGAACCGGATACCCACTGGAGGTTTGTCACCGAACTCATGTTAAAAGATGGCCTCAACGAGACTCTGGTGCGCAATCAGGTGCAGGATCAATACGATGCCTCCTTGTTGCGATTCCAGGCTCAGTTCTTCTTTAATTAATGGAACCATCTTTATCGATAAGAGAGGATATGATGATGAAACGCAACATCCATTGGCGAAGCTGGTCTGCTCATACAGCACATTGCGTTGCCCTTGTGCTTGCCCTCACGTTTTGGTTCCTGGGATACGAGATGGCTGCAGCAGAACAGGTCAACGCCCTGGTCCAATCCGGAAGTGACCCGATCACGGAACAGTACCAGCCGGCGCAAGGAATCAGCGGTCGAGTCACCATTGTCGGGTCTGATACGATGCAGCCTCTCATGGCGAAGCTCGCCGCCGCGTTCAGAGCATTTCAACCCAACACGAAGTTCGGTGTCGAAGGGCAGGGATCCAGCGAGGCCATACGCGAATTCATGCTCGGTCTTTCCCTCCAATTCCGTGGGGACAAGTCAGGGGGCAAAGGTACGCAAGGTGCCAGCAGTTCGGATCTATTGGCTTCGTCACGTCCACTCACAGACCAGGAGCGAAAGGGGTTTGTCAGCCACCATGGGTACGAACCCATCGGCATTCCCATCGCGATGGATGCCGTTGCCATCTATGTACACAACGAGAATCCAATTGAAAGCCTGACGCTCGAACAAATCGACGGCATATTCAGCTCGACATTGAAGCGAAGCAAGGGAGCACGCCTCACAACCTGGGGCCAGGTGGGGCTCAAGGATCGATGGAACCAGCAGCCGATTCATCTGTACGGACGAAACAAGAAGTCCGGGACCCGCGAATTCTTTAAGCACGTGGCATTGATAGACGGAGAACTCCATGACGACGTGCAGGAACAGCCTGGTTCGGCATCGGAGATCCTGGCCATCGCTCAAGACCCTCTCGCAGTCGGCTATGCCGGCGTGGGATTCCATAGCTCCATGGTCCGAATTGTCCCGCTCGCACAAGAGGCAGAGGGGGCGGCGATCCTGCCCAGCGCTGAGAGCGTGTCCAATGAGCAGTACCCGCTGGCGAGACCTCTCTATCTGTACGTGAATAAAAACCAGAAAGAAAAACTCGATTCCGTGGTGTGGGAGTTTTTGAAGTTTGTGAATAGCCGTCAAGGGCAGGAGACCGTGGCTCGAGCGAATTTTTACCCGTTGACCGCCGCACAGATTTCCAAGAACTTTGAACTCCTGGGGCAGAGTCTTGTGACGGCGCACAACGCCGCCGCGCGCTGACAGCTTCTCTCCGTTCTGCTATCGTATGAACGGAGAGGAGAGCACTGCGTGCAGTGACTCACCGCCATGGGAAGGAACAACATGCAGGCTTGGGTGGTTTCTATATTAGGCGTCCTTGTTTCGCTCTCGGTCGGGTGTGCAACTGCTCCGCCCCCACGCGCTGTCTATCAGGACAATGCGACGGCCATCAGGCTTCAGTTCGATAGCAAGGCAGGCACAGGCCACAGTCATCCGGCCAAGGTCAGCCCCGATGAGCTACGGCATATTCTGGCCGGGGTCAGAATACAGCCACGGAGTTCGTTCGCTCCCTCCTTTCTCACCGGAGAAGCGTCACTGGTCTCAGCCTTCTCCAAAGAGGAACAGACATTCCTCGCTCCCCATCTGAGTCGGGCCTTGGCGGAAGCGAAGCCCGAAGAACTGATCGCGTTTTATCGACGCGTCTCCACTTCAACCGTTGGGCTGGCCATCACGTCGGGCGGTCTCTTTGTCCACGGCAGGCACCTGTATGTGATTCTGGCAAATGATCGCACCTTACCATCTGAAGGCATGAGCCAGAGTATCGTGTCAGAGATCGATCCTGTCGAGAACCCGCTCCTCCCGATTAGCCGAACAAGTTTTCGCGCCACGTTTGTCCCGGCGACTTCCATGGTGCCGGAAGATGAGCGGTGGCCTTGGCCTTACATCGATCCGGGCCGTTTGGTGGTCATAGATCTTGTTCAAATGGCACGGGAAATGAAACTAAAGCCTCCGATTTCACGATAGTGATTGCCATCAGCATGGCAGGTGCTTAACAGGATGGTGCCATAGGATCTGATCTGATTCGGGAGACAGTTCTATTCTTAGGGCCAATCCTCATAGTAGGCTCTTGGGAGAAGGAAGGAGTGACACTAGGTCGTGAGCGGAAAAGAGGGTGTACTCGCAGCGATGCCGCCAGAGAACAATCTTGCCGCATAGGTCCAGGCTCTCGACCTGGAAACGACTCTGGCTCACCTGTGCCATAACCCCAGTCAACCTTCTTCTTTCCGCCCGCTATTGCGATACCGTAACGCCCTCCCATGAGGCAGCCATTCTCCTTCTGAGTTAACACAAAATTTACAAATCTGTGACGGTGCATGAATGGACGCGGTATAGGCTCACCAGCGATAAAAGACACAGCTTACAATAGTCTTGCGTCATGATGGTGTGCACAGGGCATGAGATGGAAATAGGTTCATTGAGGATGAGAGGAGCGCGCATGCTAGTTGTCCGGTTGGTATCCTGTATGGCGATGGCCGGGTTTCTCGGCGTCTTCGGCTCAGGGACTCATCTGGCACAGGGCGCCCCAACGGCTCTCATCAAAGTCGACGGATCGAGCACGGTCTATCCCCTCACGGAGGCGGTAGCGGAAGAATTTCAGAAGGCGAACCGGGGCCGCATACGAGTGACGGTGGGCATCGCCGGCACAGGCGGTGGATTCAAGAAGTTCTGCCGGGGTGAGACGGATATCGCAGATGCCTCTCGCCCGATCCTGAAGGAGGAAATGGAGCTTTGCCAGAAGAATGGGATTGGTTATTATGAGCTGCCCATTGCCTTCGATGCCTTGACGGTGGCAGTGAGCCCGAAGAACACCTGGATTACCGCTATGACAGTCGAAGAGCTGAAGAAAATCTGGGAGCCGGCGGCCCAGAGCAAAATTACCAAATGGAACCAGATCCATTCCGACTGGCCCGATGCCCCGATTGTGCTCTTTGGCGCCGGCTCCGATTCTGGCACCTTCGATTACTTTACCGATGCCATCGTCGGAAAGGCTAAAGCCAGCCGTGGCGACTACACCGCCAGTGAAGACGATAACGTGCTCGTGCAGGGAATTGAGAATAACAAGAATGCGCTGGGATATATCCCCTTTGCCTATTACGCCGCTCAGATGAAGAAGCTCAAAGCGGTGGCCATTGTCGGAAAGAGCGGACCGGTGCTGCCCAGTGCAGAGAATGTCATCAAGGGCAGTTATCAGCCCCTGTCGCGCCCTCTCTTCATTTATGTCAGTGACGCAGCGGCGAAACGCCAAGAGGTGAAAGACTTCGTCGACTATTACCTGACGGAAGGGCCGAAACTGATCGCAGAAGTCCGCTATATCCCTTTGCCGGAACCAGCCTATGGCATGGCCCGTGAGCGCTTCAAAAAAGGCGTGCTGGGTACCGGTTTCGGCGGTGTGCCTGAAGTGGGACTGGCGGTTGAAGAAATCATGAGCCGTCCTCCGAAACGGTAGTATTCATGAGGTGTTCGTTCAGGCTCTGGCTCGAAGTTCTGTCTAGCAGGCTGCGGAAAAACTCGGCGTATGCGAAAAAACGGCCAAAATACTTGGAGTGGCACCGCGGCCAGAACAACCACAGGATGCTCAAAAAGGCCGTCCAGCAAGGCCGCAGCGAGCGAAGAGGCGAGTCATACCCTAGTGGTACGTTGAGCCTCTTCGTGAAGCGAGAACGCCGCTGGCGGATTTTTTCAGCATCCTGCCAGAGGAAAGGCTTGGTCGGTCGATGAACACATCCAGCATGGCAGAGCAGGAGGCGATGCATATCAGTAAGCCAAATGCCATTGAAGAGGCGGCTGCCCGTCGCCGTACACGCCAACAACGCGAACGGGTGATCGAGAGCGGGCTCTTTCTTGCCGCCCTGACATCCGTTGCGACGACGGTGACGATTATCGCTGTGCTGCTGTCTGAATCGATCGGGTTTTTCAAAACGGTCCCGCTCACGGACTTTTTTACCGATACACTCTGGACCCCCCTCTTTGCCAATCCTCACTATGGGATCTTGCCGCTGCTTGCCGGCACCCTCGTCACCAGTGCGGTTGGGTTACTCGTGGCGATTCCCCTTGGGACGGTGGCGGCCATCTATCTTTCCGAGTTTTCCTCGTCTCGTTTACGGGAAATCATGAAGCCTGCCCTAGAGCTGCTGGGCGCAGTTCCGACCGTCGTGTATGGGTATTTTGCGTTGCTCGTCGTGACCCCGGCACTTCAACGACTCTGGCCCGATCTCCCGGGATTCAAC